>DASTHN010000090.1:0-66742 GCA_035718185.1 Actinomycetota bacterium
GAACTCGTACGGGACCCATGAGAACTACCTCGTGGACCGGGCCACCCCGTTCGCGAGCATCGTCCGCGATCTGACGCCCTTCTTCGTGACCCGCCAGGTGTTCACGGGCGCCGGCAAGCTCGGGGCCGAGGCGCCCTGGGACGAGCGGGGCGACCACCGGTACCAGGTCTCGCAGCGCGCGGACTTCTTCGAGGCCGAGGTCGGTCTCGAGACCACGCTGAAGCGGCCGATCATCAACACCCGCGACGAGCCACACGCCGATCCCGAGAAGTACCGACGCCTCCACGTGATCGTCGGTGATGCGAATATGTGCGAGGTGGCGACCTTCCTCAAGGTCGGGACCACGGCCCTCGTGCTGAAGATGATCGAGGACGAGTACCTGCCCGACCTCTCGCTGGCCAACCCGGTGGCGTCGCTCCACGAGGTGTCGCGCGATCTGAGCTGCACGGCGCAGCTGCGGATGGCCGACGGGAGACGGCTCCGCGCGATCCAGGTCCAGTGGGAGTACCTGGAGCGCGCGAAGAAGTACGTGGAGCAGGAGGATCCGAGCGCCGAGAACGAGGAGGTCGTCGAGCGCTGGGAGTCGGTGCTCTCGGCGCTCGAGGAGGAGCCGCTGTCGCTGCACCGGGAGCTCGACTGGGTCGCGAAGTACCGCCTGCTCGAGGGCTACCGGGCCCGCGACGGCCTGGACTGGTCGGACCCGAAGCTCCGCCTCGTTGACCTCCAGTACCACGACGTGCGCAGGGACAAGGGCCTGTACCACCGCCTCGCGGCCTCGGGGGAGGTCGAGCGCCTCGTGTCCGACGAGCGGATCGACCGCGCCGTGATGGAGCCACCCGAGGACACGCGCGCGTACTTCCGCGGCCGGTGCATCGAGCGATACCCGGAGGCGATCGCGGCCGCCTCGTGGGACTCGATCATCTTCGACACCGGTCAGGCGGCGCTCCAGCGCGTGCCGATGCGCGAGCCACTGCGAGGGACCCGCGCCCACGTCGAGGCGATCCTGGACCAAGCGTCCGACCCCGCCACGCTCGTCGAGCTCCTCCGGTCCTGACCGAGGGGAGCCCGCGCCGCGGGGCCGTGTCCGGGTCCACGGGTAGAATCTCGCTACCGACCGGAGGAGACGACGTGCCGCAGGAGCAGGAGCAGAAGAAGACGACCCGGCGTTCCGGCGGCGGCGCCGACGAGGACGCCGGTGAGGTCACGGTCTCCGCCAAGGGCGAGAAGCTCAAGGAGGAGATGGACGAGATCCTCGACGAGATCGACTCGGTCCTCGAGGAGAACGCCGAGGAGTTCGTGAAGAGCTACGTCCAGAAGGGCGGCCAGTGAGCCGCGAACCCCTGGACCACCCGCTCGGTGACCTGCCGATCGGGGCGAACCCCAGCTTCTTCGACCTGGTGGCCCGAACGCGACCCGAGGCCCTGCTGCCGCACGGCTCGATCACCTCGGATGTGCCAGCGCCGCACGGCACCACGGTCCTCGGTCTCAAGTTCGACGGGGGCGTCGTGATGGCGGGCGACCGACGGGCGACCTCGGGCAACTTCATCGCGGATGCGAAGATCCGCAAGGTCTTCGCGGCTGACGCCCTGTCCGCGATCGCCATCGCCGGCGTCGCCGGGCAGGCGGTCGAGGTCGTCAAGATCTTCCAGCTGGAGCTCGAGCACTACGAGAAGATCACCGGCGACCGGCTGTCGCTCGAGGGCAAGGCCAACCGGCTGGCGCAGATGATCCGCGGGAACCTGCCGTCGGCCATGCAGGGGCTCGTCGTGGTGCCGCTCTTCGGCGGGTACGACGAGCGCCGGCGCGAGGGCCGGATCTTCTACTACGACGCCACCGGCGGACGCTGGGAGGAGGATGACTATCAGACGACCGGCTCGGGCGGACTGCCGGCGAAGAACTCGTTGAAGAAGCGCTGGCGCCCCGGGCTCATGCGCGAGGAGGCGTTGCGCGTGGCCGTGGAGGCGCTGATCGACGCCGCCGAGGACGACGCCGCCACCGGCGGGCCGGATCCCACGCGCGGCATCTTCCCCAACGTGGTCGTGATCACCGCCGACGGTGCCGAGGATGTCCCCGACGCGGACGTCGCCGCTGCGGCGCAGGCGGTGCTGCAGGAGCGCGCGCGATGAGCTTCATGCCGTACGTGCCGCCCGAGCAGCTCATGAAGGATCGCTCGGACTTCGCGCACAAGGGGATCGCACGCGGCAAGTCCGTCGTCGGGCTCGAGTACGGGGAGGGCATCCTGTTCCTGGCCGAGAACCCGAGCGCCACGCTCCACAAGATCAGCGAGATCTACGATCGGATCGCGTTCGCCGGGGTCGGGAAGTACAGCGAGTTCGAGGAGCTGCGGATCGCAGGTGTCCGGCTCGCTGATATGCGGGGCTACTCGTACGACCGCGAGGACGTGCGGGCCAGGGATCTGGCGAACGCCTACTCGCAGGCGCTCTCGACCATCTTCACGCAACAGATGAAGCCGTACGAGGTCGAGATCCTGGTGGCGGAGGTCGCCGACGACGGCGGGCACAACGAGGTCTACCACATCCTGTTCGACGGAACGGTCAACGACGAGCACGGCGCGGTGGCGATCGGCGGGCACGCCGACACCCTCAACGCTGCCGTTCGCGAGGCGTACCGGGAGGGCTGGGACCTGGACACGGCCGTCCGCGAGGCCGTGAAGGCGCTCTCGGCAGCCGAGGAGCGGGCGATCGAGGCCACCTCGATCGAGGCCGGCGTGCTCGAGCGCTCGCGCCCGGGCCGCCGCAAGTTCCGTCGGCTCACCGAGGACCAGGTCGCCGCATCCCTCCAGGCGTCCTGAGGGGTTCCCCGCGGTCGGGGACCCCGGCCCTACACTCGACGCATGGACCGCCGCATCTTCGGGCTCGAGAACGAGTACGGCGTGACGTGCACGTTCCGGGGCCAGCGACGCCTCTCGCCGGACGAGGTCGCCCGGTACCTGTTCCGCCGGGTCGTCCATTGGGGTCGGTCGTCGAACGTGTTCCTGGAGAACGGCGCCCGCCTCTACCTGGACGTCGGCTCGCACCCGGAGTACGCGACCCCCGAATGCGACCAGATCCTGGACGTGGTCGCGCACGACAAGGCGGGGGAGCGGATCCTGGAGGCGCTGCTGTCGGCCGCCGAGGTCCGGCTCCACGAGGAGGGGATCAGCGGACAGGTCTACCTGTTCAAGAACAACACCGACTCGGCGGGCAACTCGTACGGGTGTCACGAGAACTACCTCGTCGCCCGCCAGGGCGAGTTCGGCCGGATGGCCGACATCCTCATCCCCTTCTTCGTCACCCGGCAGGTGTGGTGCGGCGCCGGGAAGGTGCTCCACGGTCCCCGCGGGGCGCAGTTCTGCATCGCGCAGCGTGCGGAGCACATCTGGGAGGGCGTCTCGAGCGCCACGACGCGCTCGAGGCCGATCATCAACACGCGGGACGAGCCTCACGCCGACGCCGAGCGCTACCGCCGGCTGCACGTCATCGTCGGCGACTCGAACATGAACGAGTGGACGACGTTCATGAAGGTCGGCATCACCGACCTCGTGCTGCGCATGGTCGAATCGAACACGGTGATGCGGGATCTCACACTCGAGAACCCGATCCGCGCGATCCGTGAGATCAGCCACGACGTGACCTGCACGCGGAGGGTGCGGCTCGCGAACGGCCGCGAGCTGACGGCGATCCAGATCCAGGAGGAGTACTACGAGCGCACCGCGCGGTTCCTCGACCGGCGCGGCGGGGACGAGCAGGCGCACCTCCTCCTCGGCGAGTGGCGCGAGGCGCTCGACGCGCTCACCGCCGGTGAGCCCGAACGCCTGGTCCGCAAGGTGGACTGGGTGGCGAAGTCGCTGATGATCGACCGGTACCGCGAGCGGCACGGTCTCGCACTCTCCTCGCCGAGGGTCGCGCTCCTCGACCTCGCCTACCACGACGTCAACCGGACGCGAGGCCTGTACGCGCTGATGGAGAAGGCCGGCAAGGCCGAGCGGGCGGTCTCGGAGAAGGCGATCCAGCGCGCGATGCGCGACCCTCCCCAGACCACCCGGGCGAAGCTCCGGGGTGACTTCATCCGCCACGCGAAGCAGAAGCGCCGCGATTACACGGTCGACTGGGTCCATCTGAAGTTGAACGATCAGGCCCAGCGCACCGTCCTGTGCAAGGACCCGTTCCGCGCCCAGGACGACCGGGTCGAGCAGCTCATCGCGCACATGTAGGCCGGCCTAGGTCGAACGGTGGTTGCATCGGGCGGTCCCGGCGGCCAGGATTCCGGCCGTGGGGCGCAGCACCGTCTCCTCCGAGCGCGACCGCCGCCCGCCGCGCCGAGAGCTCCCGCCCGAGCTCGAGACGCCCGCGGACATCGGCCGCGTCGTTCGGCCGGTCCTGGTGGTCTTCGCCGTCCTCGGGCTGGTCGTCGCGGCACGCGCGGCGGCGCCGTCGATGACGCCGTCCGGCGGGCCGCTCCAGGACGCCTCTCTCTCGGGGCCGCAGGTGACGGGCGGCAAGCGGGAGGCGGCCAAGCCGGCCAGCTTCGGCTTCTTCCTCCCGTGGAACACCGCCGAGCACGAGGCGGTCCTCGAGCGCGTGGTCCCGATCGGGGCCACCGAGGGCATCCAGGTCGTCGGCGCGGGCGTGCTGGGACCCTTGGAGGAGGTCGTCGCGTTCGGGCCGGGCTATCCGCCTCAGGGCAGGCTCGAGCCCCCACCCGTCGACGGGTTCCGGATCCCGCCGGGCTCGGGCGTGCTCGACGGCTACCAGCTCGTGATCGGGGTCCAGGCGTCGGGCCCCGGCGTCCACTCGATCGCCGGATTCGCGATCGAGTACCGCGTCGCGGGGACCGAGTACCGGTCCGTCGCGCTCCAGGGCGTCTGGCTGTGCGTGCCGCGCGAGGAGAAGCCCGTCTGTCCCGAGCGCGAGGAGGCCGAGGCCGCCGTGACGGCGAGCCAGGAGGAGATCCGCGGGACCTTGCTCCGGGTGATCGCCGCCCCGCCGCGGTGAGCGGCCTCGGGCCGCCCGCGATGAGCGAGGCGGACGCCGAGCGGGCGGGTCCGGTGACGGGGCGAGGAGGCCGACGAGACGGCACCCGCGACGTTCGGCTTCACCGCCGTCGCGATGGTGGCCGCGGCGGACGCTAGCGGTTGAGTTCCCGGTAGCGGCGCGACCCGGCGGCCATCCTTCCGGCGAGGACCCCCGCAGCACCCGCGGCGAGGAAGAAGGGCGGATCGTCGCTCGGTGCGCGGCCCATCGAGTGGACCTCGACCTCCCTGCGCTCGAGCTCGGCGAGGGCGGGTCGGCCGTCCGCCTCCACGAGCTGGTGGCGATCCTCGAGCCGGGCGGACCGCAGGGAATCCCACACGACGGTGCGCTGGGGCTCGTCGAGGGTCGGGACGGCGACGTTGACGTCGGCGGTGCACACGTCGCGAAGGATCGTCACGGAGTGGTGCGACAGCCCGCGGTGACGCTCGCGCCGGTCGGCGAACGACACCCTGAGGGCTGCGACCGGCCGGCCCTCGAGCGTCCTGGCGGCCATGAGCGCGTGGCCCGATCCGAGCGCGCTCACGCCCCACGTCGTGTCCGTGCCGAGGTTCCCGGGGCCGTCGGCCACGACGATGACCTCGGCCTGCAGGACCTCGCGAGCGGCGAGCAGGCCGGTCCAGATGGTCACGGCCTCGAGCCCGCCACCGAACGCCTGGCCGACGGTGATCCAGCCGTCGAGCAGCCCGGCCTCGAGCAGGCTCGGCACCAGTCGGGAGAACGCGCCGGCGAGCGCGGCGCCGTCGGTCATGACGTACACGACGCGGGCGTCGGCGCTCGCCTTGGCGCCCGCGGCGATCGGTCCGACCATCGAGTGCAGCGGCGCACAGACCACCGGGGCGTTCCGGAGCCCGCGAGCGCGCTCGATCGCCTCCCGGTGGGTCTCCTCGACGCTCGCGACCGCCGCCTGGAGCGGCGTGTAGCGCGCCTTCATGACTCGCCCGCCGTGCTCGAGGTCCGTGGGCGGGCCGCCCTCGACCGCCACGATCATGTGCATCCCGCCGGTCCCCAAGCCCAGGTCGAGGGCGGTCGTGTTCAGCACCACCGCGTCGCCGGGGGCCACGGGGCCGGTGAGTCCCGGGTAGGCGAGCGCGGGAGCCTCTCGGCCCTCGACCTCGACGACCAGCTCGACCGCCCCTCGGCGCGCCGACACGATCCGCAGCACCGTCCCGCGGCGCAGGCGGACGAGCGATGGATCCGGGCCAGTCGCGCGCACGCCCCGAGTATGATGCGGCACGCATGCAGCCGCTCGAACGCCTGGTCAACCTCGTGGCGCTCCTGCTCGACGCCCGTCTGCCCCTGACGTTCGACCAGATCCGGGAACGGATGCCGGAGGCCTACGAGCAGCAGGACCTCGACACGGCGAAGCGGATGTTCGAGCGCGACAAGGGGATCCTCCGCGACATCGGGGTGCCGATCGAGGTCGTTGCGACCGACGTGTGGGAGAGCGAGCAGGGGTACGCCATCGCGAAGGACGAGTACTACCTGCCCGAGATCGCCTTCACGCCGCAGGAGATCTCGGCACTGTTCGTGGCCGCCCACGCCGGCCGGGAGGGCTCTTCGGCCGAGGAGGCTGTTCGCAAGCTGCTCTATGGGGCGCAGGGCGGGATCCTCGTCGGGGTGAGCGGGTTCGCCCTCGCGACCGACGGCGTCTCGGACCGACGGCTGACGGCCGCCGCGGAGGCCGTCGCCGCCCAGCGGCGCGTGCGCTTCGGCTATCGAACCTCGCGTGGCGTCGAGGGCGAGCGCCGGGTCGACGCGTACGGTCTGGCCGTCCGCGGCGGCAGCTGGTACCTGGTCGGGCTGGATCGCGAGCGCGGCGAGATCCGCTCGTTCCGCCTGTCGCGCGTCTCGACCGACCTGGTCGACGAGGGCGAGGGTAGCGCGCCACCGGGGGGCTTCCGCGCGGCCGAGCACGTCCAGGTGGGTCCGTGGGGACCGGGCGAACCCCGTGAACGGGCGACGATCGCGTTCTCACCCGAGGTCGCGTGGTGGGCGACGAAGGGGCTGCAGGGTGCCGAGGTCCTGCGCGGACGACCCGACGGCTGGGTGGAAGTCGCCGTCCCGAACGGACCGGGGGAGGGACTCGCGTCCTGGATCCTGTCGTTCGGACCGGACGCCGTGGTCCTGGAGCCCGGTGACCTGCGGCGCGAGGTCGTGCGCCGTCTGGAGGCCACGCTTGCCCCCGGCTGAGCGTCGCAAGCCCCCGAAGGCCTCCGAGCGGCTCCGCCGCCTCCTCGTCGTCGTCCCGTACCTCGTCCAGCACCCCGGGACCGAGCTGGCCGAGGTGACACGGCTGTTCGGGGTCCCCGAGGAGGCGTTGATCGAGGACCTGCAGCTGTTGTTCGTGTCGGGGCTGCCGCCCTACGGCCCGGGGGACCTCATCGACGTGGACATCCAGGATGGACGGGTGTGGGTGCGGATGGCCGACTACTTCGGGCGTCCGCTGCGGCTGACCCGGAGCGAGGCCGTCGCCCTCTACCTCCGAGGGGCTGCGCTCGCGGCGATGCCGGACGTCCCCGAGGCGCCGGCGCTCGATTCCGCGCTCGCGAAGCTCGCCGAGGGGCTCGGACCGCAGACGCTGGGCGAACTCCCCGAGCGGGTCCAGGCGGCCGCCAGCGGCCGCACCGCCGAGACGCTGGAGGCGCTCCGGGCGGCCGCGGCCGCCCACGAGCGGATCCGGATCGAGTACTACGCGGCGTCATCGGCCTCCACGACGGTGCGCGAGATCGATCCCGAGGAGGTCCTCCACGCGATCGGCAACTGGTACGTGGTGGCATGGGACCATCGTTCGGACGAGGAGCGGCTGTTCCGGGCCGACCGGGTGCGCACGGTGCAGAGGACGGGGGAGCGGTTCGACCCCCGGGGTCTCGCCGGCGCCGGCCGGCCGCTCTACACGCGGGGGGGGACCGATGCCCAGGTCCGGTTGCTGCTCGGGCCGGATGCGCGCTGGGTGGCCGAGTACTACGAGACCGAGGAGACCGTCGATCGCCCCGACGGCAGCCTGGAGGTCTCGATGCCCGCGGGACGGCTGGAGTGGGCCGAGCGCCTGGTCCTGCGGCTCTCCGGGGCGGCACAGGTCGTGGGCCCGCCCGAGCTGAAAGACCGTGTTCGAGAGCTGGCGCGCAGGACCCGAGAACTATACGGATAGGGTAGTCCCCTTCGGGCCGCCGAGCCTCAAGCGCCGTCCGGCCACCGCCGATACAGCGGTTGACATGACCACCATCCGGACGACGTGCCCCCGCTGCGGGGAAGTGGATATGGGCCCCGAGTCGATCCTGCTGCAGGTCGTGCGGGGCGGCCGAGAGGGGACCTACCGCTTCACCTGCCCCACCTGCATGGACGACGTCGAGAAGCGGGCCGACCGCAAGATCGTCGCCCTGCTCGTCTCGGCGGGCGTGGACGTCGCCAGCCGCGGCACCACGATGACCGAGGAGCTGTTCGACCAGGAGTCCTACGTCGACCCGCGCCCTCCGCTGCCCGAGGCGCCCGCGTTCACGATCGACGACCTGATCGACTTCCACTTCGCGCTCCTGGACGACGCATCGATCCACGCGTTCTTCGCCAAGCAGTAGGCGAGCGCCTTCGGCTACGATGCCGGCATGACCGGCCCCCTCCTCGCCGTCTCGACCACCGCCGTCGTCTGGCTGACCGTCGGTCTGGTGACGATGATGGCGGTGCTCGCGATGCTCGTGGCCCTGGTGCGCCAGGGGCTCCTGATCGGACGCTCGGTCCGTCGCATGAGCGACGAGTTCGCGCCGGTCCTGGCCGAGATACAGGCGCGCGGCCCATCGGGCCCGCGCGACGCTCGAGGCCGGAGCCGGTCCCCGCGCCGGTGAGCCGGCCGCTCCGAGCCCGGCGGTAGGATACGGGCGACCCCGACCGTCGAGGCGCACGTGTTCAACATCGGACCCCAGGAGCTGCTGCTCATCCTGCTGGTCGCGCTCGTCGTCGTGGGACCGAAGCGCCTCCCCGAGCTCAGCCGAACGATCGGGCGCGGCCTGCGCGAGTTCCGCAAGGCGCAGGACGAGGTGAAGAAGACCATCAACCTCAGCCTCGACGAGAGCGAACCGACGAGCTCCGGCAGCCCACGGACGGTGGGGACGGCCTCCGCCGCATCGGCCCCCACCGCCGAGCGGGGGGACGTCGCCACCGCTCCGGAGGCGGACGACGAGACGCAGGCCGACACGGCGGCCGACGTGGCCCGCACGCTCGGCCGTGGCCTGGCCGAGATCCGTCGGGCTCGCCGAGAGGTCCAGCGGACCTTCCGCGTCGACCTGACCGACGAGCCGCAGGATCGTTCGAGCGCACCGAGTACCTCGGCCCCGAGCCGCGCGACCGAGACACCCGCCGCCGAGCCGTCGCCCGGCGAGACGCCTCGCGACCCGCAGGATCGCGCCCCCGCCGGCCCGGAGATGCCGGCCTGACGGAGTCATCCACCGCATGCGGCTGATCCCCGAGCGCTTCCGAAGGAAGCGTCGAGACCCCGAAGGGACGATGTCGCTCGTGGAGCACCTCGAGGAGCTGCGCCGTCGGCTCGTGATCGCGGTGGTGGCGATCGCGGTCGGCTCGGTCGTCGGGTGGCTCCTCTACGACACCGTCATCGAGCTCCTCCTCGAGCCCTACTGCGACTACTGGGCCACCGTGCCGCCGCAGAACCGCCCGACCGAGGCCTGTTCCCTGTTCTTCATGGGGGCGGTCGACCCGGTGCTCATCAAGCTGAAGGTGGTGGTCTTCCTCGGCCTGTTCATCGCGTTGCCGGTGGTGCTGTGGGAGCTCTGGGCCTTCATCGTCCCCGGCCTCACGCAACGCGAGAAACGGATGGCGGTGCCGTTCGTGGCCAGCTCGGTGCTCCTGTTCGCGCTGGGGGCGTACCTGGCCTACGCCACCCTCCCGAGGGCGCTGGGCTTCCTCTTGGGGTTCGCGGGATCGGAGTTCGCCCCTCTCCTCACGGGTGACCGGTTCCTGTCGTTCGTGATGCTCGTGGCGCTCGCGTTCGGGCTGTCGTTCGAGTTCCCCATCGTGCTGATCTTCCTCACGCTGGTCGGCGTGATCTCGACCCAGACCCTGCGGACCTGGCGCCGATGGGCCTACCTCGCCATCGCGGTCTTCGCGGCGTTCATCACGCCGAGCGCGGACCCGTACACCATGCTCGCGATGATGCTGCCGATGATGCTCTTCTACGAGGCGGCTATCATCGTGGCTCGACTCCTGAGGAAGTGACGAGGGCAGGATGGCGATCAAGGGCAAGAGCAAGCCGAAGGGGGGCGCGAAGCCGGTCACGCGCGGCCCGCGGCCGCAGTACGTGCCGGTTCGCACGCCGCTCCTGCAGCGCCGCGCCTTCTGGTACACCACGATCGCCGTCGTCGTGATCGCGAGCGCGCTCGGCATCTGGTACGGGATCGCGCAGGAGCGGGAGTCCGACCGCGAGCGCGAGCTCCAGGCCTCGCTGCGCCGGACGGTGACCGACTACCAGAAGCAGATCGACCCGGTGCTCCTCACCGTCGGCACGGAGATCCCCGGCGGGTACGACACGTTCCCCGAGTTCGAGGACGCGCTGAACACCTTCATCGATGGGCAGGGCACGCCCACCGACCTGCAGCGGGCGGCCGAGGCGACCGCGAAGGCGGCGGGGGCGGCGGCCGAGAAGCTGGAGGCGATCGACGCCGCCGGGCTGGTCGCCGGCAAGGGGTTCGACGCGGAGGTCGCGCTGTTCGTCGTCAACGCGCGCTCCCGGATGGCCCAGGGTCTCCGCGTGTACGAGCACGCGGCCAAGCTTGCAACCGACGCCGCGGCCGCGGGCGGGGACCAGGCGATCGAGCTGGCCAAGCGCGCGAAGGAGGCTGCGGCCCTGGCGAAGGACATCTTCGCCGATGGCTATCAGGACTACATCGAGGTCCAGGTGCGCGCCGGCACCTACCAGCCCGTGATCGACACGGGACAGCCGTGACCCAGGGCCTGCTCCTCCTGCACGCCTGGCCGCTCGACGCTCGGATGTGGGAGCCGCAGCTTCGGGCGTTGCCACCCGACCTGGCGGTCGTCGCCCCGAGCCATCCCGGCTTCGGAGGGACACCGTCGGCCGGACCGGTCATGACGATGGCGGCCGGCGCGCGGAACGCGCTGTCCGCCCTCGACGCGGCGGGGATCGACCGGGCGGTCGTGTGCGGCCTGTCGATCGGCGGGTACATGACGTTCGAGCTGTGGCGGCGCGCCCGCGAGCGGTTCCTCGGCATGGTGCTCGCGAACACCCGGGCCGTCGCCGACACGCCGGAGGGGGTGACGGGACGCCTCGACCTCGCCGCGCGGCTGCGAGCCGAGGGCAACGTCCTGATCCAGGATCCTCCGAAGCTCCTCGCCCCCGATGCCCCCGCCGATCTGCTCGAGCGGGTCCGCGCGCTGATCGCGGACCAGTCGGCCGAGTCGATCGCGGCGGCGAGCGCGGGGATGGCCGAGCGCCCCGACTCCACCCCCGACCTGGCCTCGATCGACGTCCCCACGCTCGTGATCACCTCGACCGAGGACCAGCTCATCCCGGCGGCGGTGAGCGCCGAGATGGCCTCGCGGATCCCGGGCTCCCGTCTTGAGACGCTCGAGGGTGTCGGCCACCTCACCAACCTCGAGGCGCCGGAGGCGTTCGACCGCTTGCTGCTCGGGCACCTCGCCGCCTGCGGGCTGGGCTGAGGCCCACCCGGCCATCCACGAGGGCGACCGTAGACTGACCCGGTGACCGACCCCACGCGCTTCGCGGCGCGGTATCCGTTCGCGCTCGACGACTTCCAGGTGCGGGCGATCGAGGCCGTGCATGCGGGCGAGTCCGTGCTGGTGGCGGCGCCCACGGGCTCGGGGAAGACCGTCGTCGCCGAGTTCGCGCTCGAGCGCGCGCTGGAGCGTGGCGGGAAGTGCTTCTACACGACCCCACTGAAGGCCTTGTCGAACCAGAAGTTCGGCGATCTCGTCGCCCGGCACGGGTCCGCGAAGGTCGGGCTGCTCACCGGGGACAACGCGATCAATGCGGAGGCGCCGATCGTGATCATGACCACGGAGGTCCTGCGGAACATGCTCTACGAGCAGAGCCGCACGCTCGAGGGGCTGATGTCCGTGGTCCTCGACGAGGTCCACTACCTCCAGGACCCGTACCGGGGCGCCGTCTGGGAGGAGGTCCTGATCCACCTGCCCCTGTCGGTCTCGGTGGTCTGCCTGTCCGCCACGATCTCGAACGCGGAGGAGTTCGGAGAGTGGGTCGGGACGCTGCGAGGTGCCACACGGGTCGTGATCGAGGAGCGCCGTCCGGTCCCGCTCGAGCACCACTACCTGATCGGCCGAGAGCTGCATCCCATGCACGTCGAGCAGGACGGCCACCTGATGCCGAACCCGTACATCGTCTCCCTGGACCGTGAGGAGGTCCGGTACAAGACGTACTACCGCCGCGGCTCGGGAACCGCGCAGCACCACCGGACGCCTCGGCCCCGCGAGGGGCATCGGCGCGTCTACGTCCCCCGCCGGGAGGAGGTCGTCGAAACCCTCGCGCAGCACGGGATGCTTCCGGCGATCTACTTCGTCTTCAGCCGGGCGGGCTGTGATCGGAGCGTCGAGTGGCTCATGGGCTCGGGCGTCAGACTCACCACCCAGGACGAGGCCGAGCGGATCCGCGACTTCACCGAGATGCGCGCCGCGTGGATGGACGAGGACGACCTGCGGACGCTCGGCTTCTACGGGTTCGCCGAGGCGCTCGCCGCTGGGATCTCGGCGCACCACGCAGGCATGCTGCCGGTCTTCAAGGAGACCGTCGAGGAGCTGTTCGAGGCCGGCCTCGTGAAGATCGTGTTCGCGACCGAGACGCTCTCCCTGGGCATCAACATGCCCGCCCGATCCGTCGTGATCGAGGATCTGTGGAAGTTCCAGGGCGAGCGGCACGAGATCCTCACGCCCGGCGAGTACACGCAGCTGACCGGTCGCGCGGGACGCCGAGGGATCGACGACCTGGGGCACGCGGTCGTCGTCTACCAGCGCCAGGTGCCCTTCGAACGCGTGGCCTCGCTCGCGTCGACGCGCACGTACGAGCTCACGTCGTCCTTCCGCCCCTCGTACAACATGGCCGTGAACCTGGTCCGGAACTACACGCGTGACCAGGCACGCCATCTGCTGAACTCGTCGTTCGCCCAGTTCCTGGCTGACCGTGGAGTGGTCGCGCTCGATCGGCAGCTCGAGCGCTCCGCGGAGGCGCTCGAGGGATATCGGCGGCAGATGCGCTGTCACCTCGGGGACTTCCGGGAGTACTGGCGGCTCCGTGAGAAGGCGGCGGACATCCGTGAGGAGGCCCGCAAGGGCCGGGAGCGGACACGGTCGGACGCGGTGCGGTCCTCGCTCGGCGCCCTTCGCCCCGGCGATGTGATCTTCGTCCCGCGGGCCAAGCGGCGAGGGCTCGCGGTGGTCCTGTCGACCCGCGAGGGGCGGCCGACGGTGCTCGCACAGGACCGCAAGTACTTCCGCCTGTCGGCCCGCGACTTCGAGGACCCGCCCGTCGTGCTGACGAAGGTGCCGCTCCCCAGGTCGGGTGGAGCCCGAAGCGCACGGTACCGCCGCGATCTCGCGGCCCGCCTGGCCGCGCTGGACGTCCGGCCCCCGCGGCGGTCGCGAGGTGCGCTCGACGCGCGCGCCGAACGCGAGGCGTCGCGGTACGAGCGGCTCGCCGAGGAGCATCCCTGCAACGGCTGCCCCGACCGAACGACGCACGAGCGATGGGCCGTGCGCGCGAGCGAGCTCGAGCGGCAGATCCGCGGGCTCGAGCGCCGGATCCGCACGCGGACCGAGACGCTGGCGCGCCAGTTCGAGCGGGTGCTTGCCGTCCTCGAGGAGCTCGGCTATGTGGAGGGGTCCTCGATCCTGCCGAAGGGACTCGTGCTCGCGCGGATCTACGGCGAGGGCGACGTGCTCGTCGCGGAGGCCATCGGGGAGGGGCTCCTCGTGGGGCTCTCACCCGCCGAGGCGGCGGCTCTGGTCTCGACGGTCGTGTACGAGTCGCGTGAGCGCGAACCCCTGCGTGGCGACATGCCCACCTCCGAGGTGGCCGAGCGCTATCGCCGGCTGCGGTCCACGTGGGCCAGGGTCCGGCGGACCGAGGACGCCCACCAGGTGGAGCTGTGCCGCGAGCTGGACGACGGATTCGCCGGGCCGGTGTTCCACTGGGCGGACGGCAAGCCGCTCGAGGACGTCCTGCGTGAGACGACGATGGCGCCCGGAGACTTCGTGCGGAACTGCAAGCAGCTGCTGGACCTGCTGCGTCAGATCGCCGAGGTCGCCCCGGCCGAGACCGGCGCCATCGCTCGCGAGGCTGCGATCGCCGTGAACCGGGGCGTCGTGGCCTACACGGGCGTCTGAGCGCCGTCCGTTGACCTCGCGGGCGGTAGGATTCGCGCGATGCCGAGTCCGTACGGACCCCTGACGGTGATCGTGAACCCCCATGCGGGCAAGCGACACGTCGGGGAGGAGATCCCGGAGCTCGAGCGGACCCTGCGCGCCCGCGACCTCCCCTACACGTTGGTGCGGACCGAGGGCAGGGGGGATGCGGTGCGGTTCGCCCGTGAGGCGCTCGAGGCGGGGAGCCGGTTCGTCGTGGCCGTCGGCGGTGACGGCACGGTCCACGAGGTCGTGAACGGGATGATGGGTCCGGACGGCGTGGCCATCGCGCCCGACGCGGTGCTCGGGGTCGTCGCCGCCGGCTCCGGGAGCGACTTCATCAGGACGTTCGGGCTGCCCGGGGACGCGAGCCGCGCCTGCTACCACCTGACGGGCGACAACACGTACCCCCTGGACGTTGGGGCGGTCACGTACACGACCGTGTCGGGGGAGACCGACACGCGGTACTTCGTCAACGTCGCCGAGGCCGGTCTCGGCGCCGCGGTGGCCGCTCGGGCAGATCGCATGTCGCCGCGGTTCGGGCAGTCGAAGTACTTCTTCAGCTTCTGGCGGACCCTGCCGGGGTTCCGCCTCGCGACCGTCCGGGTGCAGGCGGACCGCCGCGTCTACGAGGGCCCCGCCTTCCTGGTGGTGGTCGGGAATGGGCAGTACTACGGGGGCGGGATGAAGGTCTCGCCCCGCTCGTATCCGGGGGACGGGGTGCTCGATGTCCTGATCTTCAAGGGTCCGAAGACGGACGCGTTCACGCTGCTGCCGAAGATCTACCGGGGCGAGCACATCCCGCACGACCACATCGAGGAGCTGCGTGTTCGGCGCTCGCTCACGGTCGAGGCCGACCGGCCCCTGCCCATGGAGGCGGATGGCGAGATCCTCGGCGCCACGAAGGCGACCTTCGATGTCGTGCCCCAGGCCCTGCGGATGAAGCTATGAGCCTCGATGGATCGCGCGCCAGGATCGAGCGGGCAACCGCCCAGGCGGCCGAGGCCGGCCTGGCCGGGCTCTTGGTCACCCCCGGCTCGGACCTCGCGTTCCTGACCGGCTACGACCCGTTGCCGCTCGAGCGGATGACCCTGCTCGTCCTGACCCCCGATCGCGACCCCGTGCTCCTCGTCCCGGCGCTCGAGCGCCCGGCGGCGCTGACGGCTCCGGGTGCCGAGGCCCTCGACATCGTCGGCTGGGCGGACGGCGACGACCCCTACGCGGTCGCCGCCGGGCTGGTGTCGTCCGGACGGCTGGCGATCAGCGACCAGGCATGGGCGTCCCACGTGATCGGGCTGCAGCACGCCGCGCCGGAGGCGACCCTCACGACGATCGCATCGGCGATCCCGCTGCTCCGCGCCGTGAAGGACGAGGACGAGCTGGTGCGCCTCCGAGCGGCGGGCGCCGCCGCCGACGCCGCGTTCGCCGACATCGTCACGATGCGCTTCGAGGGCCGGTCCGAGCTGGAGGTCGCGGGCGACGTGGCGGAGGCGCTCCGGGCGCACGGCCACCAGACCGTGGACTTCACGATCGTGGGCGCCGGTCCGAACGGCGCCTCACCGCACCACGACGCCGGCGAGCGGACGATCGAGGCGGGGGAGGCCGTCGTGTTGGATATCGGTGGGCACATGGATGGCTACTGCTCCGACATCAGCCGAACCGTCGCGGTAGGCGAGCCGAGCGACGAGCTCCGCCGGGTGCACGCGATCGTGCAGGCGGCACAGCAGGCCGGCGTCGACGCCGTCCGTCCCGGCCTGCCGTGTGAGGAGGTCGACGCCGCCGCGCGTGCGGTCATCGAGGCGGCAGGCTTCGGCGAGCGGTTCATCCATCGGACCGGCCATGGGATCGGGATGGACGTGCACGAGCCGCCCTACATCGTGGCCGGCAACGCGACACCGCTACAGCCGGGGATGACGTTCTCGGTGGAGCCGGGGATCTACCTGCCGGGTCGGCTCGGCGTCCGGATCGAGGACATCGTGGCGGTGACCGAGGACGGCGCCGAGCGCTTCAACCACGCCCCGCGCGGGCTGACGATCGTCCACTGAGCGGGTCCGCTCGGGGATCAGACCCTGGGGCGGACCTTGGTCCCCTCCGCGGTATCCATGACCTCCAGCCCCAACGCCGCGAGCCGGTCCCGGATCCGGTCCGCCGTCGCGAAGTCCCTGGCCGCGCGGGCCGCGTCGCGGTCGGCGACGAGGGCGCGCATCTCGTCCGTGGGAGCCCAGCCCGCGACCGCGTCGCGCTCGAGGTCCAGCCCGAGCACCGCGTCCCACGCGGCGAGGAGCGCGTACCGCTCGGCGCCGGGCAGGTCGCTCGAGATGGTCTCGTTCAAGACCACCAGCGCCTGCGGCATGTTGAGGTCGTCGGCCACCGCCTCCCGGAAACGAGCGTCCAGCGCCGAGGCCGCGGCCGAGGGCGCCTGGGCGGGGCCGCCCCACTCGGCCATGCGCTGGCGTAGACGTTTCACGTGCTGGTCCGCGGCGCGCATCGCCTCCTCCGAGAAGTCCATCTCGCTCCGGTACCGCGTCTGGAACGTGAGGTACCGGAACGAGAGCGGATCGAAGCCCATCGCCTCCAGGTCCCCGATGCGCACGATGTTGCCGGTGGACTTCGCCATCTTCTGACCCGTGAGACGGAGGTGGCCGCCGTGGACCCAGATCGAGACGACCGGGTGGCCCACCGCCCCCTCGGACTGGGCTATCTCGTCCTCGTGGTGCGGGAAGACGAGGTCGACCCCGCCGGTGTGGATGTCGAACCGCTCGCCCAGGTACTTCATCGACATCGCCGAGCACTCCACGTGCCACCCGGGGAAGCCGTCGCCCCACGGGCTGTCCCACTTCATGAGGCGCTTCGGGCCCGCCGTCTTCCACAGCGCGAAGTCGGCGTGGAACCGCTTGTCGGGATCGACCGCGACCTCCTGCCGGTGCCCGGCCCGCAGCTGCTCGAGGGTGTTGCCGGAGAGCTTCCCGTAGCCGGGGAACGACTGGAGGTCGTAGTAGATCGTCCCCCCGACCTCGTAGGCGTGACCGGTGGCGAGGAGGCGATCGGTGAGCTCGAGCATCTCCGCGATGTGCTCGGTCGCCTTGGGATAGACGTGTGCCGGCTGGATACCCACCTTCGCCGTGTCGTCGAGGAAGGCCTGCGTGTACTTCTCGGCGATCTCGAGCGGCGTGAGGCCCTCGTCGGCGACGGCGATGTCCATGCGGTCGCGGCCGGCATCGGAGGTGTCGTCGGTCATGTGGCCGACGTCGGTGATGTTCAGGACCTGGGTGACCCGGTAGCCCTCGAACTCGAGCCCGCGGCGGACGAGATCTGCGAGCAGGAACGTCCGGAGGTTCCCGATGTGCGCGTAACGGTAGACGGTGGGGCCGCAGGTGTACATGCGGACGTGCCGGTCGTCCACGGGGGCGACCTCGTCGACGCGCCGCGTGAGCGTGTTGAACAGACGCACGGCCGGCAGTCTATCGTCGGTTCCACCGCCGGTCCCGGCGGGGACCGGCCGGCCGGCTCACGGGACCAGCGGCCTACTCTCGAACGGGATCGAGAGCACCACGGTGGTGCGCGTCTGGACGGCGCCCATCTCCCGGAGACGTCGGATCAGGTCCTCGAGGCGTTCGGGGGTCCGCGCGCGCACCTTCAGGATGTAGTTCGCCTCTCCGGCGACGCTGTAGCAGTCCTCGACCTCGGGGAAGCTCTCGACACGCTCCGGCAGGTCGTCGGGCTGGCTCGGGTCGAGCGGCGTGACGGCGATCAGGGCGGTGACGTCCAAACCGAGCGCGTGCGGATCGAGCTCGGCGCGGTAAGCACGGATCACGCCCGCATGCTCGAGCTTGCGGACGCGCTCGTGGACGGAAGAGGGGGACAGGCCTGCGTGGCGGCCGATGTCCGCATAGGTCGCCCGGGCGTCCTCCTGCAGCGCCGCGAGGATCGCGAGGTCGCGCTCGTCCAGCACGGGGGCATCGTACCCCCGGCTCGGTCGGCGGAACGGCGAACCACCCGGCCGGCGGATTGTGGAGCGGGCTGGCGGCGTGCGAGCATCGGCGGGTCCGTCGCGGGCCCACCCTCCCTCGGGCCGGGGGAGGGGAGAGGTGCTCGAACGGCAGATCCGGCCGGTGCGGCTCGTGCCGGAGCCCAAGCCGGGCGGCGTCCGTGTGCTCGCGCACCTCGATCCGGTCGCGGCTGCGGGATATGCGGCGGCCGTCGCCCCGCTCGTGGAGGCGATCGAGTCCGCGCTGCTCCCGAACGTCGTCGCGAACCGGGTAGCCGAGGTCCGGACGCGGCCGCCGGCGATCCGCCTGGAGGCATGGGCGGGCGCACGCGGCCGGTTCCGGGTGCTCGTGGAGCATCTGGCCGCAACTGCCGGCGGGGCCCTCGTGACGGACGTGCGCGACTTCTACGGGTCCATCGCGCCACCGGTGCTCGCGCGAGCCCTGGACCGCGTCGGCTGTGGGGCGATGGACGTCCGGCGCGCCGTCGACGCCGTGCGACGGATGTCCGTTCACGGCGTCCGGGGGCTGCCGATCGGGCCCGAGGCCTCGGCCGTGCTCGCCAACGCGGTGCTGGTCGCCGTCGACCGTGACCTGGCGTCCGCCGGGTTCCAACACGTCCGTTGGGTGGACGACCTCGTCGTGTTCACACCGGATCCCGCGGGAGCCGGCGCGGCGCTCGAGGTGGTGACCCGAGCGCTCGCTCTGCTGCGTCTGCGACCCGCGCCGGAGAAGACCCGGGTGGTCGACGATGCCCGGTCGCTCGTCCTGGGGACGACGGTCGCCTCGGGTGCGCAGCCGCGCTCGGGTCGCGTCAGAGGGTAATCTCCGCATCGCATGCGGACCCTGTACCGAGCCACCCTCGTCCGGACACAGTCGTACC
Organism: Actinomycetota bacterium; assembly: GCA_035718185.1. GTDB lineage: Bacteria > Actinomycetota > UBA4738 > UBA4738 > HRBIN12 > HRBIN12. Next base: position 19,296 of record DASTHN010000090.1, read on the forward strand.
CCCCGATGGGGGAGTGGGTGCTGGTCGACGGCCGCCACGTCGAGCGGGTAGGGGCTGGGGAGGCCCCCGCCGCCGACCGCGTCGTCGAGCTGCCTGGCACGACGATCGTTCCCGGATTCGTGGATGCGCACGTCCATCTGACCGGCACGGGCATCCATCAACGGGCGCCCGACCTCGGACGAGCGCGGTCGGCATCCGAGCTGCTGGACGCCGTCCGCGCCGCCGTCCAAGACCGCGAGGGCCCGTCGCTCGTCCACGGCTACGACGAGTCGACGTGGGAGCGGCGGGAACCGCCCACGGCCGAGGACCTCGACCGCGTGTCGGACCGGCCACTGGCCGTGGTCCGGGTCGACGGGCACCTGTCGATCGCGAACCGGTCCGCGCTGCGCGAGGCAGGCGTTTCGGACCTGCCCGGTGTGGAGCGTGGCGACGACGGTGAGCCCACCGGCCGCGTTCGGGCCCGGGCGAACGACGCCCTCCAGCGGTGGTTCGCCGCGAACCTGACCGAGCGCGACGTGGAGCAGCTCCAACTGGCCGCCGCCGCGATGGCCGCCTCGCGGGGGGTCACGACGGTCCACGAGATGTCGCTGGTGCACGAGCGGGGGATGCGGGACCTGGAGGTGCTCCTTCGCCACCGGCATCGGCTCCCGCTCGACGTCGTGCCGTACGTGGGGACCAGCGAGGTCTCCCGGGCGATCGAGACCGGGATGTCGCGCCTGGGGGGCGACCTTCCGGTGGATGGATCCATCGGGGCTCGCACGGCCTGGGTGGTCCAACCGTACGTCGACGGAACGGGGTCGGGCATCGCCTACTTCGACGAGGACGAGCTCGCCCAGTACTTCCACGACGGCCACCTCGCGGGCCTGCAGGTCGGTGTCCATGCGATCGGCGACGCTGCGGTCGAGCAGGTGATCGCCACGTGGGAGCGCGTCTTCCGCTCCCTCGACTCGCGTGGCCGGCGGCACTTCCGCGCCCGACGTCATCGCATCGAGCACGCGGAGATGATCGGCCTGGATCTGCTCGAGCGTGCGGCGATGCTCGGGCTCGCCCTCTCCGTGCAGCCGAGCTTCGATGGGGCGTGGGGCCATGCGGGGGGTCTGTATGAGCAGGCGCTCGGCGCGGCGCGGGCCGCCGCGATGAACCCCTTCCGGGACATCCTGCAGCGCGGGGTCGAGATGGGTGCCGGTTCGGACTCGCCCATCACGGCGCTCGACCCGATGGCGGGCATCGAGGCGTTCGAGAACCACCACGACCCGCGACAGTGCCTGACGCGGGAGGAGGCGATCCGCCTCTGGACCACCGGCGCCGCACGCCTGGCGAACCAGGAGGACAAGAAGGGGAGCCTCGAGCCCGGGTCGCACGCGGACCTCGCCGCGTACGAGGAGGACCCGTTCCTCGCCGCCGACCTGCGGTCCGTCCGCCCGGTGCTCACGGTCAGCCTCGGGCGCGACGTGTACGCGTCGTGAGATCCGTGCGGACGATGGCTGACCTGCCCGTTTGACACCCGTCGGAGCCGAGGCTACCGTGACCCTGCGCGACCGCTTCGGCGGCTGCGCACGGAGGACCCAAGAGGCTGAGTAGAGAACGCAGCGCCCCGGCGCCGCGGCCCCAAAGGTCTCTTGGGTCCTCGTCTATCTTCCCCCCAGATCCCAGCAGCGGTTCAGGCGGGGTCCCTTGACGACACCGCACGCCCGCGAGCGCGTTGCGACACTTCGGTTCCGAGGGTCGTTGCAGGTTCGCGCACCGGCAGTACAATGCGCCGGCTGAACCGAACGGGATCGAAGCCATGGAAGACATCGAAGACACGCTGGACGACGACGAGCTCGAGGAGCCCGAGGAGGCCTCCGAGGACATCGGGGACGCCGAGCCCACGGCGCCGGCCGTGCGACCGGCCGGTTCGGAGGACGTGGAGTCCATCCAGGATCTCCTGGTGAAGCAGGAGGCCCGCGCGGAGGAGGAAGAGGACGCCGAGGAATCGGTGCTCACCCTGACCCGCGACGAGCTCCGCGACGAATCGATGGCGGTGAAGGTGGTGCCGCCGCAGGCGAACGAGTTCACATGCCGCAACTGCTACCTGGTGAAGCATCGGAGCCAGCTGAAGGACAAGGCGAAGATGCTCTGCCGGGACTGCGCCTGAGGCCGAACCCACCCGGACCCGCCGTTGCGCTGCTGATCGCCGCGTCGAGCGGTGCGCTCCTGTCGCTGTCCCTGCCGCCGGTCGATGCCGGATGGGTGGCGTTCCTCGCGCCGATCCCGTTCCTGTGGCTCGTGCGCGATGCTCGTCCGCTCCGGGGGCTCGGGCTCGGCCTGGCCTTCGGTGTGGCGTACTTCGGGCTCGTCCTGTACTGGATCCTGCTGTTCGGCGAGCTCGGGTGGACAGCGCTCGTCCTGGTCTCGGCGTGCTTCACCGGGGTCTTCGGGCTCCTCGCGCCAGTGCTGTGGCGCGAGGAGCATCCGGTCGCCTCTGTCTTGGCGCTGGCGTCGCTGTGGACGGTCCTCGAGGCTGCCCGCGGAGCTTGGCCGCTCGGTGGGTTCGCGTGGGGGCAACTCGGGAGCACGCAGACCGGGAACCCGGCGCTGCTGCGGCTCGCGTCGGTGACCGGCGTGTGGGGCATCTCGTTCGTGGTGATCGCCGTCGCCGGCCTGCTGCTCCTCGCCCTCGAGCGGGGGAGTGAGGCGCCCGCGCGGACCATCGCCTTGATGGGGGTCTGCATCGCCCTGGTGCTCGCCCCAGGCCTGCTCCCGCTGCCGGCGGCCGAGGGGCAGGCCATCGATGTGGCGGCGATCCAGGTGGACGTCCGCCAGGCGGAGCACCTAAGCCGCGACGCCGAGGACATCGCGGTCGCCCGGATGAACATCGACCTGCACACCCGGCTGGCCAACGATCCACCCGACCTCGCCGTCTGGGGTGAGGGGTCGCTCGATCCGGGGGCGTCCTCTGATCCGGCGACGATGCAGGAGGTGAGCTCGGCCGTTGCGGCGGTCGGCGCGCCGACGCTCGCCGGCGCGGTGCTCGACGATCCGGACGGCAGCCAGCACACCAGCGTGCTGCTGTTCGACGGGACCGGCGCGACGGTAGACCGGTACGACAAGGTGGTGCTGGTGCCGTTCGGCGAGTACGTGCCGTTCCGGGACAGGCTCGAGTGGATCGACGCGATCGACCAGGTTCCGGTCGACCGGGTGCCGGGGGAGACCCCCCATACCGTCTCGGTATCCGGACTGCCGGCGTTCGGGACCCCGATCTGCTACGAGAACAGCTTCCCGCGCGTGGAGCGAGACATGGCCCGCCGGGGAGCCACGTTCTTCGTCCTCACGACGAACAACGCCTCGTACGGCATGACGGCCGCCTCCCGGCAGCACGTGCTGATGAGCCGGCTGCGCGCGGTCGAGACCGGGCGCTGGGTCGTCCACGCGGCGGTCTCCGGGATCAGCGCGATCGTGGACCCCCAGGGCGACGTGGTTGCCCACACCGAGCTGTTCGAGCCCGAGATCACGCGTACGCGGATCAGGGCCTCTCGGGCGACGACCATGTACGTCCGGCTGGGGGACTGGCTCGTGTGGGTCTGCCTGGCGGGGGTACTGGCGATGTTCGCGGTGCCACGTTCTCGCCGGGGCCCTGGACGTTCGGTCGAGGGCCTTGCCGATGCACCCCGCACGCTGGTCGTCCTGCCCACCTACAACGAGCGGGTCACGATCGGCGAGGTGCTCGACGGGCTCCTCGTCCTGGACGGGTCCATCCACATGCTGGTGGTCGACGACGGCTCGCCGGACGGCACGGGCGAGCTGGTCGCCCAGCGAGCAGCATCCGAACCGCGCGTCCGGCTCCTCGAACGGGACGCGAAGAGGGGTCTGGCCAGCGCCTACCTCGAGGGCTTCCGACTCGCGCTCGAGGAGGGGTACGACCTGGTGGTGGAGATGGACTCGGACCTGTCCCACCTACCCGAGCAGCTTCCAGGGCTGCTGGAGGCCGTTCGCTCGCATCACCTGGTGGTCGGCAGCCGGTACGTGCCGGGGGGCTCGGTCACGAACTGGAGCCGGGCGCGCCTGGCGCTCTCGCGCGGCGGGAACCTGTATGCGCGCCTGTGCCTCGGCTTCCCGCTGCACGACGCGACGAGCGGCTTCCGCGTCTACCGCCGCGCCCTGCTGCAGCGGCTGATCGCCCGCCCGTTCCGCTCCGATGGGTACGGCTTCCAGGTGGAGCTCGCGTACCGGGCGTGGCGCGAGGGCTTCGACGTCGGCGAGGTTCCCATCACGTTCCGCGAGCGCGAGCACGGGCATTCCAAGATCTCGCGCCGCATCGTCGTCGAGGCGCTCTGGCTGGTGACGGTCTGGGGCCTCGGGGCCCGCCTCCGTGCCTCGGTGAGCTGAGGCCTCAGGGGCTTGGCGGCCCGCTACGAACCGCCCATACCGCACATTATGGAAAGTTACGATTGCGCGATGAGGCGACAGGACATGAGGTAGGCCGCCTACCCTCCCCCCCTGTCGGACGTCTGGGGTTGCTGTCGTCCTACGCTGCTGCGTAAAGTCCTGGTGAGCCCGCTTAGTTCGAAAGTCGCATGGGAACCCTTGGACCTTCGACGGATGGACTAGGGGAAGGCACGGCGTACCCTGGGGATCGGAGGGACATCCTGTCCCCCGTTGCGTCGTCAGGGTATCGCCCGAAGGAGGAGGGACCATGAGCGGTTCGCGCAGGAATGGCCGGCGGCTGAGGAGGGCGGGAGCCACCTTCTCGCTGATCGGCCTGGTGATGACCGTGTTCCTCGCGATCGGCCAGGTCGGCCTCATCGCGGCGAACGCCGATGGCTGGTCCGACCGGTCGGGCGCTGGCTCCGCGTCCGCCGAGAGCGGACGAGGTGACGGGTTCACCGTCAAGGCCTCGGACGCCGTGTCCGAGAAGAGCTCCACCGCGAAGGGCGCGGTCGCGGCGCCCCTCGAGGCGGCCCGCGCTGTGGACGTCGGGGACATCGAGCTCGACTGGATCGCGGCGGGCCCGTACACGTACAACCACACGACCCTCGCCGGCACCGGTCCCGGCCTCCCCGAGTACGACGGCCGCGTGATCGACAAGTCGACCGGCGTGTTCGAGTCGCTGGAGGCGAGCGACTTCAACTGCAACGACAAGGTCGTCTACTTCCTCGCGATCGAGATCGCGGACAACCCCGAGATCGACGCTCCGTCGACGATCTCCGTCGACCTGTCGTTCGACAACGAGGACGGCGTCGGGTTCCGCACGTTCGACAGCCCGGCGGCGTTCCTGAACACGGACGACGCGGCGTACGACGGGGATGCCACGCTGACGGGGATCACGACCAACGCCCCGATCGCCGGCAACCCCCCGCCCGGGAACCTGGAGATCTCGTTCGACGTCAACGACGTGGAACGCGGCGAGTTCATCGTCGTCCAGGTCGTCCCGATCCTGAAGTGCGGCGGTGACGGCGCGCCGAACGGCAACCTGCAGGCCCGCCTCGACTCGATGAAGATCGGGAACCAGAACGTCCCCGGCTCGGGCACGCAGACGATCCCGCTGAAGTCGGCTCGGCTGCTGCTCGAGCCCGACCTCACGATCGTGAAGAGCGGCCCGAGCGAGGTCGGGTTCGGCGAGACGGTGACGTATGAGGTCACGGTCGACAACATCGGCTCCGGGCCGACGACGGACGACGTGATCATCACCGACTCCGTGACGGCCGAGCTGTCGAACGTCGCCGCGACGTACTCTCTGAACGGCGGCGCGGACCAGGCCTGTGCCGTCAACGGCAACGACGTCACGTGCAACGTCGGCATCCTTGACGCCGGCGACACGGTCGTCGTGACGATCACGGCAGAGGCGCCGAGCGACAGCTGCCCGACCGTCGTCAACACGGCGTCGCTGTCGATCGGAGGCGCGACGCAGGACAGCAACTCGGTCGAGACGGTCGTCACGGGCTGCGCGCCGGACCTGTCGATCGACAAGGAGGCCGTGAACGAGGCCGGGGCGCCGATCACCGAGGTCTCCCCCGGTGATAGCTTCAGCTACGTCATCACCCTCACGAACGACGGCAACGAGAACGCCACCGGCGTCGTGGTCACCGATGACCTCGACGACACGCTCACGATCGACGCCGCCTCGTTCGCCATCGGCGCCGCGTCGGGCGCCTGTGACATCGACGGGACGGACAACTCGATCCGCTGTCCGCAGGACCCGGGCACCGAGACCCTGCAGCCCGGCGAGTCGATGGTTGTCACGGTCGACGTCACCACCGCGGCCGACGTCTGCGGTGCGCTCATCAACTCCGCGCACGTGGACTGGGCCGAGGACGGCTCGGGCGAGGGCCTGGACTCCGGCCTGGTCACCGTCGACGTGACCGGCTGCGCGCCGGAGCTGACGATCGCCAAGACCGGCCCGGCGACCGTGCCGTTCGGTGGTCAGGTGACGTACGAGATCACGGTCGAGAACACCGGCAACGCGCCGACGGCGAACGCCGTGGTCATCACCGACAGCGTCCCAGCCGAGCTCGACAACGTGGCTGCGACCTACTCGTTCAACGGCGGGGCCGATCAGGCCTGCAGCGTCGTCGGCAACGACGTGAGCTGCAACGTCGGGGTCATGGATCCGGGCGACTCGGTCGTCGTGACCATCACGGCCGACGCGCCGAGCGACAGCTGCCCGAGCTTCACGAACCAGGCGTTCGTGGGTGATCTGGGCAGCAACGAGGTCGACACCGACGTGACCGGCTGCGCCGCGGATCTCGAGCTGCACAAGACCGGCCCGGCCACGGCCGAGGTCGGTGGCCTGGTGACCTACACGGTCACCGTGGAGAACAACGGCAACGCCGCCACGGCCGATCCGGTGGTCGTGACCGACGCCGTCGACTCGGACCTCTCCGGTGTGACCGCGTCGTTCTCGCTGAACGGCGGCCCGGACCAGGCCTGTGACGTGGTCGGCAACGACGTCAGCTGCGACCTGGGCATCCTGCAGTCCGGCGACAGCGCCGAGATCACCATCTCGGGCACGACGCCCACGGACATCTGCCCGGAGATCGTGAACCAGGCCTTCATCGGCGACCTGGGCAGCGAGATCGTCACGACGACGATCGACTGCCCGCCGCCCGGGATCGACCTGGTCAAGGATGGCGACGACATGGCGCACGTGGGTGACACCGTCACCTACACGTTCGACGTGAGCCTGACGCCGGACAGCCTGCCGCTCGAGAACGTCACGCTGACCGACCCGATCTGCGACACGGGCACGATCAGCGGACCCACGGGCGATGACGGCAACGCGATCCTCGAGCAGGGTGAGACGTGGAGCTACACCTGCACCCACGTCGTGACCGAGAGCGACCCCGATCCGCTGCCGAACACCGCTCACGTCTCGGGCTGGTTCGGCCAGACGGAGGTCACGGACGAGGACTCGCACGAGGTCGACATCCTCCACCCGGCGATCGAGATCGTGAAGCGCGCTCGTCCGCAGTCGGGCTCGCCCGGCGAGGTGATCACGTACCACTACACGATCACGAACATCGGTGACGTGGTCCTGCACGACATCACGGTGGACGACGACGTGATCGGTCACGTCTGCGACATCGCGGAGCTGCAGCCGAACGAGAGCACGGAGTGCACGAAGGACTTCAAGCTCCCGTCGGACGGCACGATCAAGGTCACGAACGTCGGAACCGCCGAGGGTGAGGACCCGCTCGGCGAGACGGTGAAGGACGACGACACCCAGACGGTGGACGTGATCCTGGGGCAGACCATCACGAAGACGCCCCCGGGTCCGATCGCCTTCACCGGCACGTCGTCGGTCATCCCGCTCGGCGCCCTGCTGCTGGTCTTCGTGACCGCGGGCACGGCCCTGCTGTGGGTGGGCCGCCGGCGCGGTCGCCAGACCTCGACGGAGTAAGGCCTTTCACGGGAGAGGGCGAAGCGACGAGGTCCCGGGTCGGATGACCCGGGACCTCTCGCTTTGGGTGGAGGCCCGCCGGGCGGTGCCGAGCTACCCGTAGAAGATGACGGTGATCCACAGGGCGTCGTCCTCGCGGACGATGCCCACGGCCATGTGGTCGAACGACTTGCGCAGGATGTTCTCGCGGTGGAGCTTGCTGGCCATGAACGCCTCTTCAAGGCTCTTGAGCGAGCCTCCCACCCCGACGTTCTCGCCGCCGATCGACCAGTTCACGTCCCCGAGGGCCCTCCGGAGCTGTGCCTCCGTCGAGTGGAAGATGTAGCCCTTCCTGGCCATCGCCGCGCTGTGCTCCTTCGCGAACCTCGAGACGCGGGTTTCGAACCCGAGGGCCCGGCGATCGTGCTCCCGCCGGTCGTCGTTCGTGAGGTTCACCATCTGGACGCGGCGACCCGTCCGCTGGCGCGCGTCCGCCCGGTCGGGGACGGTGCTGACCACCAGGAAACCCGCCATGAGCAGGGCGATCGACGCCGCGAGCGTCCCTCGGCCGATTCGGAGACGTGCCATCTCGAGCCTCCCGACTCCGGGGTCCCGGTTGGGACTCGAGCCCGAGGCCCGGGTCCTTCGGCGGCCCGGCCACCTCCCCACGGAGGTCCGGCGCTTTGCGCCCCGCCGTCGCCAGCGGTTCGCCTTTTTCGGGACCGACCCTTTGTGCCTGTCACCTCCGTATCGGACGGGGCCAGCGCGGCCTTGAGGCCGAGATGGTCAGGAATGACTAGGCACCCGATCGGGGCCGGATGGCTACCAGCGAAGCTTCAGGTGACGGGCCGCTCGGGCCTCGTCCAGGCGTCGCACGGGTGTGGTGAGGGGCGCCTCGTGGAGCAGGTCGGGATCGCTGGCCGCCTCGTCGGAGGCCTGGAGCAGGGCCTCGGCGAACGCATCGAGCGTCTCCTTCGTCTCGGTCTCCGTGGGCTCGACCATCATCGCCTCCTCCACCACGAGCGGGAAATACACGGTCGAGGGGTGGAACCCGAGGTCGATCACCCGCTTCGCCACGTCCATCGCACGCAGACCGGTCCGCTCGCGCAGCAGCGCGGCCGTCGAGACGAACTCGTGCATCGGCCGGCCGTCCGGGTACGCGAGCGGGAACGCCCCCTCGACGCGATGGGCGAGGTAGTTGGCGTTCAGGACCGCCCGCTCCGCGACCTCGGTGAGACCGTCGCGGCCGTGCAGGAAGACGTACGCGTAGGCGCGAACCAGGACCCCGATGTTCCCGTGGAACCCGTGCATCCGGCCGATCGATCGCGGGCGGTCGGAGTCGAGATGGAAGGTCCCGGCGGCCTCGTCGCGTTCGACGATCGGGACCGGCAGGTACGGCACCAGCTCCTCGGTGACCCCGACGGGACCGGCTCCCGGCCCTCCCCCGCCATGGGGCGTGGCGAACGTCTTGTGCGTGTTGATGTGGACGATGTCGAAGCCCATGTCGCCCGGACGGCAGCGACCCAGGATCGCGTTCAGGTTCGCACCGTCGTAGTAGACGAGCCCACCGACGCCGTGCACGATGCTTGCGATCTCCTGGATGTCCTCCTCGAACAGGCCGAGCGTGTTCGGGTTCGTGAGCATCAGTCCGGCCACGTTCTCGTCCACGAGCTTCTCGAGCGCCGAGACATCTAGCGCGCCCCGTGCGTCGCTCGGGACATGGAGCGCTTCGTAGCCCGCCATCCGCACGCTCGCCGGGTTCGTGCCGTGCGCGGCGTCCGGGATGACCACCTTCGTCCGGGGGTCGCCGAGCTCGGTGTGATGACGGCGCATGATGAGCAGTCCCGTGAGCTCGCCGCACGCGCCCGCCGGGGGCTGCAGGGTGGCGCGGGCCATCCCGGTGATCTCGCAGAGGGCACGCTCCAAACGCCACAGGAGCTCCAGCGTGCCCTGGGCGGTGCGCTCCGGCTGGAGGGGGTGGACGCGCGCGAACCCCGGGAGAGCCGCCACGGCCTCGGCCACCTTCGGGTTGTACTTCATCGAGCACGACCCGAGCGGGTACACGCCGGTGTCCACCCCGTAGTTGAGCTGCGACAGACGTGTGAAGTGGGTGACGAGATCGCGCTCGGCCACCTCGGGCAGCGCGGGCGGTCGTGCGCGAGCGTGCTCGGCGGGCACCTCGGCCGCGGGGACGTCGAGTTCGGGCAGGCTCCATGCGCGCCGTCCCGGCCGCGACAGGGCCTTCAACGTGCCGAGCCCTGGCGGACCCTGCCGACGTACCGGCGCGCCGGTGGCCTGGGTCACGCGAGAACCTCCTGCAGCGCGAGCGCGAACCGATCGATCTGCTCGCGGGTGCGTCGCTCGGTGACGGCGACGAGCAACGTCCGATCGTCAGCCCGCATCGGAACGCCGGCGAGGAAGCCACGGTCGACGAGCGCGTCGCAGACGTCTCCCGCCGGCCGCGGGAGCCGCAGGGCGAACTCCTTGAAGAACGGCGCATCGGGGAACCGGAGCTCGACGCCGGGGATCCGGGTGAGCCGCTCCGCGGCGTAGGCGGCCTTGGCCGCGCACCGTCGGCCCAGCTCCACGATCCCCTCGGGCCCGAGCCATGCCAGGTATACCGCTGCCGCGATCGCCATCAGCGTCTGGTTCGTGCAGATGTTCGACGTCGCCTTCTCGCGGCGGATGTGCTGCTCGCGGGCCTGGAGCGTGAGCACGTAGCCGACCCTGCCGTCCACGTCGACGGTCTCGCCGACGATCCGCCCGGGCAGGCGACGTACGAAGTCGAGACGGGTCGCGATCACACCCAGGTACGGCCCGCCGAAGTTGAGGTGCTGGCCGAGGGCCTGACCCTCGGCGACCGCGATGTCGGCGCCCAGCTCTCCCGGCGGCGCGAGCACGCCGAGCGAGACCGGGTCGAACAGCTGGATCGTCGCCGCTCCCCCGTCGTGCGCGGCGCCGAAGAGGGCCCGGACCGGCTCCAGGTTGCCGTAGACGTTGGGGTGCTGGACGACGACGCACGCGACGTCATCACCGACCTCGGGCCTTCCTCCCCTCCCGTCCCGCAGCTCGAACCGCTCGGGCTCGTACCCCGCTCCCCTGCCGTACGTCCGCAGGGTCTCGACGTGCCGGGGGTCGACGCCGGCCGAGACCAGCACTCGACCGCGGCCCGGCGTGGAGCGGGCCAGGGCCACCGCCTCCGCCAGGGCGGTCGCACCGTCGTAGAGCGACGCGTTCGAGACGTCGAGAGCTGTCAGGTCGCAGACCATCGACTGGTACTCGAACAGCGCTTGCAGCACGCCCTGCGAGAGCTCGGGCTGGTAGGGCGTGTACGAGGTGTAGAACTCGGACCGGCCGGCGAGGGCCCAGACGACCGCAGGCACGTAGTGGTCGTAGGCGCCCCCGCCGACGAAGCAGACCAGGTCGTCGGCCCCACGGTTGCGGCCCGCCAGGTCGGCCAGGTCCTGCACGATCTCGGGCTCCGAGACGCCCTCGGGCAGATCGAGCGGGCGGTTCAGGCGCACGGCCTCGGGGATCTGGGCGAACAGGTCGTCGAGCGACGCGAGACCGATCGCCTCGAGCATCGCGCCGACGTCCTCGTCCGTGTGGGGCGCGTACCGCATGCCTGCACGAGTCTAGCCCGTTGCGGGCTAGGCCCACGGGACGTCCGGTCCTACCCGGAGACGTCCTCCAGGCCGTACTTCTCGACGAGCGAGAGGTAGTCGCGCTGGTAGAAGATCTTGCAGTTGACGCCCGGGTACAGCTCCCGCAGGCGGCGCACCTTGCGGTTCTTCTTCGTCACGAGCTTCTGGTTGAGGGTCGTGATCTCGATGTACAGGTCGTATTGGGGCAGGAAGAAGTCCGGCGTGAAGCGCTGGACCACGTTGCCGTCGCGGTCCCACTCGAGGTCGAAGGACGTGGGTTCGTACTCCCACTCGATCTGATAGAAGTCCAGGAGCTGCGCGAACTGGCGCTCGCTGGCGTGGGCGAAGCGAACGGCGTCGCTCTTCAGGGCCGGCGTCGCGACCGTGGCTGCGTCGTTCACGCGCCTCCGGCGGACGCGACCTTGCGACCCCGCTTCTTCTGCTGCTTGGCGAGACTCCCCTCCAGATCGGTCCATACCTTGTCGACGGCGATCGCGAAGACGCCCTGGCCTTGGGCCAGCAGGTCAACGACCTCGTCGGGCGAGGCCACCGCGTAGATCCGGGAGCCGTCCGAGACCAAGGTCGTGCCCAGGGGGGGTTCCTTCAGCTCGCGGAGCGTCCCCCAGGCCTTCCGGATCTGCTGGAGTCCCACGCCGGAGTCGAGCATGCGCTTGATCAGCTTGAGGAGCGCGAGGTCCTGGAACGAGTACAGGCGCTGGGTGCCGGAGCCGTGGGCGTCGCGGACCGAGGGACGTACGAGGCCGGTCCGTGCCCAATAGTCGAGCTGGCGGTAGCTGATCCCGACGATCCGAACGACGTCGGGCACACGGAAACCCTGCTCGGCCATCACATCTCCGTAATTACGCAGACGTAGGGTAGGCTAGGCGGCCGCGCCCCCCCTGTCAATCACCCGTCGGTCACCGCGCCGGCCCGGGTGGCCCCCCGCGGCTCGGAACGGGTACCATGCCCCCCCTCCCCGACCCCCCCGAGGAGGGATGCACGTGCTCCGGAACCGCAAGGTCCGTCACGCGGCGCTCGCGGGCTCGCTCGCCGTCGCCCTGCTGACCACAGGTGTCGCTGCCGCCCCGGCCGCCGAGGCCGGCTCGCTCCGGACCAAGGTCCTGCACGCGATCAACCGCGTCCGAGCGAACCACGACCTCAACACCCTCAGCCTCAACCGGCCGCTCTCGGACGATGCGAGGGCCCACACCCGGAAGATGATCCGGCGCGGGAAGCTGTTCGACCCCAGGAACCTGGCCCAGCTGCTCGAGCCCTACAACTGGGACGTCATCGGCGCCGACGTCGTGGGCTGCCACTCCACCGTCCAGAAGATCATGAGGCAGTGGATGAGCGAGGGGCTCCACCGGGACATCATCCTGCACCCGGCACTCGAGAAGGCCGGGATCGGGGCGATCGCCACGTCGGGCAAGTCGGAGTGCGGCCGTGACAAGGTCTGGGTCACGGCGATCATGTACGGCTAGCGGACCGGCGGCCGGCCCGACCGGGCTACTGGAAGTCCTCGGGGTTCACGTTCTCGAGGAACTCGCGGAACTTCTCGAGCTCCTCTTCCTCCTCCTCCCCGCTCGGGATGAGGATGGAGGCCTCGGCCAGGACGTCCTCACTGGCGAAGATCTTGCAGCCCAGGCGCACGGCCAGCGCGATGGCGTCGCTGGGGCGAGACGAGATCTCGTACGCGTCCCCGTTGCGCTGCATGTTGATGACCGCGTAGAAGGTCCCCTCGCGGAGCTCGGTGATCACGATGCTGCTCACCTGAACCGACATCTCCTCGAGGATGGACTTCATCAGATCGTGGGTCATCGGCCGCGGCGTCACCACACCTTGGAGCGCCAGGGCGATCGACGCCGCCTCGGGCTGACCGATCCAGATGGGCAGGTACCGCTCCCCTTCGGATTCGCGCAGGAGCACGATGGGCTGGTTCGAGGGGAGCTCGATCCGCACGCCGGCCAGATCCATCTGAACGATCATCCGCACATCGAGCCTAGACCCGCCCCCCAGACCCGGCAACCTACGGGCGGGGCAGGGCCTCGGGCAGGTACGGCAGGAGCAGATCGGGGTCCTCGGCGAGCGCCGTCAGGTCCTGCACCGCAAGGATATCGGGAACGTTGCGGTACCGCTCTTGGAAGTCCAGACCGTAGCCGACGACGAACACGTCGGGGCACTCGAACCCGCGGTAGCGGATCGTCACGGGAGCGATCCGCCGGACGGACTTGTCGAGCAGCGCGCAGACCTCGACCGATGCCGGCTCTCGTGACTGGATCACGGAGATCAGGTACGAGAGCGTGAGACCCGTGTCCACGATGTCCTCGACGACGATGACGTCGCGCCCGCCGACGTCCTGCTCCAGGTCCTTGACGATACGCACGCGCCCCATCGATTCGGTGGCGTCGCCGTACCGCGAGAGCGCCATGTAGTCGATGGCGAGCGGGAGACGGACCTCCCGGATCAGGTCCGCGAGGAACAGCGAGCCGCCCTTCAGGACCGAGACCAGGACGGGTGCGCGCCCCTCATAGTCCCCGGTGATGGTGCGGCCGAGCTCCTCGATCCGGCGACGGATGTCCTCGCGCCCGAACAGGACGCTTGCGACCTCCGACATCGGGCTCGATCGTAGCAGAGGGATCAGCCGAACATGGCGTCGAGGACGACCCCGACGGCGTCCGCCACGGCCGAGCCGGCCCGAGCCCACCAGGGGCCCGGATCCGACGGCGGTGCGGGCGGTGGCACGTCCGTCACCACCAGATCGACGCTCCCGATCCGAAGCTCGGGGACCGAGACTCGGAGGGTCCCGACGACTTCGCCGGGGAGCGGCGGGAACGCCGCGTCCGGGTCGAGCACCCTGTGGCGCGTCACGTCGGCGTCGGTCGGGATGAGCGCGACGAGCGATCCGCTCGACGCGACCGGGACCTGACGTCCGTCGATCCGGACCTCGCCGAGGTCCTCACCCTCGGCGACCACCTCTCGGCGCTCGAACGCCGCGAACCCGTGGTTCAGGAGGGCCGCCGCGCTCGAGAAGGCCTCGCCCGACGCGCCGAGCACCACCGCCACGAGGCGGAGTCCTCCGCGCTCGGCCGTTGCGACGATGCACGTGCCGGCCCGGCTGGTGAAGCCGGTCTTCACGCCGACGGCGCCCGGATACAGCCACAGCAGCGCGTTGCGGTTCTGGACCACCCGCGGCGGGGAACCCGCCGGCGCCGGGATCTCGCGGGAGCGGGTGGCGACGATGCTGGCGAACCCGGGCTCGGCGTACGCGGCGCGGGTGATGGCCACCAGGTCCCGGCCGGTCGAATACCCGCGATCGTCCAGGCCGTTCGGCGAGGTGAACCGCGAGTTGCGCAGTCCGAGCTCACGCACGCGCGCGTTCATGTCCTTGACGAACGCCTCGACCGTACCCGAGACATGCTCGGCCAGGGCGATGGCCGCGTCGTTCGCGGACTGGAGCATGAGCGCAGCGAGCAGGTCGTCCACCCTGATCCGCTCCCCCGTCTGCAGCCCGAGCTCCGAGATCCCTGCCGTCCGGCCGTCGCCCGACGCCCGCGCGCTCACGGTCACGATGTCCTGGGGATCCGTGCGCTCGAGCACCAGGAGCGCCGTGACGATCTTCGTCACGCTGGCGATCGGGCGCCGACGGTCGGCGCCCCGCTCGAACAGGACCTGTCCGCTGTCCAGGTCGGCGAGGATCGCCGCGGGCGCCGCGATCCGGGGCGCCGGCGAGGCGGACACGGGGGTCCGAAGGACGCTCGGGAACGGCGACATCGACGTCTGGCCGTTCGGGAGGAGCACCGGCGTGGGTGGCGGGGTGGACGTGGAGATCTGCGCGCCGGCGAGGCCCGGCACGACCGCCAGGAGCAGGGCCGGGGTCAGGAAGGCCAGGACCGCCCATCCGGCCCGGCGGAGAGCGGCGCGACGGCTCACGCTCAGGAAAGGTACTGGCGGAGGTTGGTCCGCAGCAACGCGCTCTTCAGCTTGCGCGAGGCCTTCGCGAGCTCGGTGAGGGAGCTCGTCGCCGTGCGACGGGCGTCCGGGTTCCGCTGCCGGAGCTGAGGCATCACGATCGACTCGAAGAACGCGGCCTCCCGCTCGGCGAAGTGCTTGTACATCGTCAGGTGCCGCGGCTCGACGCCGAACCGGAAGAAGTCCTTCACGATCGACAGCACGATGTAGTCGTCGCCGTCGTAGTACCGGGCCGACTCCGGTCCGTGCGAGGTGACGAGACCGAACGACTCCAGCTCCTTGATCCGTTCGCGATCGATGCCGGTGGCCGCAGACATCTCGTCGAGCGACATCTGCAGCCCCGTCGGGGGCTCCGCGAGCTCCTCGGCCGGCTCGGGCGCCTCCTCCGTTGTCGGTGCCGACATGTCCGACGTGCCGGCCTCCTGGTCGAGCAGCCGCTCCTTGATGACCTTGAGCGGGAGGTACTCGTCTCGCTGCATCTTCAGGATCGCGCGCAGGCGCTCCAGGTCCTTGGCGTAGAACTTGCGGTAGCCGGATGGCGTCCGCTCCGGCTCGATCAACCCCTCGGACTCGAGGAACCGGATCTTGCTGATCGTGATGTCGGGGAACTCCGTCTTGACGGTGACGAGGACCTCCCCGATCGACTGGTAGTTGCGCGTGGCCATCCCTCTCACTCCCCCGCAGCGAAGAACACGAGCTTGAACCTGCCGATCTGGAGCTCGTCTCCCGATGCGAGCTTCGTCACGTCGACGCGTTCGCGGTTCACGTACGTCCCGTTCAGGCTCCCGAGGTCGTGCACGAACCATCCGTCGTCGCGGCGGCGCAGCTCGGCGTGCTTGCGCGAGACGGTCACGTCGTCGAGGAACACGTCGCTGTCGGTGTTCCGACCCGTGGTCGTGACGTCCGACTCGAGGAGGAACGTCGAGCCGGCGTTGGGTCCATGCTTGACCAGAAGGAGAGCCTGTCCGGACTGAAGCTCATCCTCCGGGAACGGGAACTCCTCGACCCCTTCACCCTCGACCTCGACCGGGGTAATCGCGACCGTTATCTCCTCATGGAGCGGAGCTCCGCAGTTCGAGCAGAACCGAGCCTCGTCCTTGTTCGGATGTCCACAGCGGCTGCAGTACAAGCTCGTTCGCTCCCCAGCCCGGGCCTACTGATGACGGTTGAGGTTGAGGGTCGGGCTAAACCCTCGACGGCCACTGGACGTTACCGCAGCCACCGAGCAGGGTCAACCGTGCGTGCGTGACACCGTGCGGGACACGGAGCGGGTCGTGGGCGCCGTGAGGGAGACGGGCCTAGCCACCCTGCTCGACGAGCGTGCGGTACGCCGCCACGTCGAGCAGGGCGTCGAGCTCAGCGGTGTCGCTCACGGCGATGACGACGATCCAGCCGTCGCCATACGGGGCCTCGTTGACCAGTTCCGGGCGCTCGTCGAGCATGGCGTTGCGCTCCGCGATCGTCCCGGACACCGGCGCGTAGACGTCCGAGACGGACTTCGTGGATTCCACCTCGCTGAACGCCTGATGCGCGGTCACGCTGGTGCCGACGTCGGGCACGTCCACGTAGACGACGTCGCCGAGCGCGTCCTGTGCGTGATCGGTGATGCCGACGCGTAGGCGCCCGTCACCCTCGTCGCGCACCCACTCGTGCTCGCTCGTGTACCGCAGGTCGTCCGGGAACTCCATCGGATCCTCCGTCTGGGATTCGTCCACCGCCGACCGTAGCATGCGCGCCGGTGGCCGGGGTGGCCGGTCGGCCCGCCCTGGTCGGTTCAGGCGGCCTCCGCAAGCGCGCGCCGCAGGTCGCCCACGTAGAGCCATGCCGCGACGTAGTACTCGACGATGCCGGCGGTGAAGCTCACCCAGCCGAGTGCGAGGGCGGCATCCTCGAGGGGGTACCCGAGGTTGCCCCACGAGATCCACACGACCGCGGTCATCAGCGTGAAGGTGGCGACCTTGCCGAGCGGTCGCACATCCAGACGGACCCGGCGTCCGACGAGCAGGCCCGCCCCAACCGCCAGGACGGCCGCGTCGCGCACCAAGATCAGCGTCGCGGCCCACCAGGGGAAGACACCGCGTACGGCGAGGGCCACCAAACCGGCGGCCATCGCGATCCGGTCCGCCGTCGGGTCCAGGACCTTCCCCAGCTCGGTCACCTGGCCGAGCCGCCGGGCGAGCAGGCCGTCGACCCAATCGGTGGCGGCGACGACGGCGAACAACGCGAGCCCCCAGAAGGTCGTGTCGGGGTCGACGATGAGCGCGACGAACACGGGGATGAGCGCGATGCGCAGGAAGGACAGGAGGTTGGGGACGGTGAGGACCCGCGACGAGGAGGCTTCGTCTGGCCGGCTCATGGCGACGGGGACCTCCGATCCATGATCGTCTGGTCGGGCCGGCCGGATTCGAACCGGCGACCTTCTGACCCCCAGTCAGACGCGCTAACCAAGCTGCGCCACGGCCCGTGCGAGCGCATCGTAGCAGCCGCCGCACTGTGCCGAGAAGGCACGCGTCCGGCGCCGCTACGGGGCGCCGCGGCGCGACCGACCGGCGCGGAAGCGCAGGCGGATCGGCACGCCCTCGAGACCCAGCTCCCGTCGAAGGCGGTTCTCGAGGAACCGCAGGTACCCGGCATCCGGCGCCCGGCCGCCGAACAGGACGAACGACGGCGGACCGGTTCCGACCTGCGTCCCGTACCGGTACCGGACGGGTCCCGGGCGCTCGTCCTGCGCCTGGTGCAGCACCCGGTTCACCTCGGCGGTCGGCGTGCGCCGCATGTACCGCCGGTGGAGCTCGAGGAGCCGCTCGGGCAGACGGTGCACCCCCGTGCCGGTGAGGGCCGACGCGCGGAGCACCGAGGCCCGCGCGAAGCGCGCCACCTCCTCGCCGAGCCGCTTGAACGTCCGATCCCGCTCCTCGACCAGATCCCACTTGTTCGCGACCACGAGGAACGCTCGACCGATCTCCATCACCCGGCTCGCGATCCGCTTGTCCTCGGCGGTGAATCCCTGTGGCGCCTCGAGGACGAGGAGCGCCACGTCCGCACGCTCGATCGCGCGCTCGGCGCGGAGCGTGCTGTAGTACTCGACGCCACGCAGGCGGGTCGGGCGCCGGAACCCGGCCGTGTCCACGAAACGCACGCGTGTGGTCGGCCACGTCACGACGGCGTCGACCGAGTCGCGCGTGGTCCCTGCCTCCTCGTAGACGACCGAGCGCTCCTCGCGAACGAGCCGGTTGAACAGCGAGGACTTCCCGACATTGGGCCTACCGACGAGGGCGAATCGAGGTTCATCCTCAGGTCGAGTCACTCCCCCGGCGGGGGGCAGGAGGGCAACGATCCGGTCGAGCAGGTCTCCGGACCCACGACCATGGAGGGCCGAGACGACCACGGGCTCCCCCATCCCCAGCGCGTGGAAGGCCGTGGCGTCTGCCTCGTCGCGGTCGGTGTCGACCTTGTTCACGACCAGGAGCACGGCGGGAGTCGCGCGTCGGAGCCTGCGTGCGAACCTCGCGTCCTCCTCGGTCGGTCCGGTCTGGACGTCGACGACGAGCACCACGACGTCGGCTGCCTCGGCTGCGCGCTCGGCCTGCGCCGAGACGAGCGCCTCGATCCCTCGTGCTCCGTGCAGGTACCCCCCGGTGTCCACGAGCCGGAACGAGCGGCCGCGCCAGCTGGTCTCCAGCTCGACCCGGTCCCGGGTCACGCCCGGGGTCTCGGAGGCGATCGCCTCCCGGCGCCCGAACAGACGGTTCGCGAGCGTGGACTTCCCGACGTTCTGGCGACCGACGATCGCGACCGTGGGGAGCTCGCTCACGACGCTCCCGCCACGCGCCGGCGGACCTCGGCGAGCACGATCGCATGGACCTCGTCCGGACCCAGATGGGTCGAGTCCACCTCGAGGTCGGCCTCGACGGGCGGCACGTTGCGCTCGTCCTGGGCGTCGCGCTCGGCGATCGCGGTCGAGACCTCGGGCGGGCGGGCGTCGCGTTCGAGCGCCCGGCGGGCCGCTCGCTCGCTCGCGCCCGCTTCGAGGACCACCCTGACCGTCGCGTCGGGAAACACGACGGAACCGATGTCCCGACCCTCCATCACGGCGCCGCTCGAGCCGAGACGGCGCTGCCTATCGCGGAGCACCGACCGGAGCGCGGGGTGAGCGGAGACCTGCGACACGATGCGCTCGACCTCCGGGGAACTGAGCTCGGGATCCGGCGGTGCACCCTCGATGCGCAGCTCCGGAGGACGCAGGCCGAGGTCGAGGTCGAACCTGAGCGCGGCCGCGATCCGGGTGAGCGTCTCGGCGTCGCTCGGATCGACCCCGAGTCGGACGGCCTCGAGCGACACCGCCCGATACATGAGCCCCGTGTTCACGTATGGCAGGTCGAGCTCGAGGGCGAGGCGGCGCGCGAGCGTGCTCTTCCCGGACCCCGCGGGCCCGTCGATGGTCACGACCGTCGGCCGACCGCCACCCTCCACCTCAATCTCCGATCCGAGCGCCGAGCGCGCGGAGGCTCTCGACGAAGCCCGGGAACGAGACGTCCGAGGCCTCCACACCCTCGACCTCGACCGCCGACCGAGCCGCGAGGCCGGCCACGCACAGGGCCATGACCATGCGGTGGTCGCCCCCCGGGTCGACCCGGCCGCCGTCAAGGCCGCCGCCCGCGACCACCAGGTCGTCGGTCTCGGCAGCCGCGTGGCCACCGAGCGCGCGGACCGCGCGCGCCAGCCCCCCGAGCCGATCGCTCTCCTTGACGCGGAGCTCGGACGCGCCCAGGAACCGGGTGTCTCCATCCGCGTGCGCCGCGAGGGCGGTCAGGACCGGCACCTCGTCGACCACGAGCGGCAGCTCGGAGGGATCGACCGTCGTGCCGCGGAGCCCCCGGCACGACAGGACCTCGAGCTGGCCGACGGGCTCGCCGAGCTCCGTGTCGTCGACGCGCGTGCGCGTACGGACGCCCATCCGCTCCATCACAGCCAGGAAGGCCGTGCGGCTCCGGTTGAGCCCCACCCTCTCTATGGTGAGACCTCCCCCCGTGAGGGCGGCGGCCGCCACCAGGAAGGCCGCCGAGGAGACGTCGCCCGGCACCCGCGCCGAGAAGCCCTCGTGCCGGAAGGCGTCCAGAGAGACCTCGCCGTCCTCCGTCACGCGGACGGGCGCGCCCAGGTGCGCGAGCGCCCGTTCCGTGTGATCCCGGGTCGGGACGGGCTCAACCACGGTCGTGGTTCCGTCGGCCGCGAGACCGGCCAGCAGCACCGCGCCCTTCACCTGGGCGCTCGGGACGGTGGGCGCGTGCCGGATCCCGTGCAGCTTCGCGCCGCGCACCGAGATCGGCGGGCACCCCTCGGCCGTCTCCACGGCGGCGCCCATCCGCCGAAGCGGGTCCGCGATGCGTTCCATCGGCCGTGCCCGGAGGCTCTCGTCGCCCGTCAACACCGTCTCGAACGGGCATGGGGCCAGGACGCCGGCCAGCAGCCGCATCGTCGTCCCGGAGTTGCCGCAGTCGAGCGGCGTCCGAGGAACCTCTAGTCCATCTCGACCCCGCCCGCGGAGAACGAGCGCGGTCGAGGGGCCTCGAGGTTCACCCTTGTTGAACGTGAAACCGTCAGCGTCCGCCATGACGCCAGCCTCGGAAGCCCAACCCTCCAGCGCATCTCGAGCCTCAGGCGCGAGCGCCGCGAGGCATCGGGCGGTCGAGCGGACATCGAGCGCAGGTGGAAGGTCATCCACCGAGCTCGACCCCTCGGCCGTCGCCGCCAGGATCAACCAGCGGTGGGCGATCGATTTGTCCCCAGGGACGCGAGCCAGGCCCCGCACCGTTCCCGTCGGCTCGATCCGAACGCGCATCGTGGCCCTCACGCCAGACGGAGGGCCTCGAACCAGCGCTCGCGCAGGATCTCCTCGGCCCGCTCGGCGGCGTCCGCCGCGACCGTCAGGTGAACCGTGCCGCGCCCGCCCTCGGGCGAGTGGACGATCTGCAGGTCCTCGATGTTGACGCCGGCCTCGCCGAGCGCCGACGTGAGGTCCGCAAGGACGCCCGGCCGGTCCGGGATCGGAACCTGGATCACCGCGACCCCGGCTTTCACCTGCGGCTTCGCCGTGAGGGACAGCCGCGCGCGTTTGGCGTGCGCGAACGCCGCCTCCACCTCCTCGGCGTCGCCCTCGAGGACCATCCGCCGCAGGTCGAGGAGCCGATCGGCGTACAGCTCCAGGGCCCGCGCGATCTGTCCGCGGTTCGAGAGCAGGATGTCGGACCACAGGTGCGGGCTCGAGGCCGCCAGGCGCGTCAGGTCGCGGAACCCCCCCGCGGCGAGCAGCAGGATCTCGGGCTCGCCCGCCTCCTCCGTCGCCGCGAGCCCCATGAGCGCCGTCGAGGCGACCTGCGGCAGATGGCTGACGATCGCGACCAGTCGGTCGTGACGTTCGGCGTCCATCCGGACCGGGCTCGCGCCCACGCGCTCGATCCAGGCGGCGAGCCGGTCGGCGGCGCCGGGGTCGGTGCGGTCGGTACCGCAGAGCACCCAGACGATGCCGTCCAGGACCGCGGGCGAGGCACGGTCCGGGCCCGAGCGCTCGGACCCGCCCATCGGGTGGCTGCCGACGAACCGGGGCAGGTGCGCGGGATCCGCGTCGGCGAGCACGGCAGACATGACGTGCGACTTCACGCTGCCCACGTCGGTGACGACCGCCTCCGGGGCCCCGGCGAGGGCCTGCGTCACCAGCCGGGCGAGCGATGGGATCGGCGTGCAGACGAAGACGATCGTGGCCCCGCGCACGCACTCGGCGAGCGACGCGGTCGGGGTCAGGCCCGACCGCTCCGTGGCCCTGGCCAGCGCGTCGGGATCGGCGTCGAAGCCCCGGACGGCGTCGCCCGCGCGGACGGCCGCCATCGCGAGCGAGGTGCCGATCAGTCCGGTGCCGATGATCGCGATGCGCTCAGCCGAGGTCATCGCGCAGCGACTCCGCCCCGTCGAGGTACGCGGGGACGACCTCGGTCTGCGAGCGCTCGGTGTGGAAATGCACGAGGGTGCGGACGACGCGCGGCATCGCCCCGGCCACCGGGATCTCGCGGGCGCACATCAGCGGGATCCCGCCGAGCCCCATGCGCCGGGCGGCCTCGGCCGGGAACGCCGCGACGAGGTCGTCCGTCGCCGTGAAGAACGCGCTCACGATGTCCTCCGGCCGTATCCCATTGCGCTGCAGGAGAGTCGCCAGGAGCCGCTCCGTGGCGGACAGGATGGCGTCGGCGGAATCCTCCGCCACCCGGATGGCCCCCCGGACCGCGCGAACCCGTTGCTCACCGCTCGGCACGGCGCCAAGGCTACAGGGCCGGGGCCCGCGTTCACCGGCGGGCGGAGCGGGCTACAGGCCTGCGTCACGGTAGAGCGCCCGGACCTCGGCCGGGTCCAGCTCGCGCACCTCCCCGGCCCGTAGTCTGCCGAGGCGCAGCGGCCCGACCCGCACGCGGATCAGGCGCCGCACCGGGAGGCCGACCGCGGCGAGCATCCGGCGCACCTCGCGCTTGCGCCCCTCCCCCATCACGACGCGGACGGCGGCCCGCTCCCCCGATCTCGCGACCGGGCGAGCCGAGATCGCCACCGCCGTCCCGTCGTCGAGCTCGACGCCGCGGCGGAGGCGCGCCAGCTGCCGCTCGGCCGGTGTCCCCTCGACCTCCGCCAGGTACTCCTTCTCCACGCCGTGGCGGGGGTGCGCGAGACGGTTCGCGAGCTCGCCGTCGTTCGTGAGGATCAGGACCCCCTCGGTGTCGCGATCCAGCCGGCCGACGGGGAACACACGCGGACCGGGCGGCAGGAGCCGCCGCAGGTCCGAAGCCGCGTGCGGGTCGCGCATCGAGGTGGTGACCCCGGCCGGCTTGTGGAGGAGGAAGTAACGCAGCGCCGGGTTCGCGCTCACGGTGTGACCGTCGACCGTGATCCGATCGCGCTCGGGGTCGGTTCGATCGCCGAGGGTCGCGACGCGCCCGTTCACCGCGACCCGGCCGGCGCGGATCATGTCCTCGCACGCGCGGCGGGAGCCGAAGCCCGCCCTCGCGCGGGCGCGCTGGAGGCGCTCCTCCGCCACGAGATCTATCCGGGATCCGCGCCGCCGGCGTCACCCTCGTCGGTGGCACCGAGGAGCGGTGCGAGCGGCGGGAGCGACGCGAGCGACGGCATGCCGAGCCGCTCGAGGAACTCGGGCGTCGTCCCGTAGAGCAGCGGTCGTCCCGGTCCCTCCTCGCGGCCGACCTCGGCGACGATCCCTCGCTCGACGAGCGCCCGGAGGACGCCGTCCGAGTTCACGCCGCGGATCGACGAGATCTGGTGTCGCGTGACCGGCTGCTTGTAGGCGACGATCGCGAGCGTCTCGAGCGCGGCCTTCGTGAGCCGCGTGTGGCGCGAGGCGAGCACGTAGCGCTCGACGACCGGGGCCGTCGCCGGCGCGGTCGTGAGGCGCCAACCGCCCGCGACGTTGCGGAGGACGAGCCCGGCGCCGCGTTCCTCATACGCGCGGGCGAGCTCGTCGCACAACGCGTCGGCCTCCCGCCGCTCGATCGCGAGCGCCTGGGCCAGCACGACACCGGCGACCGGCTCGTCGGTCACGAACAGCAGCGCCTCGAGGTCTCGGAGCATCTCGTCCCGGGCCTTCATGCCGCGCCACCCCATCGGACCTCGATCTCCCCGAAGGTCTCCGCCTGCTCCAGATCGACCTTGCCCTCGCGGTAGAGCTCGAGGAGCGCGAGGAAGCGCACGACGACCTGGATCCGCTCGTCGCAGTCCGCCACCAGCTCGCGGAATCGCGCCGCGTGCAGGCGCTCGAGGTGATCCTGGACGGCCGCCACGGCCTCGGCCATCGTGTACCGGATCGGTGTCACGTGCGACAGATCCAGCATCGGCGGCGGCCGGAGCAGCGCGGCCGCGAGCCGTGCGAGGTCCGGCGCCTCGACCCGCTCCATCACGTCGGGGTACAGGTGGGCGAACTCGGGCGGCGGCCCGGCGTCCCGGGGCACGTGCAGCGCCTCGAGCTCCATCCGCCGGCCCAGGTCCTCGGCGATCCGCCGGAACGCGGCCAGCTCGAGGCTCCGCGCGTACACGAGGTCCGGGGAGACGCCGAGCAGGTCCTCCTCGTCGATCGCATCGTGCCGGGGCATCAGACGGCCGACCTTGAGCTCGAGCAGGATCGCGCACACGGCGAGGAACCACGTGGCGTCCTCCAGGGTCCAGCCATCGGCCTCCTTCGCGTGCGCGAGGAAACGCTCGGTCACGGTCGCCACCGGGACGTCGCAGACGTCGATCTTCTGATCCAGCAGCAGGTCCGCGAGAACACGGAACGGGCCCGAGAACACCGGGAGCTCGACCGCGAATCCCGTGTCCGTGTCCTCCTCGCTCATGACACGTGCATCGCGGCCCGAACGGCCTTCATCGTCTCCTCGACGAACTGGCGAACCTTCGCCGCGCCGGCCGCGAGCACCTCCTCGGCCAGCCCCGGACGGTGCTCGAGCTCGTCGCGCCGCGCGCGGAACGGTCGGTAGTACTCGACCACACGGTCGGCGAGGTTCGTCTTGCACTCCACGCACCCGAGCGCGCCGCTGCGGCAGTTCTCCTCCGTCCAGTCGACGATGTCCTTGGAGAACAACCGGTGGAGCGCGAAGATCGGACAGATCTCGGGCCGGCCGGGGTCGCCCATGCGGATCTTCTCCGGGTCGGTGATGAAGCGCCGGATGGTCGCGCGGATCGTCGCCTCGTCGTCGCGGACGTTGAGCACGTTGTCGAGGGACTTCGACATCTTCCGCCCGTCGGTCCCCGGGATGAGCGGCGCCTCGGACAACAGGGCCTGCGGCTCGACGAGCACGTCCCCGTAGAGCCGGTTGAACCGGCGGACGATCTCGCGCGAGAGCTCCAGGTGCGCCACCTGGTCCTCCCCCACCGGGACGAGCTCGCCGCGGACGATCGTGATGTCGACGGTCTGGAGTACCGGATACCCGAGGAGGCCGAAGTTCGCGATGTCCCGCTCCGCGTTGTCGCGGAGTCGCTCCTTGTACGTGGGCACGCGCTCGAGCCACCCGAGGGGCGTGATCATCCCGAGCAGCAGGGCCAGCTCGGCGACCTCCTTCACGTCGGACTGCCGGTAGAGCGTCACGCGCTCCGGGTCGATCCCCGCGGCGAGCAGGTCAAGGACGAGCTCGCGCGTGAACCCCGGGAGCTCGTCGGTACGGTCGAAATGGGTCGTGAGCATGTGCCAGTCGGCGATGAAGTAGAAGCACTCGTGCTCCTCCTGGAGCCGGAGCATGTTCTCGACGTTGCCGAACCAGTGGCCGACGTGCATCGGTCCGGTCGGCCGATAGCCGGTCAGGACGCGATGCTTGCGGTCGGTCTCCGTGGTCTCGCTCACGATGTCGGCAAGGATAGCGCGGGTGTCCGCGGGCCCCCGGGAGCCCTCAGCAGATAGCGATCTCGGTGCCGACGATCAGCCTGGTCAGGAACTCGGCGAGGGCGCGCACGATCGCGAGGAGCGGTCCCGAGAGCAGGAAGAAGATCACCAGGATGAATAGGACCAGGTAGTGGTCCAGGTTCGTGTAGACCTCCCGGGCTCGAGGAGGCAGGACCGGCGCGAGCAGCTTCGCCCCGTCCAGGCCGGGCACCGGCATCAGCTGCAGGACGAACATGTAGACGTTGACGAGGAACAGGGCGTAGAAGAGCTCCCCGAGGTCCCCGCCGATGCCGGCACGGAGCGCGAGCCCCGCCGCGATCGCCAGGATGAGGTTCGCCCCCAGCCCAGCGAGGGTCACGATGGCCGCGTCACGCTTGGGGTTCCGCAGATGGTGGGGGTCCAGCGGCATCGGCTTCGCGTAGGCGAAGATCGGGAGCAGGCAGAAGTTCCCCGACGCCACGAGGACGAGCACGAGACCCGGCAGGATGAGGCTGCCGAACGGGTCGATCATCGGACGAAGGTTCAGGCCGAGCCGTCCCCACCGCCGGGGGCTCGGGTCGCCCAGGCGGTCGGCGGCGAACGCGTGCGCGTACTCGTGAAGGAACAGGCTCGGCACGAGGCCGATCGCCAGGAACACGGCGAACTTCAGGCTCTCCACCCCGCCTCCCCTCGCCCCGCCGGGCTACCCGTACCAGCCGTGCACGAGCGGCACGGGCTCGACCCGGCTCTCGGACCACTCGAGGGCGTCGAGCACCCGGGTCACGCAGGCCGCGGCCGCGGCTTCGTCCCGCGCGTGCACCGAGCCCAGATCCTCGCCGGCCTCGACCCGGTCCCCGATCTTCGGCCGGAACACGATACCGACCGCGGGGTCGACCGGGTCGCCCTTGCGCTTGCGTCCCGCGCCGAGGTCCGCGCTCGCGCGGCCGATCGCCTCGGCCTGGACCGCCGACAAGAACCCGTCCGACGGAGCCGGGATCGGCCGGACCACGGGGGCGGCAGGCAGCGTGCCGGCCGGGTCGTCGACCACCCGCGGGTCCCCGCCTTGAGCCTCGACCATGCGGCGGAAGGCCTCGAGGGCGTCCCCTCCGTCGATCGCGTGCTCCGCACGGCTCCGGGCCTCCTCCGGCCCGAGCCCGAGGAGACGGACCTGGGCCTCGGTCGCGAACACGAGCACGGCCTCACGGAGACGGCCCCGGTCCCGCCCCTCGAGCAGCGCGACGGTCTCGATGACGTCCAGGGCGTTGCCGACTGCCGCGCCGAGCGGCTGGGACATGTCGGTGACCGCCACCCGGCAGGCCCGGCGCCAGTTCCGGGCCAGGGTCGCGCAGGCCTCCGCCAACCGCCCCGCGTCCCGCACGGTCTTCATGAATGCGCCGCTACCGGCCTTGACGTCGAGCAGGATCAGGTCTGTGCCGACCGCGAGCTTCTTCGACATGACGCTCGAGGCGATCAGCGGGATCGACGGAACGGTCGCCGTGGCGTCTCGGAGCGCGTAGAGCTTGCCATCGGCGGGCACCAGATCCGCGGTCTGTGCGGCTACAGCGCAGCCGACCTCCTCGACCTGGCGCTCGAACGCCTCCGGGTCGAGATCGGTCCGCAGCCCCGGGATCGCCTCGAGCTTGTCGAGGGTCCCGCCGGTATGCCCGAGCCCCCGACCCGAGAGCTTCGCGACGGCCAGGCCGAGGGAGGCCGCGAGCGGCGCGAACCCGAGGGTCACACCGTCGGCGACCCCGCCCGTCGAGTGTTTGTCGACCTTCGGGCGCGAGATGCCCGCGAGCGGGATCGTCCGGCCCGATCCGACCATCGCGCGCGTGAGGGCGAGCGTCTCCCCGGCGTCCAGTCCTTGGACGAAGCACGCCATCAAGAACGCGGAAGCCAGGTAGTCGGGGACCTCGTCGCGGGCGTATGCGAGCACGAATCCCTCGAGGTCCCCCGGAGAGAGTGTCCCCCCGTCTCGCTTGACGGCGACGACGTCTCGGGGATCCGGGCTGCTCATCGACATGGTCTCCGGCCCTTCACCCGTCCGTTGATGCGTACCTCACATAGACGTCGAGGCATCGCACAGGTCCTACCTCGGCTCAACCCTCGACCTCGACGGCCGGGTGGGACCGGATCCCGAGCTCGGAGGCGAAGCTCCTGCCGACGAGCGGCCACCTCACCCCTAGCAGCTCCGCGACCGTCGCCCCGAGGTCCGCGAAGGTCGAGCGCGTCCCGACGTCGTACGGCCCCCCCGGGAGACCGGCCACGAGCAGTGGCACACGCTCGCGCGAGTGGTCCGTCGAGGGCGTGGTGGGGTCGCAGCCGTGGTCGCCGGTGAGCAGCAGGATGCCGCCGTCGAGCGCCTCGACCAGCTCCGGGACCCGGACGTCGAGCGCTCCGATGGCGTTCGCGTAACCCTGGGGGTCGTTGCGGTGGCCGTACTTGCTGTCGAAGTCCACGAGGTTCGAGAAGACCAGCGACGGGGCGGCCCTGCGCAGGTAGCCGATCGTGAGGTCGATCCCGTGGTCGTTCGAGTCGGAGTAGGACGCTTCCGTGAGACCGCGCTCGGCGAAGATGTCGCGGATCTTGCCGACCCCGTACGTCGCGACCCCCGCCTGGTGGCACACGTCGAGCAGTGTTGGCCCGGGCGGCGGCACCGAGAAGTCGCGCCGCTCGGGGCGGCGCCAGAACGAGCCCGGCTCGCCGTCGAAGGGGCGCGCGATCACCCTGCCGATGTTGTGGTCGCCGACCAGGAGCTCCCGCGCGATCCGGCACCATGCGTAGAGGGTCTCGAGCGGCGCGACATCCACGTGGCATGCGATCTGGAAGACGGAGTCGCCGCTCGTGTAGAGGATCGGCCGCCCGGTCCGCAGGTGCTCCTCCCCCAGCTCGGCGATGATCTCGGTCCCCGACGCCGCAACGTTGCCGAGCACCTGACGCCCGATCCGTCGCTGGAACGGCTCGACGATCTCGGATGGGAACCCCTTCGGGTAGAGCGGGAACGGATGGTCGAGCACGATGCCCGCCATCTCCCAATGTCCGGTCGTGGTGTCCTTGCCGGCCGAGCGCTCGGTCAGCCGTCCGTGCCCCGTGCCCGTCACGGCGCGGGGCTCCACACCCTCGATCCGGGTGAGCGTCCCGAGCCCCAGATCGCCGAGGGTCGGGGCGCGGATGCCGCCCACCGCACGCGCACAGTTGCCGATCGTGTCGGAGCCAGCGTCGCCGTACCGGTCGGCGTCGGGCGCGTCCCCGACACCGAAGGAGTCACAGACGAGCACGAGGACCCGCGGGACGAGTGGCTCGCTCACCGTCCCTCGCCCTTGCGCTTGCAGTCGATGCACAGGATGGCCCACGGGAGCGCCTCGAGCCGCTCGAGCCCGATCGGGGCGCCGCACAGCTCGCAGATCCCGTAGGTCCCGAGGTCCATCTTCGTGATCGCCCGGTCGACCCACCGGAGGTTCGCCCGGAGGGCCTTCATGACCGACAGCGTCCGGGCGCGCTCCGCGGCGGCATGGGCGCTGTCCGCGAAGCCGCGCTCGACATCGATCTCGGCGTCGTCGGAGTCGGGATCGCCACCCTGGTCCTGGATCTCCCGCCGGAGGTTCTCGCGCTGCTGCTCGAGGGCGGCGCGCAGCACCGCCTTCTTCGCCGCCGTGATCACGCCGGATCCCTCCTCCGTGCGGCCGCTCGGCGCGCCCGCGGGTGTGTGGTGAAGTAGACCTCGCGAAGGTGCTCGTTGGTGACCAGCGTATAGACCTGGGTGGTCGCGACGCTCGCGTGCCCGAGCAGCTCCTGCACGACGCGCACGTCGGCGCCGCCCTCCAGCAGGTGCGTCGCGAACGAGTGACGGAGCGTATGGGGTGTCACCCGCCGGTCGACGCCGGCGGAGGCGACCGATCTCGCCAGGATCCCGGCCACGCCCTGGCGGGTCAGCCGTCCGCCCCGAAGGTTGAGGAAGAGCGCGGCTCCGGAGCGAGCCTTCGCGAGCTGTGGTCTGGAGCGGGTGAGGTAGGCGGCGATCGCGTCGCATGCGTACCGTCCCAGAGGCACGTCGCGCTCCTTGCTTCCCTTGCCGAACACCCGGACGCTCCCCTCCTCCAGATCCACGTCGTCGATGTCCAGCCCCGTGAGCTCGGAGACGCGCAGGCCGGCCC
Source organism: Actinomycetota bacterium (assembly GCA_035718185.1). Classification (GTDB taxonomy): domain Bacteria; phylum Actinomycetota; class UBA4738; order UBA4738; family HRBIN12; genus HRBIN12. Next base: position 49,323 of record DASTHN010000090.1, read on the forward strand.
CGTACAGGGTCTCGAGGATCGCGCGGTCCCTCGCCCCGTCGACCGTGCCGTCGGGCGGGACCGCGAGGATCCGCTGGACGTCCTCGAGCGGCAGGGGGCGCGGCAGCGAGCGCGGCAGGCGCGGGCGGATCACGGCCGCGGCCGGGTCGCGCTGGGTCGCGCCCTCGCGCAGCAGGAAACGGTGGAACGAGCGGACCGCCGAGAGCGTCCGGACGACCGAGCTCGCCCGGTAGGGCCGCCCGTTGCCATGGGTCGACACCGAGAGCCGGGCAACGAAGGCCGCGACGGCCTGATCGTCCGCCTCACGCGCGTCAGCGATCCCGCGGGCCCGAAGGAAGGCGCCGTACCGGTCCAGGTCGCGTCGGTACGCGCGCAGGGTGTTGTCGGCCAGGCCGCGCTCCACCGTCAGGTGGTCGAGGTATCGCTGGGTCTGGCTGCCGAGGGCGTCGGCCATGGACGACGCGTGACGATCAGGTCAGCCCGTCGACCAGCGAGCCGAGATCCGACTGGTCCATCCCGTGGGCCTCGGCGACCCCGGCGTTCGTCACGTGACCCCGATAGACGTTCACGCCGAGCGCCAGCGCCGGATCGTCGCGGATCGCGGTCTCGAGGCCCTTCGACGCGAAGTCGATCGCGTACGGCAGCGTGGCGTTCGTCAGGGCGTACGTGGACGTCCGCGGCACCGCCCCGGGCATGTTGCCCACGCAGTAGTGCACGACGTCGTGCTCGACGAACACGGGGTTCGAATGGGTCGTGACGTGCGCCGTTTCGACGCACCCACCCTGGTCGATCGAGACGTCCACGATCACGGATCCGGCCCGCATCTCCCGCACCATGTCCTCGGTGACCAGGTGCGGCGCCTTCGCCCCCGGGATCAGGACCGCGCCGATCACCAGGTCGGCGTCCAGCACCAGCCGCTCGATCGCGAGCGCGCTGCTCATCACCGTCTGGATCCGGCCGGCCTGGATCTGGTCCACGTACCGGAGCCGGTCCAGGTTCTTGTCCACGACGACGACCGTGGCCTCCATGCCGGCGGCGATCCACGCGGCGTTCAGACCCGCCATGCCGGCGCCGATCACCACGACGCTCGCCGGCTCGACCCCGGAGGCCCCGCCCATCAGGACGCCCCGTCCGCCGAGCGGTCGCTCCAGGTACTTGGCGCCCTCCTGGGGCGCCATCCGACCCGCGATCTCGCTCATGGGGGCGAGCAGCGGGAGGCGGTGGTCGGGCAGCTCCACCGTCTCATAGGCGACCGAGGCGACCTCGGATTCGACGAGGAACTCGGTCAGGGCCTTGTCGGCTGCCAGGTGGAGATAGGTGAACAGCAGCTGTCCGGGCTTGAACCTCTGGTACTCCTCGGCCTGCGGCTCCTTCACCTTCATGATCATGTCCGCCTCGGCGAACACGGCATCGGCGTCGGGCAGGATGCGCGCACCGGCGGATACGAAGTCTGGGTCCGGCAGCGCCGAGCCGACCCCGGCGCCGGTCTCCACCACCACCTCGTGACCCGCCCTCGTGAGCTCACGGACGCCCTCCGGCGTGGCCGCGACGCGGTACTCGTTGTCCTTGATCTCCTTCGGGATCCCGACGATCACGGCGGTCCTCCTCGGGGTCGGTCCACGGCGTCGGTATCGGCGCGGTGCATCCCCCAGCCTATCGGACCGACCGCGCGGAGCGCCCGGCGCGAGGGGTCAGCGACCGTGGCCTCGGGCGTCCGCCAGGAACAGGGCGAGCGCGGTCTTCGCATCCCGGATCCGCCCGGCTCGAGCGGCGGCGACCATCTGGTCGAAGGGTTGCCGGAGCACCTCGACGCCCTCCTCCGGCGGGCCCTCGGGATCGGCCCGGGTCGTGGCGACGAACAAGTGGACGTACTCGTCGGTGTACCCGGGAGAGGGGAAGCACCCGCCGAGGAACTCGATCGACGCATGACGGTACCCGGTCTCCTCGAACAGCTCGCGCGCCGCGCACGACAGCGCATCCTCCTCGCGCTGGTCCAGAAGTCCCGCGGGTACCTCGACGAGTGACTCTCCGAGGGCGGGGCGCAGCTGGCGCACGAGCAGGACGTCGCCTTCGGGCGTGATCGGCACCACGGCGGCCGACCCCGGATGTCGCACGATGTCGTACTCGCCTTCCGGTCGGCTCTGGACCTCGACCCGGATGATCCGTCCTGCGTACGCCTGACGGGTGGGTGCCTGCTCCACGACTCCCTGCCTAGCCGACGACGATCGTCTCCTCGGCGCGAGCCTTCCGGCGCGCGTGCGCGGCGCCCACGAACTCGCGGAAGAGCGGGTGGGGGCGCGTCGGGCGCGAGCGGAGCTCGGGGTGGAACTGGCCGGCCACGAAGAACGGGTGGTCCGCGAGCTCGATGATCTCGACCAGGCGGCCGTCGGGCGACAGGCCTGAGAACACGAGCCCGTGCTCCGTCAGCACCTGGTGGTAGGCCGGGTTCACCTCCCACCGGTGGCGGTGGCGCTCGTACACGACCTGCTCCCCGTACGCGGCGCCGGCGATCGTTCCGGGGACCAGGTGGCAGGGCTGCGCACCCAGGCGCATCGACCCGCCGAGATCCGTCACGTTCTTCTGCTCGGGCAACAGGTCGATGACCGGGTTCGGCGTCGCGGGGTCGAACTCCGAGGAGTTGGCGTCGGGCAGACCGCAGACGTTGCGAGCGAACTCGATCACCGCGCACTGGAGCCCCAGGCAGATGCCGAGGAACGGCACCGCCTGCTCCCGCGCGTAGCGGATCGCGTCGACCTTGCCCTCGACGCCGCGCACCCCGAAGCCGCCGGGCACCAGGATCCCGTCGGCCCGCGACAGCACGTCCACCGCCCCGTCGCCGGCGAGGTCGTCCGAGGCGATCCACGTGATCTGGATCTCGGCGCCGTGGTGGAAGCCGCCGTGCTTCAGGGCCTCCATGACGGACAGGTACGCGTCGCGGAGGTTCACGTACTTGCCGACGATCGCGATGTGAACGGGATCGGTCGCGGCGTCGATCCGCTCGACGAGGCCATGCCACTCCGTCAGGTCCGGTCCCGTGTCGATGCGCAGGTGGCCGGCGAGCACCTCGTCCAGGCCCTCGCGCTGGAGCACGAGCGGGACCTTGTAGATCGAGGGCGTGTCCGGAGCGCTCACGACGCCCGAGATGGGGACGTCGCACAGGAGCGAGATCTTCTCCTTCAGGTGGCGCCCGATCGGGCGGTCCGAGCGGCACACGATCGCGTCGGGCTGCAGACCGAGCGAACGGAGCTCCTTCACCGAGTGCTGGGTGGGCTTCGTCTTCAGCTCGCCGGACGGTCCGATGAAGGGCATGAGGCTCACATGCACGAAGGCGCAGTTCTCTCGGCCGGCCTCGTTGCGGAGCTGGCGGATCGCCTCGAGGAACGGCAGCGACTCGATGTCGCCGACGGTCCCCCCGATCTCGACGATCAGCAGGTCGGCGGCCTCCGTCTCCGCGTACGAGCGGATCCGCTCCTTGATCTCGTCCGTGATGTGCGGGATGACCTGGACGGTCTTGCCCAGGTAGTCGCCCCGGCGCTCCTTCTGGATGACCGATGAGTAGATCGAACCCGTGGTGACGTTGGAACCACGGTGCAGGTTCTCGTCGGTGAACCGCTCGTAGTGGCCGAGGTCCAGGTCTGTCTCCCCCCCGTCGTCGAGCACGAACACCTCGCCGTGCTCGAAGGGATTCATCGTCCCCGGGTCGACGTTGACGTACGGGTCGAGCTTCTGGAGGGCGACGCGGAGGCCGCGGGACTTGAAGAGGCGGCCGAGCGAGGCGGTGGTGATGCCCTTGCCGAGGCCCGAGGCGACCCCGCCCGTCACGAAGATGTACTTCGGCTGCTTCTTCACCTCGGAACGGCATGGTAACAGAGGGCCCGGACCTTCCGGCGCATTCGGGGGTGCGGATGTCCTCGGGGTCGGGACGGTCGGGTCGCTCAGCGGTCCCCGGCCACGCGACCGACCCGGTCGAGCCACCTCAGGGGCGGTGCCCGTCCGATCAGTCGGGACAGCGTGACGGTCTCTGCGAGGACGTTCAGGATGACGGCCGCCGCGGCGGCGACGGCCACCCACGCGCCATCGAACGTCGCGTACAGCCCCAGCCCGGCCGCGAAGCCGAGGGGGTTGGAGCCTGCGTCGCCGAGCATCGCGCGCTCGCGGAGGTCGAGGGGCAGCGCCGCGAGCGCTGCGAGGAACATCCCGAGCGCCGCGGGGAACACCTCCAGGTCGCCGGCGATCAGGAACACGAGGATCGCGGGAAGGAACGCCTTGAAAGACCGCCCCGGCGCGACGTCGAGTCCGTTCCAGACGTTCGTGCAGCCCGCCACGAGCACGATCCCGGCCGCCATGACCCACGCGGACCGCTCCCCTTGCAGCGCAATGACCACGACCGCCGACCCGATCGTCACGAGCACCTTCAGGACGCCGGTCGTCATGTGGCCCTCGAGCAACGACCGGGCGTGACCCCGCAGTCCACGGGGGCCGATCGGCGTCAGGTCGTCGATCAGCCCCGCGGCTGAGACGAGCAGGACCCCGGCGAGCGCACCCCATGCGCCGCGGCCGGGTTCCCGAACGAGGGAGTAGCCGATCGCCCACACGAGCGCCAGGCCGTCGACCAGCGCCCAGAGGATCCGCGGGACGAGGACCCCGCGGTGGTTCTCGACCTCGAGGGCTCCCCACCTCATCGCAGCCCCAGGGCCCGGGCGAGGACGGCCAGCGCGATGTCCAGACCCTGGCGACCGCGGTGGGCGAACCCGCGGGCATCGCGCCCCGTGGCCCGGTGCTCGAGCGCGGCCGGCACCTCGAGCACCCGAAGGCGGGCGCGGACGGCGTCGATCGTCATGGCGGCCTCGACACCGAAGCCGCGGGCGAGCGGGCGACAGGAGGCGATGGCCGCGGCGGTCGCGGCCCGCTGGCCGGAGAGCGGCTCCGCGGGGACGAACCCGCACGCCACCCCGATCGACCAGCCCGCGAAGCGCTTCACGATGCCGAACCCGCCCCCCTGTCCCGCTGGGAACGTGGCGATCGCCAGGTCCGCACGGCCGCCGAGCACCGGTTCGAGCACCCGTGCGAGGTCCGCCGCGGTCGCACCGAGGTCCGCGTCGGCCAGGAGCCAGACGTCGGGTTCCGGCAGTCGGCGCAGGGCACCCTCGAGCGCGCGACCCTTGCCGACGGTGCGCGACAGGCGGAGCACGCCGGCGCCGGCGGCGAGCGCCTCGGAGGCCGTGCCGTCGGTGGAGCCGTCGTCGACGACCATGACCTCGGTCACATGGGAGATCGAGAGCAGGGCCCGGACCGTGGCCCCGACCCGGTCCGCCTCGTCTCGCGCGGGGACGAGCGCCACGACCCGTACCTCTGCGGCGGGCGCGCGCGTCGCGCTCACGGAGGGGGCGGCAGGGGCGCTGCGCCACCCTTCGCGCCGTAGTCGCCGCCCAGGCCGCTGCGCAGCAGCCGCTCGAGTCCCAGCACGAGCTCGGCGCCGCCGCGGCTCTGGTCCAGGTCGTCCACGGTCACCAAGCCGTCGGCGCCGCCGTCGCGCAGCAGCGGGACGAACGGGACCTCGGTGCCCGCCGACTCCCCCGCCGCGACCGGCAGGCCCAGCTCGGCCAGCCGCTCGACGAGCGGGATCGCGAAGTCCTCGGGGGTCATGGCCGCGTCCGGAGCGCCGCCGCCGGCGAGCACGACCACCACCTGGTCGGGCCCGCCGATCGTGGCGAGGGTCTCGTCGGAGATGCTGGCGTCGAGCGACGCCAGGTATCCGTCGCTGAGCAACATGTGCAGGAGCCCGGGATCGGGCGGGTCACGCCGTTCGTCGCTGGCGAGCCGGTCGGCGAGGGACTCGGCCGCGATCCGTGAGAGTTCCTCGGCTTCGGGATCCGCCACGGTGAGGACCTCGGCGAGCGCCGCCCGGCCGTCGCTGTCCTGCGGCGCCAGCGTGGCTCGGGCCTCGAGCACGACCGGCGTCGCACCCGCCTCCTGGAGGGCGGCACGGGTCTCGGCCACGACCTCGTCCTCGACCCCCTCCTGCGCCAGCACGACGACGTCGAGTCCGGTCAGCCGGTCCTGCGTGAGATGCGGGAGCGCGGCGTCGTTGAAGGCCTGCTCCGCCGCCAGCTGGTCGCTCAGCTCCCCGACCCGACCCTGGAGTTCGGTGATCCGTGTCCGCTGCTCGTCCACCCGGGTCTCGAGCGACTCGATCAGCCGGGGCTGGACGAAAGCGCTCCCGGCGAGGACGCCCAACGCGAGCGCCAGGAAGATCGCCACGATCGTCACCACATGCTGCCGCAGCGAGATCACAACAGCTCCCGCAGGTCGAAGAACCACTGCCGGACCTGGTCGAGCAGCAGGGTGACGTAGAGCCGGAGCGAGGGCGACACGAGGATCACGAGCGTCATCGCCAACAGCGCGCCGAGGACGAGCAGGACCGCGTCGCGTGTCCGGATCCGGGGCGAGTAGACGCGGGACACTCCCTTCGCGTCCATGAGGATCTCGCCCACCCGCAGGCGGACGAGGAAGGTGCTCGACATCCCCTCCCGTCCCTTGTCGAGGAACTCCCTGAGGTTGCCGTGGCTGCCGACGGCCACGATCGTTTCGGCGCCCTTCTCGTGGGCGAGCAGGAACGCCATGTCCTCGCTCGTGCCCGCCGCCCGAACGACCTTGTGCGGCACCCCGAGGGCGTCCAGTCGAGCGCTGCCGGGGGCGCGACCGTCCGGATACGCGTGGAGGATGATCTCGGTCGGGGTGCGACGCCGGAACCGGCCCGCCGTTCGCAGCGCGAGCCGGAGGGCCTCGTCCGAGACGCTGTCCATGTCGCCGAGGATCACGTCCGGGCGATACCCCGCCTCGATCAGGGCGTCGGCGCCTCCGTCCACGCCCACGAGCACCGGCCGCACGTCCCGGATGTACGGACCCAGCACGGCCAGGTCCTCCTTGTAGTTGTAGCCGCGCACCACGACCAGGACGGATCGGTCGGTCAGGTCGTGCTCGAGGGAGGGCAGGCCCGCCCCGCCGAATAGGAGGTCCCGCTCCCGTTGGATGTAGTCGACGGTGTTCCGGGCGAAGGTCTCGAACCGATCCGCGAGCCCCAACTGCGCCTCCGCCATGGCCTCACGGACGGTCGTCTCGCTCTGTCTGATGCCGATCCCGACCAGCCGCCCGTCCGCGAACACGCGGTCGCCCTCCAGGCGCAACACGTCCCCTTCGCGAACCTTCCGCAGCAGGAGTCTCCCCACCGAGTCCACGAGCGGGATGCCCGCCTCGAGCAGGATGAGCGGGCCGAGGTTCGGGTACCGTCCGCCGATCGATCGGCCCGCGTTCACGACCCCCGCGACCCCAGCCTCCACGAGGCCCTCGGCGGACACCCGGTCGATGTCCTCGTGGTCGATCACCGCGATCTCGCCGGGGCCGATCCGTTGGAGAAGTCGCTTCGTCCTGAGATCGACGCGGGCCAAGCCGGAGCGCGGCCGCTCTCGCCGCGGCGGGCGGCGCAAGAGCCCTCGGGTCCTCGACGTGGCCGTGCGATCCTCCCACAGGGGACTCCGACCGTCGGAACCCCGCCAGCCAAGCGTAATCGACGGCGACGCGGGCTCGGTAGGCAGTCTCAGCCCGCCCGGGCGGGGGGGCGGGACGCGTGCGGCGTCCTGGCCTTCGCGGCCTCCGCGAGGAGCTCCTCGGCGTGCGTGGCCGCCGCGTCCGTCCCCGGCAGGCCCGACAGCATCCGCGACAGCTCGGCCACCCTGCCGCCGTCGTCGAGTACCTCCACGGTCGTCTCGCCCGAACGTTTCCGGACGCGGATGTGTCGGTCCGCGAACGCCGCGATCTGGGGCAGGTGCGTGACGACCACGACCTGCCGACGCGCCGCCAGACGGGCGAGCCGTCTGCCGACCGCGACGCCCGCCCTCCCGCCGATCCCCTGATCCACCTCATCGAACACGAGCGTGGGGATGTCGTCGAGGTCGACGAGCACGGTCCGGCACGCGAGCATGGTCCGGGACAGCTCACCACCGGAGGCCACCTTCGCCAGCGGCAACAGGGGCTGTCCCGGACCACCCGAGAAGCGGAACTCGGCGCGCTCGGCGCCGGTCGCCGCGACCTGCGCCACGGGCAGGAGGTCGATCCGGACCTGGCCGCCCTCCATCCCGAGATCCTGCAGCTCTCCGGCGATCGCCTCCGCGAGCCGCCCCACCGAGGCCCGACGCCCGGTGGACACCCGCTCGGCGAGGGCCGCGACGGCCTCGTCGGCCCGCTCGGCCTCCGCGACGAGGTGCTCGCGCTCCAGCCCCGCGCCGCCGAGGTCGGCCGCTCGGTCCCGAGCCCGCTCGAGGAACGCGAGGACCTCGGCCTCGCCCTCGCCGTACTTGCGCTCCAGGTCGCGGAGCGCCGCGATGCGCGACCTGATGTCCTCGAGCCTGGCGGGGTCCAGCTGGACCGCCTCCGCGTAGGCGCGGAGGTCCCGGCCGAGCTCCGCGGCCTCGTTCGCGAGGGCGTCGGCCCGTCGAGCCAGCTCGGCGGCACCCGGGTCGAGCTCCGCCGCGATCCCGAGGGCGGCCGCGCCCGAGGCCAGCGCATCGCCCGAGGCCAGCGCATCGCCCGCGGCACCCTCGCCCGTGATGCCCGCCTCGGCCCCTGCCACGAGCTCCAGCAGGCGCTCGGCGTGCGCCAGACGCAGCTGCTCTGCATCGAGTGCCGGTCGCTCCCCCGGCCGCGGCCCGACCGACTCGATCTCGCGGATCTGGTAGGCGAGCAGGTCGAGCTCGCGCTCACGCTCCCGGGTCTCCTCGTCCAGGTGCTCGAGCCGCGTGCGGATCCGGTGGAGCGAGGCCGTCTCTGCGGCCAGGGACTCCAGCGTGGCCAGGTGCTCGGCCCCGATGAACCGGTCCAGGAACGCCGTCTGCGCGGCGCTCGACAGGAGCCGGAGCCCCTGGTGCTGGCCGTGGACCTCGACGAGCCCGGCGCCGAGCTCGGCGAGCGCGGACACCGGCGCGAGCTGGCCGCCCACGCGGGCGGTGCTCCGCCCGTCGGCGGCCACCCGGCGCGCGAGGACGATCTCGTCGTCCTCGGCCCATCCCGCCTGGGTGGCGGCGGGGATGGCGTCGAACCGAGCCTCCACCCGGGTCGCCGCCAGGCCCTGGCGGACGAGGGAGGCCGACGCCCGCTGTCCGAGCGTGAGCGCGAGCCCCACCGTGACCATCGTCTTGCCTGCGCCCGTCTCCCCCGTGAGCACGTTCAGCCCGGGGTCGAGCTCGAGATCGAGGTCCTCGATCACGCCGAGGCCGGTGATGTGCAGCTCGCGGAGCACGGCCGGATGCTATACCGGAGGTCCGACGCGGCCGGGATCCTCGCCGGGGAGGCCGAACTTCTCTCGGACGAGGGCATGGAAGTCGGGGACGTCGTGCGGCCGGACCATCCGGGCGGGGTTCGGGGCGCGTCCGACCCGGACGCTCGTGCCCACGGGCAGCTCGAGGCTCTCGCGCCCGTCGGCGGACAGCAGTCCGTCCTCGTCCCCGACGACCTCGAGCGTCACGCGCTCGCCGGCCTCCAGCACCAGGGAACGGTCGAAGACCATGTGCGCCGCCACGGGCGTCACGAGCAGGCAGGGGATCGTGGGGGTGACGATCGGGCCGCCGCTCGAGAACGAGTACGCGGTCGAGCCGGTCGGCGTCGCGACGATCACGCCGTCGGCGGAGAACGTGGTGACGTAGATGTCGTCGACGTAGAGGGCCAGACGCACGAGGCGGTGACGCGCGCGCTTCTCGACGATGATCTCATTGAGGGCCCACTGCGGCTCGAAGGAGAGGGAGCCGCGCGGCTCGGCGACGACCGCCATCCGTTCCTCGATGGGAGCCGTGCCCGCCAGGACCGCGTCGAGCACGCCGATCGCCTCGTCCGGCTCGACCTCGGTCAGGAACCCCAGCCGCCCCACCTTCACCCCGAACACGGGGCAGGAGCCGCGCGAGGCGACGTGGGCGGCGTGCAGGAAGGTCCCGTCCCCGCCCACCGAGACGACGAGGTTCAGACCCTGCGCGAACACCCGGTCGCGCTCGGGATCGTCCGTCCCCTCATCCCGGTACCAGCGGCAGTCGATGCCGCGCTCCTCCAGCCACCCGACCAGGCGGTCGGCGGCGTAGTGCGCGGCTTCCCGGTCTGGGTGGACGACGAAGCCGACCCGCTTCACGCCGTCCCCCCGTCGATCCCGTCCCCCATCACGCCGCTCCCACCATCCGACCCGCCGCCTCGAGCGCCTCGTCGACGTCCGGAGCGCCGGTCGCCTCCCCACGTGCGAGGTGCAGCGGGAACTCGACGTTGCCGGCCGGTCCGCGCAGCGGCGACGGCATCACCGCGATCGGCTGCAAACCCGCTGCGGCGCAGGCCTGCATGACACGCTCGATCGCCCCGCGCCAGACGGTCGGGTCGCGGACCACCCCGCCTCGGCCTACGTCCCGGGGGCCGGCCTCGAACTGCGGCTTCACCAGCAACACCGCATCGGCCCGGGGAGCGGCCACGCGGGCGAGCGCCGGCGCGACGAGCGTGAGCGAGATGAACGAGAGGTCCCCCACGATCAGGCTTGGCGCGTACGGCAGCGCGGCCGGCTGCAGATCGCGGACGTTCGTCCGGTCGAGCACGCTGACGCGGCCATCTTCGCGCAGCGACCAGGCCAGCTGCCCGTAGCCGACGTCCAGGGCCACCACGTGCGCCGCCCCCCGCGTCAGCAGGCAGTCGGTGAAGCCGCCGGTCGAGGCGCCAGCGTCCAGGCACTCGCGGCCGCGCGGATCGATCGTGAACCGATCCAACGCGGCGGCGAGCTTCTCGCCGCCCCTCGACACGAACCGGCGCGCGGTGCGGGTCAGGACGATGGCGTCCGCGGCGTCGACGAGCGTCGACGGCTTGGCCGCCGGGCGCCCGGCGACAAGGACGAGACCGTCGCGGACCGCGGCCTGGGCTTGGGTCCTGGACACGGCGAGGCCCCGCCGGACGAGCTCCGCGTCCAGCCGGCGGCGCGTCACGGTCGCGGGATCAGCCGGCGTCCCCAGCGGAGGCCGGCGTCGTGACGGACGTCGTGACGGACGTCGCGGCGGGCTTCGCGGTCGCGGCCTTCTTGGCTGCGGTCCGCTTCTTCGCTGTGGCGCGCTTCGGGCGGCTGCGCTCGAGCTCGCGCACGCGCTTCTTCAACGCGTCCAGCTCGTCCTTGCTTGCGAACCCCATCGAGGCCATCTGCGAGCGCACCTCGGTCCGGACCAGGTCCGAGATCCGCTGGCGGTTCTTGTTCGACCAGTCGAGGATGTCCTGCGCGGCCTTGGACACCTGCTCCTTGCCGGCGCCCTGCATGACGGACCGCGCGAGCTCTTGGGCCTTCGCCGGCGTCAACCTGCCGACCGCACCCTCCATGAACCTCCGGACGTCGCCGATCGTGGCCATCGCATCTCCTCCTCGGGTCGTTCCCTCCACAGGATACGCCGCGTCCCGTCCGGCCCGCCGTCCGCTGCTACCCTTCGCCGGTGTCCACGCCGGAGCGTGAGAACGACCGATGATCCCGATCCGCGATGCCAACCCGACGCGTCGCACACCGTGGGTGACGCTCGCGTTCATCGCGGCGAACGTCGCGGTCTTCGTGCTCTGGCAGCCGACCTTCGGCGGCGAGGGCGAGCAGGCGGGCTTCTTCTACTGCAATGCCGAGATCCCGTGGGAGGTCTCGAACGGGTCGAACCTGGCCGACGGGGGCGCCGCCGCCCGGCAGGCGATCGACGCCGACTCCCCCGGCCTCGGGGTCCCGATCCAGGGGTACGTCCAGAGCCAGTGCCCGGACAAGTCGTGGCTCCTGTCGGTCTTCGTCGCGATGTTCCTCCACGGCGGATGGATCCACATCGCCGGCAACATGCTCTTCCTGTGGGTGTTCGGCAACAACGTGGAGGATCGCCTGGGACCGCTCCTGTTCGTGGCGTTCTACGTCCTCGGCGGGCTCGCCGCGACCGGCCTGCAGCTGCTGTTCGACGCGAGCTCGACGATCCCGACGGTCGGCGCCTCCGGCGCGATCGCCGCGGTGCTCGGGGCCTACCTGGTGCTGTTCCCGAAGGCTCGGGTCACGACGCTCGTCTTCTTCTTCATCATCACGTGGATCGAGCTGCCGGCGTCGGTGGTGCTCGTCGGATGGTTCGTCCTGCAGGTATTCAGCGGGGTAGGTCAGCTGACGAGCGGTGTGGCCGGCGGTGTCGCCTACTGGGCGCACATCGGAGGCTTCGCGTTCGGCGCGGCGATCGTGTGGCTGTTCCTGCGGGGGCGCCGGCCGCCCGGCCCGGCGCTTCCGCCGCGGCCCGACTACATCTGAATCGGCGGGTCGGATAGCAGCGTGCCGACGTCGGGCCCCACGTAGGTCGGCCGGATCGGCGACTCCTGCGCGTCCCCCGCCGACGTCGCTCCCGAGAGCACGAGCAGCGAGTCCCATCCCAGGGCGACGGCCCCAGCGATGTCGGTCTCGAGGCGGTCACCGACGACGAGCGGATGCTGGCCGCCAACGCGTCGGAGCGCGGCTCGGTAGAGCGGCGGGTGTGGCTTGCCGACCACCTGGGGCTCGGCGCCGGTGGTCGTCGTGACCGCGGCGAGCAGCGCGCCCGCCCCCGGCCAGAAGCCGTCCGGTGCCGGGTAGGAGGGATCTGCGTTCGTGGCGACGAGCGTCGCCCCTCGTTCCACGAGCAGCGAGGCGGTCCGGAGCTTCGCGTAGGTCGCTTCCCGATCCCAGCCGACGATCACGTAGGGTGCCGCTGCCGGCTCGCCATCCAGGACACGCACGCCGGCACCGGCGAGGGCGCGCCGGATCCCCTCCTCACCGATCACGTAGGCCTCGGTCGCTCCGCGCTCGGCCAAGACGTCTGCCGTTGCGAGCGCCGAGGTCACGACCTCGTCCGGGCGGGCCTCGTAGCCGTGGCCCGCGAGCTTGTCGGCGACCTGCTCCGGCGTCCGGGCGGAGTTGTTCGTGACGAACGCGATCCGATGCCCGTCGGCCCGCAGGGCCGCCAGGGTCTCCGGCCCCCCCGGCACGGTCTGGTCCCCCCGGAACAGCACGCCATCCAGGTCCAGGAGCAGGGCGTCGTACCGCTCGGCGAGCATCAGCCCGCGAGCCTGGCGAGCGCGGCCTCGTAGTCGTCCACGCCGGGGCGGAGCGCGACCGCCAGCCGCAGATGCCCGAGCGCGCGGTGGCGCTCGCCCGTCCGCTCGCACGCGAGGCCGAGCGCGAAGTGCGCATAGTCGTTCGCCGGGTCGAGCTGCACGGCCTTCGCGAACTCCCTGCGCGCGCGTCGCGCGCGTCCCGACATGAACAGCGCCCGCCCGAGCGCCTCGCGGATCGACCCCTTCTCGGGTTCGAGCAGCTTGGCCCGCGAGAGCAGCATCGCCGCCTGATGCGGATGTCCTGCGCGCAGGAGGGCGGAGCCCCGAGCGAACAGCTCGTAGGCGGACTCGGTTCCGTGCTCCGGGTGTCTGCTATACAAGGCGCGTGTCCCAGGTGTTCCCGTTCGTCGGGCTGCTCTTCGACCGCGAGAGCGTCGGTTCGCTCGACCTCGTCACCACCCCGCCCTATGACGTCGTCACGCCGACCGAGCAGCGCCGCTTCCGCGACCTCAGCCCCTGCAACGTCATCCGCCTGGAGCTCGGCGAGGACCTCCCGGGGGACGGCGAGCAGGAGAACAAGTATAGGAGGGCAGCCGCGGAACTCGATCGCTGGCGTGCCGACGGGACGCTCCGCAAGACCGAGCGTCCGTTCTTCTACGCCTACGAGATGCGCTTCCTCCTCCACGGCCGGCCGCGCAGGCTGCGGGGGGTGATCGGCGCCGTCGAGCTGGAGGACTGGGGCGGATCGATCCTGCCGCACGAGCGGACGATGCAGGGTCCGGTCGAAGACCGGCTCCGCCTCGTCCGAGCCGTGAAGGCGAACCTGTCCAGCATCCAGGCGGTGTTCCCGGGACCCTCGGAGTCCTTCGGCGCGGCGCTCGACGGGGTCGCCGGGGGCCCGCCCGTCGCGGAGACCACCGACGAGGCTGGTGTGGAGCACCGGATGTGGCTGCTGGACCCGAACGACGCCGACGTGACCGGATGGCTCTCCGGCGAGGCGCTCATGATCGCCGATGGGCACCACCGGTACACGATGTCGCTCCTGTATCGGGACGAGATGCGCGAGCGCCACGGGCCCGGCCCCTGGGATCGCGTGATGATGCTCGTGGTCGACTCCGCGACCGAGGACCCACCGGTGCTCCCTTACCACCGGGTCCTGACCGAGGGTCCCGCGGGCGAGACCGGAACGCGGGTCCTGGATCTACACGAGGTCCTCGACGCCGTCGACGACGAGGAGCTCGTGTACGGGCTCGTGACGCTGGACCATGGCGTGCTCTCGCACCACGTCGTGCGGCTCGAGGGCGAGCCGCCGACCGTCTGCAGGCTCCACGACGGACCGCTCGCCGGCCTCGACGACATCCTCCGGTTCACTCACGATGCCGTGGAGGCGGAGGACGCCGTCCGTCACGGGCAGGGCGTGGCGGCCTTCATCCTTCCGAGGACGAACGCGCTGAGGATCCGGGCGGTGATCGACGCAGGCGGCGTCCTCCCCCAGAAGTCGACGTTCTTCTGGCCGAAGCCCCGCAGCGGCATGGTCATCCGCGCGCTGGACCTGGATGTCCCGGGAGAGCCCCGCCGAGGCTAGTCGTCCTCCGGCGCCTCCAGCTTCTTGATGCCCATCGCCACCACCTCCGTGAGGCTCCGAGCTCCGGCTCCGCTCCGGTAGAAGCGCCGGACCAGCTGGCCGTGGACCAGGACGTCGTCGCCCTTGGCGATGCCCTTCAGGGCGCGTTTCCCGACGTCCCGGTGCCATGCCGCGACCGGGAGGGGGAGGAGACGCTTGCCCGCCTCCGGAACGGAGAGCCTGAGCTCGGTGACCTCGTCGCCGGACGGCATCCGGCGCTCCACCGGATCCGCCGCGACGGTGCCCGCGAGGACGACGACGTTCACCGTCACCATCGGCCCTCCCTCCCTGTGTGGCGGCGACGGTAGCATCGCCCACCGACACGACGCGCGGCGACCGGCGTCGTCCACCGCGGACCCGCAACATCCCCACCGCCTTAGACTGCGAGGCCGTGGAGCCCGTCACCTTCGAGATCTCGCCCGGCCTGACGGCGATCGACACCTTCTACGGGGGCCGCGAGCGCTACACCGCGGCCTACCTCCTGACCGCCGACGAGCCGGCGATCGTCGAGACGGGCCCGACGACCTCGGCCGAGCACGTGGTCGCGGGGCTCGAGCGCCTCGGGATCGGGGCGACCGATCTGGCCCACATCGTCGTGACGCACATCCACCTCGACCACGCGGGCGGCGTGGGCCGACTGACGCGGATCTTCCCGAACGTGACCGTGTGGGTCCACGAGCGCGGTGCGCCGCACCTCCAGGACCCGACGCGGCTCGTGGCGAGCGCGACGCGGCTGTACGGCGAGGCGACGATGGGATCCCTCTTCGGCCACGTCGAGCCGGTTCCCGCCGACCGGATCCGCGCGCTCGCTGACGGGGACCGGATCGAGCTCGGCGGGCGAGCGCTCGAGGCGCTCGACACGCCGGGACACGCGTCGCACCACGTCGCGCTCGTCGACTCGGCAACGGGCGCCGTGTTCACGGGCGACGCTCTCGGGATCCACGTGCCCGACGTTCCAGCTCTTCGCCCCGCCACCCCGCCGCCGGACTTCGACCCCGATCTCACGGTCCGGAGCATCGAACGGATCCGCGAGCACGCCCGGTCGTCGATGGTGCTGTTCTCGCACTTCGGGCCGGTCGCGGAGGTCGACCGGATCTGCGACCTCGCGGTGCGGCGGACCCGGGGTTGGACGGAGGTCGTCCGGCGTGCCCTCGAGCGCACCGACGACCTCGACCAGATCGTGGCGCTCCTGGAGGAGGAGGCCCGCCGCGACATCGAGACCGGGGCCGAGGCGTCGATCGACCTGGAGCGCTTCGAGACCCTTTCGAGCATCCGGATGAACGCGATGGGCATCGTTCGCTACTGGAGGAAGCGCGCCGAGCGCGAGATGGCCGAGAGCCCGGCCCCTCAGACGGAGAGCTGAGCGAGGCGCTCCGCGGCGTCGAAGGCCGCTGGGTCGTGACGGACGATCTTCGTGAACTCGCGTGCCGCCTCCTGCGGGCGCCCGGCACGCTCGAGGATCGATCCGGTCACGTACCACACGCGCAGCACCTCGGGTCCGGCCACGTCCTCGCTCGTCCGTACCCGCCGCAGGAGCCCGAGCGCCTGATCGTGCTTGCCCATGTCCGCGAGTGCGCTCGCCGCGACGATCACCGCCTCGGCCTTGGTCGCGAGCGGGACCGAGCGAGAGGCGAGCGCCTCCTCCGCGAGCGGAACGGCTCGGTCCGGCCGTCCGGCGTCGCGGAGGCAGTCGGCGATCAGATGGTTCTGGTCGGCCCGCCCCGACATCCGCCGGTAAGCCTGCAGCTCCGAGAGCGCCTCCCGGTAGCGCTCCAGGTGGTACAGGGCCATGCCGAGCACCTCTCGAACGGAGGGCGAGCGCGGTGCGAGCGCCTTGGCCTTCACGGCCTCCGCGGCCGCTCCACGGGCGTCGCCCCGCTCCAGGAGCTCGACGGCGCGCTCGAGCCGCGAGATCGCGGGCTCGGCCTTGCCGGGCCTCGCGGTGCTCCGGAGCTCGCTCACGACGTCGCCGGGCAGCCCGCGGATGCGGGACGACCTACGCGGCTTTCCGCGGCCGGCGGGGCGCGGCTGGAGGGCTTTCGGCATCGGGACACAGCCTACCCGCGAGGTACGGAGCCGCCGCGGAGACCCCGGAACGCGGAAGAGCCGCCCGAAGGCGGCTCTCCTGCAAGATGTCCCGGCGGCGACCTACTCTCCCACCCGGTCGCCCGGGCAGTACCATCGGCGCTGGAGGGCTTCACTTCCGGGTTCGGGATGGGACCGGGTGTTTCCCCTCCGCTATGGCCACCGAAACGCCGTCTCCCGATCGCTCGGGACGGTGGTGGGGGCGCGGCCCCCGAGCGAAGCTCGGGAACTGCGATAGCGAGCGCGAGCGAAGCCAAGTCCTCGGCCTATTAGTACCGGTCGGCTCAACGTGTTGCCACGCGTACACCTCCGGCCTATCAACCTCGTAGTCTGCGAGGGGCCTTACCTGGTCGACCCAGTGGGAGACCTCATCTAGGGGCGAGTTTCGCACTTAGATGCTTTCAGCGCTTATCTCTGCCGCACGTGGCTAACCAGCCGTGCCGCTGGCGCGACAACTGGCACACCAGAGGTGCGTCCGCCCCGGTCCTCTCGTACTAGGGGCAGCTCCCCGCAAGTCTCCTACGCCCACGACGGATAGGGACCGAACTGTCTCACGACGTTCTAAACCCAGCTCGCGTGCCTCTTTAACGGGCGAACAGCCCGACCCTTGGGA
>DASTHN010000091.1:0-2366 GCA_035718185.1 Actinomycetota bacterium
AGGCGCGGATCTCGCAGCACTACCACCGCCAGATCACGCGTGCCCTCGAGCGTCGCGACGCCGAGCGGGCCGAGCTGGTGATGAAGGAGCACGTGCTCGAGGCCCGCGACGTCCTCATCGCCCACATCGAGGAGGGCGGCCGGACCGGCCGGGAGAGCTCGACCTGACGTGACGGACACTGCACGGGAGAGGCGGGACGCAGCGGCCACCGACGCCGGAGGGCCGCTCGTCGGCGTCCGCGTCGTGGAGCTCGGGCAGCTGCTCGCAGGCCCATTCACGGGGCGTCTGCTCGGCGACCTCGGGGCCGAGATCATCAAGGTCGAGGCACCCGGGCACCCGGACCCCATCCGGGACTGGGGCAAGGCCCGCTACGAAGGTCGTTCGCTGTGGTGGCCCGTGCAGTCCCGCAACAAGAAATGCATCACCCTGAACCTGCGCCACGAAGAGGGTCAGCGGCTCCTGCTCCGGCTCGTCGAGCACGCCGACGTCCTCGTGGAGAACTTCCGGCCCGGCACGCTCGAGAGGTGGAACCTCGGCTACGAGCGCCTGAGCGAGGTGAATCCCGGGCTCGTCCTCGCCCGCGTGTCGGGCTACGGGCAGACCGGGCCGTACGCAGAGCGCGCAGGCTTTGCATCCGTATCCGAGGCGATGGGCGGGATCCGCCACATCAACGGCTTCCCCGGAGAGCCGCCCCCGAGGATGCACATCTCCCTCGGCGACTCGCTCGCCGGCATGTTCGCGGCGCAGGGGATCCTGGCCGCCCTCTACTGGCGCGACGCCCTCGGCGGCGGCCTCGGCCAGGTGGTCGACGTCTCCCTGATGGAGGCCTCCGTCGCTCTGCTGGAGAGCGCCGTTCCCGAGTACGACCGGCTCGGGATCGTGCGCGGCCCGCAGGGCACGAACCTGAAGGGGATCGCGCCCTCCAACATCTTCAAGTCCTCCGACGACACCTGGATGGTGATCGCCGCGAACGCCGACAAGGTCTTCCGGCGGCTGTGCGAGGCGATCGGCCGGCCCGAGCTCGCCGCCGACGAGCGCTTCGCGACGCACCTGGCGCGCGGCGACAACCAGGAGGAGATCGAGGGCATCGTCGCCGAGTGGGCCGCACGGCACACCGCGAAGGAGATCGACGAGATCCTCAACGCGGCAGGCGTCATCTGCGGGCCGATCTACACGATTGCCGACATCTTCGACGATCCGCAGTACCAGGCCCGCGAGATGCTCGTGACCCACGTGGACCCGGAGTTCGGCGAATACATCGGCCCCGGCATCGTCCCGAAGCTCTCGCGCACGCCCGGCGCCGTCCGCTGGTCCGCGACCTGGGAGGAAGGCAGCCACAACCGGGAGATCTACGGCGACCTGCTCGGGCTTCCCGACGAAGAGCTCGAGCGGCTGAGCGCGGAGGGCGTGCTGTGAGGGTCACGGTCTGCGACGTCGCGCCGCGCGACGGGCTCCAGAACGACGCCAAGGTGCTCGAGCCCGGCACGCGGGCGGAGCTGGTCAACCGCCTCGCGGCGGCGGGCGTGCCGCGGATCGAGGCCGTCAGCTTCGTCAGCCCGGCACGCGTGCCCCAGATGGCCGGCGCCGAGGAGGTCGTCGCCGCGATCGAGCGGCGCGACGGAGTCGTCTACGCGGGACTGGCGCTCAACGACCGGGGCTACGACCGACTGCGCGAGACCGCCCTCGACGAGGTGCACTTCGCGTTCGCGGTCAGCGAGGAGTTCAACCAGCGCAACGCGGGGGCGTCGGTCGAGTCGTCGGTCGAGGCCGGCGAGCGGATCGTCGAGCGAGCGCACGGGGACGGGCTGCGTGCGACCGTGACGCTCGGGACGGCGTTCGGCTGCCCGTTCGAGGGGCGAGTCGACCCTTCCCGCGTGCTCGAGCTGGCCGGCCGCTTCGCGGGGGCCGGCGCGGACGAGGTCGTGTTCGCGGACACGGTCGGGGTCGGGGTACCGCAGCAGGTGCGGGAGCTCGTCGGCGGGGCAGCCGGCCTCGGCGTCCCGGTGGGCGTGCACCTCCACAACACGCGCAACACGGGAATCGCCAACGCCCTGGCGGCTGTCGAGGCCGGGGCTACGGTGCTCGACGCGTCGGTCGGCGGCGTCGGCGGCTGCCCGTTCGCGCCGCGCGCGACGGGGAACATCAGCACCGAGGACCTCGTCTACCTGCTGCACGGCGAGGGGATCGAGACGGGAATCGACCTCGACGCGCTCGTCGGGGTCGCACGCTGGCTCGAGGAGGTCCTCGGGCGCGAGCTCGAGGGGATGGTCTACAGGGCCGGCGTCTTCGCGCCGGTCTCCGGCTGAGGACAGAAGGGAACAGCATGGCGTACAGGCTCGGAGTCGACGTCGGTGGCACGTTCACCG
>DASTHN010000092.1:0-27317 GCA_035718185.1 Actinomycetota bacterium
GGCACCGCGTCGAGCGGCGCCTGCACGCCCATGGCGTGGGCGGCCTCGACGATGTTCTCGGGGCCGACGTCGACCGCGAGCTGCGCGAACACGACGTTCGTGGAGTTCTCGGTCGCGTTCCACAGGTCGACGTAGGTGCCGCCCGAGGCGCCCTCGGCGTTGCTCACGCAGCCCGACGCGCTCCGCCAGCCGGGGATCGAGCAGTTCGGCGACTTGGAGGAGTACACCGTGCCCGGCGGGAAGCCGTTCTCGAACGCCGCGACGAGCGTGAACGGTTTGAACGCGGACCCGACCTGCCGGCGACCGTGCCAGACCAGGTCGTACTGGTCCTTCCGGTAGTTCTTGCCCGAGAGCATCGCGCGGATCGCGCCCGACCTCGGGTCGACCGACACGAGGGACGCGTCGGGGCCCCGGTTCGGGTCCATCCGCGTGAGGACGGCCTCCTGCGCGTACCGCTGCCAGTCCGGATCGAGCGTCGTGTGGATGCGCAGCCCGCCCTGGTACAGGGTGTGGACCCGCTGCTTGTAGGTGGCGCCGAACGCATCGAACTCGCCGTTCTCGTTGTCCAGGATCAGCTGGCGGATGTAGGTGACGAAGAACGGCTCCAGCCGTTGCTTCGGTGCGCCCGCGCCCTTCGCCAGGCCGAGCGAGCGGTCCTTCGCCTTCTCTCCCTGCTCCGCGGTCACCATGCCGAGCGAGACCATCGTGTCGATCACGAAGTTGCGGCGCGCGGTTGCCACCTCGGGGTGCACGATCGGGTCGTACGTGCCGGGGGCGCGGATCACCGCCGCGAGCAGGGCCCCCTCGGCGAGCGTCAGCTCGCCCGGCTTCTTCCGGAAGTAGGTCTCGGCGGCGGTGCCGATCCCGTAGGCGCCGTTGCCGAAGTAGGCGTCGTTGATGTACAGCTCGAGGATCTCGTCCTTCGTGTAACGGCGCTCGAGTCGCAGCGCGAGGGCGGCCTCCTGGAACTTGCGGGCGAACGTCTGGGAGGTGTCGCCGATGATGGCGTTCTTGACGAGCTGCTGCGTGATCGTCGAGCCGCCCTGCTCGATCTGCCCCGCCCTGAGGTTCACGAGGGCCGCGCGGATCAGCGACCGGTAGTCCAGCGCGCCGTGCTCGTAGAACGTGTGGTCCTCGATCGCGACGATCGCGTCGCGGGCGATCGGCGCCACGTTCTCGATCTGGACGATGCGGCGGTTCTCGTCCAGGAACACGGTCGCGAGGACCGACCCGTCGGCCGCGTAGATCGTGGAGCGCTCCGGGAACCGCGGGATCGTGACGCGCCCGACCCCGGCGGCTCGCAGGCGTTCGCGGAAGGCGTCGACGCCGCTGCCGGCGGCCGTGAACAGCGGCAGGACGACGAGCGCGACCAGGGCAGAGATGGTGACGATGGTGAGGACGATCAGGACCGGGATCAGCGGAGGCAGGACGCGCGCCGGCTGAGGACGCGCGGGGGTCGGGGGCACGCGCTGCCCCCGGTCGGATGTGACGCGGGTGCGTGGGGTGGCCTGCATCCCGGAGTCAGGATACGCCCCGCGGGTACCATGGTCGGCGCCCATGCGCCGTCCCGCCCTCCTCGCGCTCCTCGCCGTGTTCGCGCTCGCCGCGTTCGCGCGGTCCGCGACCGCGCAGAGCCCTCCGCCCGCCGGCGGCTCGGTCGTCGTCGTGAAGGTCGACGGCTCGATCGACTCGACGCAGGCCGGCTACCTGCGGGACTCGCTCGACCAGGCCGAGGCCGACGGGGCGACCGTCGTGATCCAGCTCGACTCGGCCGGGACGCTCGACCAGGACGCCGTCGGGCTCGCCGAGCGGATCCACGACGCCCGGGTGCCCGTCATCGTCTGGGTGGGCCCGTCGCCGGCGAAGGCGCGCGGCGCCGGCCTCCTGTTCATGGACGCGGCGAGCCTCGCCGCCGTCGCCCCGGGTTCCGGGGTCGGGCCGCTCGAGCCCCTGGACCTCGTCGACGCCCGCAACGAGATGTTCCCGAGCGGAACCGAGCTCCAGGACCTCGCGACCGGCTGGGTCGAGGAGCGCGGCCGGCCCACCCCGCTCTCGTTCCCGCCGGCGCCCGTCCCCGCCCAGGCCGCGCTGGACGGAAACATCGCGCAGGTGGCCGCGGTGTCGGTGACCGAGCTCCTGGCGGAGGTGGATGGGATGACCGTGACCACGGCGGCCGGCGAGGTCACGCTCCACACCCGGATCGCGGAGCGGGAGACCGAGGAGCCGGTCGACGTCCGGTTCACATCGCCCGGACCGGTCGACCGGGTCCTGCACGCCGCCGCATCGCCCGCGGCGATCTACGTGCTCCTCGTCCTCGGGCTCGCGGGGCTGGCGTTCGAGCTCATCCAGCCGGGGTTCGGGTTCGCCGGGTTCGCCGGGCTCGCGTCGGGGGCCCTCGGCGTCTACGGGCTCACCGTCGTGCCGTTCTCCTGGCTCGGGCTCCTGCTCCTCGTCGGCGGGGTCTGTCTGATGGTCGCGGACGTATCGGTGCGCCGACTCGGGGTGCTGACCTTCGGAGGACTGGCGGCGTTCGCCGCGGGCTCGTTCCTCACGTTCCGAGGCGTGTCGGACCTGATCGCGGTCTCGCCCTGGCTGATCGGCCTCGCGACGACCGCGAGCTTCCTCTACTACGGGTTCGGACTGACCGTGGCCGTCCAGTCGCGCGAGCGCATCACGTCCACGCAGAAGGGGCTGGTCGGGCTCGTCGGCGAGACCCGTGGTGAGCTGGACCCCGATGGCCCCGTCTTCGTCAAGGGAACCCTGTGGCGCGGGCGCAGCCAGGCCGGCCCCATCCCGACGGGCACGCGGATCCGGGTCCGGGGCGTCGACGGCCTCATCCTGCGCGTGGAGCCGGAGCCCCAGACGCCGAGGGAGCCCTCGCCGACCCCGCTGCAGGGGTCCTGACCAGCGCGTTCACCCGCCGGCGGACGTCGTGGATCCGGCGCGAGACCGTGGGTTTTCCGTGTCGGTCGTCCCGGCCGGAATCCGGCGACGCCGCCGTTCTCGAACTACAGGTGAACGGACGGGAGGATCGGCCGCGTGGTCTCGCGCACGACGGAGGATCGGACGAAGAGCTGGCAGGACGACGCCGCCTGTCGGGGCGCGGACACCACCCTGTTCTTCGCGCCCAACTACTTCGAG
The DNA here is from genome assembly GCA_035718185.1 of Actinomycetota bacterium. GTDB lineage: Bacteria > Actinomycetota > UBA4738 > UBA4738 > HRBIN12 > HRBIN12. Next base: position 3,142 of record DASTHN010000092.1, read on the forward strand.
AAGCGTGAGGAGAAGCTCGCCCGCGAGTCCCGCGCCAAGCTGATCTGCTCCGGGTGCCCCGTTCGCGAGCCGTGCCTCGACTACGCCATGCGCTCCCGGGACCCGCACGGGATCTGGGGCGGGCTGAACGAGCTCGAGCGCCGGCGCCTCCTGCGCTCGCGCGAGCTCGCCGGCTGAGGCGCCGTCGTCGCCCGCTGTGCGACGATGCCGGTGACCGTCCTCCAGGGGGTGATCGCCATGATCGAGGAACGCCTGACCGAGCTCGGGATCGAGCTGCCCCCCGCGCCCGCACCCGTGGCGTCGTACGTGCCGGTGCGCGTCGCCGGCGACCTGGCCTTCGTCGCCGGGCAGATCCCGCTCGACGGCGGGGCGCTGTGGTATCCCGGGAAGGTCGGCGCCGAGGTCTCGCTCGAGCAGGGCGCGGAGGCGGCCCGCCGGTGCGCCCTCCAGGCGCTCTCGGCCCTCCGGGACGCGCTGGGATCACTCGACCGCGTGCGCGGGATCGTGAAGGTCGACGTGTTCGTCGCCTCGGCGCCCGGGTTCGTCGATCAGCCGAAGGTCGCGAACGGCGCCAGCGACACGCTCGTCGAGATCTTCGGCGAGGCTGGCAGGCACGCTCGGGCGTCGGTCGGCGTGACCGAGTTGCCCCTCGGCGCGAGCGTCGAGGTTGCGATCGTCGCGGCGATCGACTGACTAGCGCTCGGGGTTCCGAGCGACGCGGACGTCGCCGACGCGCCGCGTCAGGCGGCGATCGTCCAGGTGCTCGAGGAGCGGGACCGCGTACTTGCGGGAGGTGCCGAGGCGCTCGCGGAGGGCGCTCACGGTCAGTCCCGCCGAGCCGGCGGCCCGCACCTCCGCCAACGCGCGGTCGACGAACGGCGGCGTGAGGACGATGTCGGGTGCGACGGCCACGAGCAGCCCGGCCCGTACCGCGGCGTCGAGGACCTCCCGGCGCGTGCCGCCGGCCAGGATCTCGCGCACCGTCGGGGGCGTCGGCTCGGCTGCGGCGACGGCCCCGACCAGTCGCTCGATCTCGGCCTCGTGACCGTCGAGCGAGGCTCGGTGCGTCGGGATTCGGAGCACCGATCCCTCGCGCGCCAGCCGGCCGCGCTCGACCAAGGTCGCGAGCACGGCGTCGGCCAGGTCCGGGTCCTCCGGGCCGCCTGCGTGGGCCGAGCCCTCCATCGCGGTCCGCCTCATCGTCGCCGCCTCCGCGCCGGGGGACAGCGGATGGTCGGCGTGGAGGCGCCGCAGATCGCCCTCGAGCCGCTCGGCGACCGCATCGAGCAGCGGGGCGGCGACCCACCACGCCCCGCACAAGACGACGTCCTCGGCGTCGACGGGGGGGTGTCCGGTCAGCCGACGCAGGTCGGACTCCCGCACGGCCCCCCGCTCCCGCACCACCAGCGCGGGGAGCGCGGACGCGGTGGCGGCCTCGCGGGCCCGCAGCCGGTCCTCCGGGGCGAGCCCCGGGCGGGCCGGCGGGTCGACGTCCAGGACGACGCCGCCGGCCACGGTCTCGCGGCGACCGGCCTCGCGGAGCACGAACCGGTCCCCGACGTCCAGCACGAGCGGCGCCGAGAGCCGGATCCTCGCGAACGAGCCGCTCGGGTCGACCTCGCGAACGCCGTACAGGCGCAGCCGTGCGCTCCGCTCCGCGGCCCCGGCGTGGAGCTTGAAGGCGCCGCGCGTGGTGAGCGGTCGGCCGAGCCCCCTGACCGGCCGCAGACGGACCTCGATCAGGTCCGTGGGGCGCCACCGGCCGGGGGGAGCCAGGACGTCGCCACGGACGAGGTCCTCGCGGCCGGTGCCGACGAGGTTCGCGGCGACGCGCGAGACCGGTCGCGCGACCTCGATCGAGCGCTTGTGGGTCTGGAGCGAGCGGATCCGGGTCAGCCGTCCGGTCGGGAAGAGCTCGACCTCCTGATCCACCGAAAGGCGGCCGCCCGTGAGCGTGCCGGTGACCACCGTGCCGGCGCCCCGGATCGTGAAGACGCGGTCGACGAACAGCCGGGGACGGTCGTCCTGGGCGGGAACGGACGCCACCCCGACCATGTCGTCGAGCGTGTCCGCGAGCTCGGCCAGGCCCTCGCCGGTGGCGGCCGAGCACGGCACGATCGGTGCGCCCTCGAGCGCGGTGCCCCGCAGACGCTCCGCGATGTCGTCGGCGACGAGCGCGAGTCCCTCGTGGTCGACGAGGTCTCGCTTCGTGACCGCGACGACGGCGCCGTCCACGCCGAGGACGTCGACGATCGCCAGATGCTCCTCGGACTGGGGCTTCCACCCCTCGTCGGCGGCGACCACGAACAGCACGAGCCGCACCGGTCCGACGCCGGCGAGCATGGTGCGGACGAATCGCTCGTGGCCGGGGACGTCGACGAACCCGACCTCGCGCCCCGAGGGCAGCGTGCACCAGGCGAACCCCAGGTCGATCGTGAGCCCGCGGCGCTTCTCCTCGGCCAGACGGTCCGGGTCGATACCGGTCAGGCGCAGGATCAGGCTGGACTTGCCATGGTCGACGTGCCCGGCCGTCGCGACGACGTGGAGCGGCTCGTCCGTGGCGGGCGGGTCGTCAGTCATCCTCGACGTCGTGCCCCTCCAGCGCGTACTGGACCGCCCGGACCAGGTCCGCGACCCGGTCCTCGGTCACCGTGCGGAGGTCGAGGACCACGCTCGACCGCCCGACACGGCAGAACACCGAGGGTCGTCCGGTCCGCAGCCGGGCGGCCATCGCCGACGGGTCCGGCACGTGCACCTCGACCCCGAAGGACGGGATCTCGAAACCCGGGAGCGAGCCGCCGCCCACCGTCGACGCGCACGGGACGACCCGCGCCCCCTCGAGCTCTCCGTCGAGCGCCTCGGCCAGGCGCGCGGCGCGGCGGCGGACCTCCTCGGGGGGCTCGCGGAGCATCCGCCAGACGGGCAGGTCGGCACCGCGCCCCCGCGCGTACGACGCGAGCACCGCCTCGAGCGCCGCCACCTGCATCGCGTCGACGCGCAGCGCGCGCGCCATCGGGTGGCGGCGGAGGCGCTCGACCAGATCCGCGCGGCCGAGGACGAGCCCGGCCTGCGGCCCGCCGAGCAGCTTGTCGCCCGAGAAGACCACGAGGTCGGCGCCCTGCGCGAGCGCCTCGGCGACCGAGGGCTCCTCGGCGGGCACGCCGGCCCAGCGCTCGAGCAGCCCGGAGCCGAGGTCGTAGACGAGGGGGATCCCGGCCTTCCCCGCGAGCGTGGCGAGATCGGCGACCGCGGGCTCTGCCGTGAAGCCGACGACGCGGTAGTTGCTCGGGTGGACCTTGAGGATCGCAGCGGTGCGCTCGGTGAGCGCGGCGCGGAAGTCCTGGACGCGGGTGCGGTTCGTCGTGCCGACCTCGACGAGCTTCGCGCCCGAGGCCGCCATGATGTCGGGGATCCGGAACTCGCCGCCGATCTCGATCAGCTCGCCGCGCGAGACGAGCACCTGCCGCCCTCGCGCCAGGGCCGCGAGCGACAGGAGGACGCCGGCGGCGCCGTTGTTCACCACCAGGCCCGCCTCGGCCCCGGTGAGCGCACGGAGGAGCAGCTCGGCGCGGGCGGTGCGCCGGCCGCGGCGCCCCGTGACCCGGTCGACCTCCAGGTCGCTGTAGCTGGCGGCCGCACGGGCGGCGGTGCGGGCGGCTTCCTCGGGGAGCGGCGCCCGGCCGAGGCCCGTGTGCAGCACGACGCCGGTCGCGTTGATCGCGGGCGTCAGCCCCGTGGCCGCGTCCGACGCGAGCGCGAGCGCCCGCGCGAGGATCTCGTCGCGCGTGGGCGGCTCGGCGCCCCCGGCGACGTCGGTCCGGACATCCTCGAGCGTGCGTTGGAGCGCGAACTTCACGACGGGCCGCCCGAGCGACCGCGCCGCCCGCTTGCCCGGCTCGCTCCGGAGCAGGGCGTCGACCGAGGGGACCCGGCGCCTGGGCTCGGAGGCGCTCATGCGCGCCAGGGTACCCCGAGCGCCGACGGGGCTCCCCGCGGCGACGTGGGCAGGAGCGGGCATCCGTGGCAGGATGTGTCACCGATGGACACGCAGGAGCGGGCCGTCTTCTCGTCCGCCGCCGAACACTGGATGGTGCGCGGCGGCGGGATCGACGTCGAGATCGCCACGCCAGGCGGGCTCCGGACCGAGGAGATGATCCTCAACATCGGTCCGCAGCACCCGTCCACCCACGGGGTGCTCCGTGTCGTCCTCGAGCTCGACGGCGAGGTCATCACCCGCGCCGAGCCGGTGATCGGCTACATGCACCGCGCGGCCGAGAAGCTCGCCGAACAGCGCGACGCCAGGCAGGTCCTCGTGTTGATGAACCGGCACGACTGGCTGTCGGCGTTCAACAACGAGCTCGGGTGGACGATCGCGGTCGAGCGGCTCGCCGGTGTCGAGGTGCCCGAACGCGCGCAGTGGATCCGCACGATGATGGCCGAGTGGAACCGCATCCTGAACCACCTGATGTTCTTCGGGTCCTACCCGCTCGAGCTCGGCGCCATGACCCCGGTCTTCTACGCGTTCATCGAGCGTGAGCTGGTCCAGAACCTGATGGAGACCGCGACCGGGGCGAGGATGCATCACTCGTACGCCCGGGTCGGCGGCCTGAAGGACGACCTGCCGCGCGGGTTCACGAAGCAGGCCGGCAAGGTGCTCGCGCAGATCCGCACCCGCCTGCGGGACTTCGACAACCTGATCATGGGGAACGAGATCATCCACGCGCGGACGCGCGGCGTCGGCGTCATCTCGCCCGAGACGGCGATCGCGTACGGGGTCTCGGGACCCACGTTGCACGCGACCGGCGTCCCGATGGACCCGCGCAAGGACGAGCCCTACGAGAAGTATGCCGAGGTCGAGTTCCAGGTACCGGTCGGTCGCAACGGCGACTCGTACGACCGTCTGTGGGTGCTGCTCCAGCGGATGCACGAGTCGTGCAAGATCATCGAGCAGTGTCTGGAGAAGATGCCGGCCGGGGAGTACCGGGCGGCGAAGTTGCCGAAGAAGCTCTCGCTCGAGGGCGAGACGTACGTGCGTACGGAGAACCCCCTCGGGCTCATGGGCTACTACGTCGTCGGCGACGGGAGGAAGCAGCCCTACCGGCTGAAGATGCGCACCGCCTCGTTCTCGAACGTGTCGGTGCTGCCCGCGATCCTGCCCGGGACGCTGATCCCGGACCTGATCTCGATCCTCGGCTCGATCTTCTTCGTGGTCGGCGACGTCGACCGCTGAGGCTCAGCCCGCGCGCTGCCGGTTGAACCAGACGCCGCCCGGACCCCGGTAGCTGATCGACTCGCCCCAGACCGCCACGGTCATGCCCTCGCTCGTGATCGCGATCTCCCCGTAGTCGCCGTAGGCCTCGGTGAAGCCGTCGGCGTCCTTGTACACGGTGCCCGAGACCGCGTCCGAGATCCGGATGGGGGTCGTCCACGTCTGGCCGAGGTCGCGGCTGGTCCGGTACCACACGTTCCACCGTCCGGTCCGCTGGTCCATGAACCACGCGCGGACCCGCCCGTCGCCGAACCCGACCGCGGCGGGGAACCCGGCGTTCGCGCCCTTCGGGCTGAGCGAGGCCCGGCCGCTCCATGTGAGCCCGCCGTCCGTCGACGCGCTCGCCCAGATGCGCCGCGGGCCCCCGACCCTGGTCGCGCCGTCGTACAGGATCACAAGGTCGCCGTCGGCGTCCCCGGCGATCGCCGTGTGCCCGTCGTAGAAGTCCGCGTAGCACCACTCCGAGGTGCACGGCACGCCGAGCTCGACCCGGTCCACGACGACGTCGGTCCACGTCGCCCCACCGTCGTCGGAGGTGATCGCGTGGGCGAAGACCGGTCCCTCGCTGGCGCCCCCCGGCGCTGTGTAGGTCTCGCTCATCTCCGCGAACGTGACGCGCCCGCCCGGCGCGACGACGCCCGAATAGGCGAAGTAGTAACGGCCCCCGTCCGTGACCCGAACCTGCTCCCACGTCGCGCCGGCGTCGTGCGAGACGGCGACGTAGACGTCGCCACCGGTCGGGCCGTTGAACGAGACGTAGACGTCCTGCCCGTCGGCCGAGGTCGCCATCGCGGGTTTGTCCCCCCACGAAACGTTGCCGTACACGGGCACCGGCTCGGACCACGTGGCGCCGTGGTCGGAGGAGCGCGAGAACACGATGTTCCAGTCGTTCATCCAGACGGCATAGAGCTCGCCGGAGTCCGGGACGACCTCGAGGATCGGGTCGAACTGCGAGTGCACGCGGACGCACCCGCAGACGTATACGTCGTCGCCCCACGTCTTGCCGCCGTTCGACGAGGCGCGCACGACGATCGATGGGTCGGGGCAGTTGCCCTTCGGGCACGGCGGGTACCCGAACCGGGTGATCGCGACGTACACCCACGGATCGTTGGGATCGGTCGCGATCGCCGGTTCCCAGTCGTCCGCGATGGGGTGCGCGAGGGTCTCGCCCACCCAGACGCGGGCACGAAGGTACCGGATCGGCTCCGTCTTGCCGAGCGTCCCGGCCGCGAGGGCCTCGGCGACCGCCTCCCGGTGCTCCTGCGCGGTCTCGGCCTGCTCGGCGGCCTCCTCGTTCGCCGTCTCCTCCGCGGGGACGCCCGCGCGGGGTACCCGGACGTCGGGCTCGTCCGCGGGGTTCGCCGCGAGGACGACGACGGCGAGCAGCGCGACGAGCGCGACGATGGCACCGATGAGCCCGAGCGGGCGACGGCGGGGCGCCATGGTGATCCTCCTCAGGGGGTCCGCGCCGATGCTATCCCTCGACCGGCTCGACGGTCTCGGCCTCGTCAACCACCTCGACGACCTCGGCCCCCTCGACCGTCTCGGGAGCTCCGTCGCCGAGGTCGGGGGTCTCGACCGGGTCCGTGGGTTCGGCCCGGTCGGCCGCCTCGGCCTGGAGCACGATCTCGAGCCATCGCGGCCGGGGCAGCTCCGGCGTGGCGAGCAGCAGCCAACGGAGCCGGCCCAGGGCGGCCGGGTCGACGAGCAGGCTCGCGCGGCTCCTCGACTCCCACGACCGCACGGCGTCCAGACCCCGTCCCTCCGCGAGCATCGAGGCCTGCCGCTCACGCTCGCTCGCCGCCCACCGCTCGTACCCGAGCGCGCGCAGCGCGCGCCACTGCCGGACCGTCCCGAGCGAGACCAGTCCGACCTCCTCGGCTCGCCGCGAGATCGCCCCGAGATCGACGCCGGCCGTCACGTCCGCGCTTCCCGGGTCGTCCAGGACGTCGGCCAGCACCGCGTGCTCACGGTAGCCGTGGACCGCTCCCGCCGCGCCGTCGGTCGAGCCGTAGTCCACGAACAGCGCGCATCCCCGCCGGAGCATCGTGCCGAGCGCGTCGACGAGCTCCAGCGCCTTCACGGGCACCGTCGCCTCCTCGTCCTGCTCGAGCGGCGGCGCGAGGGCAGCGAGATCGTCGTCGCACGGCGCCTCGACCTCGACGAGCCGGTCGTCCTCGACCCCGACCCGCACCTCGACGAGCCCTTCCTCGCGCCGCCGGACGCGGCGGAACGGCAGGTTGTCCAGGAGCTCGTTCGCGACCACGACGCCGGGGTCGAGCGGCTCGACCTCGCCCGGCGTCTCGAGCACGGTGACCCCGAGCTCGTCCAGGCGCTCGCGCGCACCGGGGGAGATCTCGACCGCGGCGTACTCGACCGGCACCTTCCCGGCCTCGAACCCGATCAGGAGCGCGCGCGCGAGCGTCCCGTCCCCGGCGCCGAGCTCGACCACCCGGAACGGTTCGGGGCGCTCGAGCGCGTCCCACGCTTCGAGCAGCGCGAATCGCACGAGGTCCGCGAACACCGGATGGACGTGGGGGCTGGTGACGAAATGGCCCCCGCTCCCGATGGGCGGGCTCTCGTAGAACCCGCCGGGGCCGTAGAGCGCGTGCTCCATGAACTCCGCGAAGGTGATCGGCCCGTGGTCCTGGACCGCCTCGACGATCCCGGCGGTGGTCTCCTCGCTCACGGCTGCAAGCGTAGCGGCGCCGTGACGATCACGCCTCCGGGTGACAGGATCGCCCGCGTGGAAGAACCGATCCGGGAGGCGGCGGCGGTGATCGCGGCGCGCGAGGGGGAGCGCGGGCCGGAGGTCCTGGTGCTCGAGCGGAGCGCGGGGAGCCGCTTCCTGCCCGGGTACGTCGCGTTCCCCGGCGGCGCCACCGACGCCGAGGACGCCGCGCACGCCCGCCGGTGGTTCGGCTCGGCCGAGGAGGCACCGCGCGCGTGCGCGATCCGAGAGCTGCTCGAGGAGGTTGGGCTCGCGCTGACCGCGGACGGGTTGCGGGCCGCGCCCGGCGAGCCGATGGAGGCGATCGATGCCTCGCCACCGCGGCCTGCGCAGCTGGCGCTCGTCGCGCGCTGGATCGCGCCCGAGCAGGTGCCGGTCAGGTTCGACGCCCGGTACTTCGCCGTCGCATCGTCCGACGGGGTCGAGCCCACGCCCGACGGGCACGAGGCCGCCTCGGCATGGTGGGCGTCGCCCTCGTCGCTGCTCGAGGACTGGGCCGGCGGTCGCCGGAAGCTCTACTGGCCGACCTACTACACGATGCGGGCGCTCGCGGGGTGCGCGTGCGTGGAGGATCTGCTCGCGCTGGACCTTGCGACGCGCGAGCCCGACGAGGACGAGGTCGAGCGCCTGCCGCGCGCGACCTTCTGGCAGGATTGACGTGACCCGGGTCGTCCGCATCCTCGCCCCGAACGCCGGCCTCCGCGAGCTCGACGGGACGAACACGTGGGTCGTGGGGCGCTGGCCGGCCGTCGTGATCGATCCGGCCGTCGACGAGCCCGGTCACCTCGCGGACGTCCTCGAGACCGCCGGTCGGGTCGGCGCGATCCTGCTCACACACGACCACCCGGACCATGCGCCGGGGGCGGCCACGCTCGCCTCGCAGACCGGAGCGCCGGTGCTAGCGGCCGCGAAGGCGGACGGCCGAGAGCGGCTACGGGACGGTCAGGCGGTCCGGATGCCGGGCATCCACATGACCGCCGTCGCGACGCCCGGCCACACGCCCGATCACGTGGCGTTCTTCCTCCCCGAGGATCGAGCGCTGTTCACCGGCGACGCGGTGCTCGGCCGCGGCACCAGCGTGATCGACCCGCCCGAAGGTGACCTGACCCGGTACCTCCGCTCGCTGCAACGGCTGCGGGAGCTCGGGCCGCGGACTATCTACCCGGGGCACGGACCCGTCGTGCTCGACGCGGCCGGCAAGCTGGACGAGTATCTGGCGCACCGCCAGATGCGCGAGGAGCAGGTCCTCGCCGGACTCGCCGAGGGCGCCCGCTCGCCGGAGGAGCTCGTCCCCTCGATCTACGGCGACTACCCCGCCGAGCTCCACCCGCTCGCCGCGCGCTCGGTGCTCGCGCACCTGCTGAAGCTCGAGGCCGAGGGGCGCGTGGCGCGCTCGAAGAAGGACGGAGCCGTTCGGTTCTCTCGCTCCGAGCCGCGCTCGTGCGCCCGCTGCGGCCGGCCGGTGAAGGGGCGCGCCCGCCTGTGCGGGCCCTGCAGCCTCGTGGTGCTCCAGGAGTAGCGCTACCGGTCGTCGGGCTCGTACACCGAGACGTGCCGCCCCTCGCCCGTGTACGGCTCGCCGTGCCACCCGCCCCACCGCTGGCGCAGTCGCAGCCCCGCGAGGCGCGCCATGAGGTCCAGCTCCGAGGGCCACAGGTACCGGATCTCGACGGGATACATCCGGATGCCGCCACCGTCCTCGAACACGACCTGCTGCGCCGAGACGCGCTGCCCCTTCGGGTCGTGCGTGCTGGCCTCGAGCACGACACGGTGTGAGGCGACCGTGCGGGCGTGGATCCGCTGCCCGCGGTCGAACCGTGCGGGGTCGGGCACGAACGCCTCGACCACGAACGCGCCGCCGGGCGTCAGATGCTCGGCGACGTTGCGTACGCACCGCGTCTGGTCCTCCTGGGAAAGGAGCGCCCACAGGGTGTTGAACACCACGTAGATCAGGCGGTAGCGGCCCTCCACGCCGACCTCCGCGAAGTCGCCGATCGTCACGGGGAGGTCGGCGCCGCCGGGCTTCTCGCGGAGCTTCGCGATCATCGCCTCCGACGCGTCGATGCCGTGGATCTGGAGACCGCGCTCGTGGAGCGGGAGCGCGATGCGGCCGGTCCCGATCGCGAGCTCGAGCACGGGCCCTTCGCCCGCGAGGCTCGCCAGGAACCCGACCGTTCCCTCGGTGTCGAGGCCCATCTCGACGACCATCTCGTCGTACACGTCGGCGACGCGGTCGCCGTAGGTGGAAGCGCCGTAGTCGTCCATGGCGCCACCTTGGGCACGGACGAGCCACGGTTGTCAAGAGGCGCGGCGCCCGATCCGGGGCCGGCCCCTCGGACCCTCCGCGACAGGGCCGGACGGGCCATGACCGGCGCCCGTGCCTGGCTAGCATCGGGTTCGAGAGGGGTCGATAGGACGTGCCCGCCCCTGCGCTCCGCGATGACCAGATCCGAGGCGCACCCGCTGGCAGCGGGTTGTCAGTCGCCATGCCCTCCTCGCTCGCCCGTCCCTCGGTGCCGCGCCTCCGCGCGCCCGGGGCCGGACATCTCGATCCCACCATGAAGGAGGAGCCACGATGAGCGCACCGAAGAAGGAGCCGGACCTCCGCCGTATGCAGGAGATCCTGCGCAGACGGCTGACGAGGCGAGGGTTCATCCGGGGCGCGGGCGTGGGCGTCGCCGGGATCTCGCTCGGCTCGGTCCTCGCCGCGTGCGGTGGGCAGACGACACCGGGCGGAGGCGGGGCCGTCGAGCCGACAGACGTCTTCGGCGGCCCTCCCGAGGGACAGGTGGAGTGGGCGAACTGGCCCGTCTACATCGACAAGGCGAAGGACCCGCAGACCGGAGAGCGATACAGCCCGTCGCTGCGCGCGTTCGAGGACCAGACCGGGACGACCGTCAACTACGCCGAGATCATCCAGGAGAACGCGTCGTTCTTCGGCAAGATCCAGCCGCAGCTGGCAGCCGGCCAGGAGACCGGCTGGGACATCATCGTCATGACGAACGGCTGGGAGTTCCAGGCCCTCGTCGTGAACGACTGGGTGTATCCGCTCGACACCACGAAGCGCCCGAACTTCGACGCCAACGCGAACGACTGGGCGAAGAGCCCGCCGTTCGACGAGGGCGCCAAACACTCGATGACGTACCAATCCGGTATCACCGGGATCGGGGTGAACCGAGACCTCGTCACGGCCGAGATCGCGACGCTCGACGACCTGGCCGATCCCGACAAGCTCCCTCCGAACAGCGTGGGGATGTTGAAGGCGGACATGGCGGACTTCGTCATGATCAACCTCGGCATCGATCCGGAGACCTCCGGGCCGCAGGAATGGCAGGAGGCGGCCGACTGGCTCCAGATGCAGCGCGACTCCGGTGTCGTGCGTCAGTACTACGAGCAGAACTACGCGGACGACATGACGGCCGGGAACCTCGCGGCGACGATGGCGTGGTCGGGCGACGTCTTCTACTACGCCGAGTGGGGCGGCTACCCGAACCTCGAGTTCGTCTTCCCCGAGGGCGGCGCGTACATGTGGGCCGACTGCTTCATGATCCCCGCGGGGGCGGCACATCCGGTCAGCGCGATGTCGCTGATGGACTACTACTACGACCCCGTGCCGGCCACCATGGTCCAAGAGTGGGTGTTCTACATGTCGCCCGTCGAAGGGACCCGCGACCTGATCCTCCAGCACGCCGCCGACGCCGAGGAGGCGGGGGACAAGGGGTACGCGAACAAGCTCACGGAGACCGCGAACAACGAGTACCTCTTCCCGACCGAGGAGTTGCTCGCGCGGACGAGCTTCGGCAGGCAGCTGAAGACCGACGAGGAGAAGGCCGAGTGGGACGCGATCTTCCTGCCGATCTCGGAGTGACGGGTCCGCGCTGATGGCGACCACCGTTGCCCGGTCGCGGAAGACGGTGCGGCCGCACGGCATCGAGGCTCGGCGTCGCCACGTGGCGTACGGATTGCTCGCGCCCGGCGGCCTGTGGCTCGTCATCTTCTTCGTCGTGCCGGTCGTCATCATGGGATACACGTCGCTGAAGAGCGGCGGGGTGCTCTCGGGCGGCTTCTCGTTCTCGTGGGAGTTCGAGAACTACGTCACCGCCCTGAGCTCGCGGCAGGAATACTTCCTGCGGTCGATCGTGTACGCGGCATCGACGACGGTCGGCACGGTGCTCCTCGCCTATCCGGCCGCCTACTGGATCGCCTTCAAGGGTGGCAGGTGGAAGCCCACGTTGCTCTTCCTGATCCTGCTTCCGTACTTCGTCTCCTTCGTGATCCGCACCGTGCAGTGGAAGTTCATCCTCGCGGACAACGGCCTCGTACTGGGACCGCTGAAGGACATCGGCCTGTTGCCGGACGACTTCAAGGTGCTGTCGACGTGGATGGGCGTGATCGGCGGACTGGTCTACAACTACCTGCCGTTCGCGGCGCTGCCGCTGTACGTCGCGCTCGAGCGGATCGACGAGTCGCTGATCGAGGGCGCATACGACCTGTACGCGACACCGGTCCACGTCTTCACGAAGGTCATCTTCCCGCTGTCGATGCCGGGGGTGTTCGCCGCGACGCTGCTCACCTTCGTGCCCGCGACCGGTGACTACGTCGAGGCCGAGTTCCTCGGCGGTCCGACGACGAAGATGATCGGCAACATCATCCAGGACGAGTACCTCGTCCAGGCACGCTACCCCGTGGCGGCGGCCCTCGCGATGGTGTTGATGTTCGGGATGGTGATCCTCACCAGCCTGTACGCGAGGTTCATCGGCACCGAGGACGAGACCCTGGCGGCGGCCCGGATATGAGCACCGTCGTCACGCCGCCGCCGGTCCACGTCCCGCTCGACGCGCGGCCGACGGAACCGGCGCCACTGCGCGCGAAACGGAAGAGGCTCTCGCGGTTCGTCTTGCCCGTCTACACCGCGCTGCTGATGGTGTACCTGGTCTCGCCGATCCTGATGATGATCCTCTACGGGTTCAACGACATCCCGGGTGAGCGTCAGACGCCGCGCTTCTGGGGGTTCACCCTCGACTGGTATCGGAGCGTCTTCTCTGACCCGGCCCTCAACGAGGCCGTCCGCAACTCGATCATGATCGCGCTCGTCGCCGCCGCGATCGCGACGCCGCTCGGCACGACGCTCGGGCTGGCGCTCGGCCGGTACGGGTTCCGCGGGAAGGCGGCCGTCAGCTTCCTCATCTTCATGGGGATCGCCATCCCCGAGATCGTGCTCGGGTCCTCGCTGTTGTCGATGTACGTGCAGGTGCAGGCACCGCTCGGACTCCTGACGATCCTCCTCTCGCACATCGCGTTCGACACGCCGTTCGTGGCGGTCGTTGTTCGAGCTCGGGTGCAAGGGATGGATCGCTCGCTGGAGGACGCGGCGCAGGATCTCTTCGCGACGCCGCTCGTCGCGTTCCGCAGGGTCACGTTGCCGCTCATCCTGCCCGGCATCATGTCCGGGTTCATGCTCGCGTTCGTGCTCTCGCTGGACGACTTCGTGATCACGAACTTCGTCTCCGGGCAGGTCCGGACGCTACCCATCTGGGTGTACGGAGCGACGAAGGTCGGTCTGCCCCCTCTCGTGAACGTCTTCGGCACGCTCCTGTTCGTCGCCGGTCTGTTCCTCGCGCTGCTCTCCGCGCTCTCGCAGCGCAAGCAGGCCTGAGGCCGCCTCAGCGGTCGGTGGCGGGGACGAGCGCCTCGGGATCAGGCAGGACGTACCGGCGGTCCTCCAGACGGACGAGCCCCCGAGCGCTCAGGATCGACAGCGTCCGGTTCACGGACTCGCGCGTCGCGCCGACCATGCGCGCGATCTCGTCCTGCGTCAGCCGTGGCGGCAGGGCCACTCCCTGCGGCGCCACCGTCCCGTGCGAGCGCGCGAGCTCGCGCAGACGCAGCGAGACCCGCTCCCGCACGTCGTGCGCGAGCGCCTCCTCGAGCGCCGATGTCGTGCGGTGCAGGCGCGCGGCAACCAGCCGGAGCAGCTCCTCGGAGCAGGACGGCGCGCGGCGGACGATCTCGCGGAGGGTGCCCACGTGGAGCGCGACGATCCGCGCCTGATCCCCGACGGCCCTCGCCTCGACCGGCGACGGCCCGCCGCCGAGCAGCGCGAGCTCGCCGAACACGTCTCCCGGCCCGAGCAGCGCGACGACGACCTCGCGTCCGCTCGGGGCCACGGCCGACAGACGGACCGAACCCGACAGGACCAGTCGTAGGCACGTGACGGCCCGGCCCTGTCCGAGGATGACCTCACCATGCCGGTACCGTCGCGGCGCGACCCCCGCCGCGAGGACCTCTCCCCCCACGGTCCCGACCCTAGCGGGTGGCACCGACATCGGGATCTTTCGACACCCGGCCGGCCGACGGGTAGGCTCCCGGTGACGCGGCCCGAAGGAGGTTCCGGTGAGCAAGCGAGCGCGTGAGGCTCTGGCGCAGGTTCCGTTGTTCGCGATCCTGTCGCCCCGGTACCTGCGCCGCGTCGCCGACCTGTGCGAGGAGCAGCGGTACATGGAGGGTGCGACGCTCGTGCGCGCGGGCGACATCGGCGACACCTTCTACACGATCCTGGAGGGCCAGGCGAAGGTCGTGAGCCCGAACGGCCGCGTCGTGAACCGCGTCTACCCGGGCGATTTCTTCGGTGAGATCTCGCTGCTCGACGGCGGCCCCCGGACGGCCTCGGTGATCGCCGAGACGCCGATGGTGATGCTCGGCCTATCGCGCCGCAACTTCCAGTCGCTGCTCGCCGCCGAGCCGGCGGTGGCCGTCAAGCTGCTGCAGCACTCGGCCGGGATGCTGCGCCGGATGGCCCACCCGACCAACGGGTAGGCCCGGTGCGGGCCGAGCTCTACCGGCCGGAGGAGCCGGACACCGTCGTGGCCGTCGTGACCTGGGACGGCTCGTCGGCCCGGATCGAACCCGCGGGGGATCCTCCCGCGGGCCTGGACGCGATCGTCCGGCCGGTCCCGATCGTGGTCGACGACCCGTCCCTTCGCGGGCCCGGCACGCGCGGCGAGACCCTGCTCGAGCCCGGGACGCTCGAGTGGTTCCGATCGGCGCTCCTCGAGCGGGCGCCCGCGCTCGGGTTGTCGGTGCGGTTCGTGTCTACCTTGCGGGAGGGTGGGTGGGACCCCGCCGCGCAGTACCGCACGTTCGAGGAGCAGGTCGAGCGGCTCACCTCACGCTCCTGACCCCGGGGTTCGGTCCAGGTTCCGCTCGAGCCAGTCCCTGCCCGCGTCGCAGAACGGGCGGAAGTCGCACCAGCGGCAGTGCTCGCCGGGCGTCGGGTCGAAGCCGCCCCCCACGATGCCGCGGATCCAGGTGCCAACCCGCTCCCGCACCGCGGCGGGATCCTCGACCCGGTACGAGACCTCCTCGCCGCTCGCGAGGTACAGGTACGTGAGCGTGAGGTCCTCGGGGCGCTTGCCCCACACATCGATGCACGCGAGCCCGTACAGCTCGAGCTGCGCCCGTGTGAGCGCCTCGTCGGCGGCCGGACGCCTGCCGGTCTTGTAGTCGACGACCTCCCACGGTCCCTCGGGCGTGCCGTAGACCGCGTCGATCCGGCCGCCGACGTACCGACCCTCGACCGGCAGCAGGAACGGGCGCTCGACGTGGAGCGGCGTCATGTCGGCGAACCGGCTCTCCAGGAACGAGGCGCGCAGGCGCTCCACCTTGCCCGGCTCGCCGGCGAGCTCCTCGGCCGCGAGGTCCGGGGGCTCCTCGAGCTCCAGCAGCGATGTCTGACCGGACGACCTGCGCTCGATCCACGCATGGACCTCAGTGCCGATCCGGGCCGCCGGCCCCGAGAACCGGGGGAGCGGCCGGACCACCGTCCAGTAGAAGCGCTTCGGGCAGCGTCCGTAGTCGATCGCCGAGCTCACCGTGACCGTCCGCGGCGGGTCCGGCCTGTCGCTCGGGCGCTGCTCGCGTTCGAGCAGGTGTGCCGCCAGGGTCCGGCGCTCTGCGCTCGCGACCTCGAACACCGCACGCTCGTCGTCGCCGAGCGCATCCAGGAGCGAGGCCGGCACCTCACCGGTCTGGCGTCCCCGGATCGCCGCCCGACGCCAACCCTCGGGGAACAGCGCATCGCGCTCGTCCGGGAGCGCCGGGCCCGGCCACGGGCGAACGAACCGCTGGCGGTAGCCGGCGAGCGGGTTCTCTCCCGACCCGTCCGCGACGTCGTCGCCCGTATATGTCACCTCGATGCCCTCGCGGTCCCGCGCCCACCTGATGAGCTCGGTCAGGAACTTCCCGATCTGCTTCGCGTTCAGGTTCTCGCCGTACCACACCGCCGAGGAGGGATAGAGGCGTCGCTGGGCGCGCGTGAGCGCGACGTAGGCCGTCCGGCGCTCCTCGAACTCCTCCTGTAGGCGCAGCTGATCCGCGAACGTCTTCATCACGCCGTCGAACACGGGCAAGAGCGCCCGATCCCGGCGCAGCTCGACGTCGAGCGAGGAGCCGCGGCGGGCTGGGTTCTGCTGGACTCGATCGTTCGGGAACAGGCCTCGCGCCAGGCCGGGCACGAAGACGGTGTCGAACTCGAGCCCCTTGGCGGCGTGGACGGTCATGACCTTCACCGAGTCCTCGTCGCTCGGCTGCACCGGGTTCCACTCGCGGTCGTCGTCGATCGCGTCGACGTAGTCGAGGAAGGCGCGGAGCGTGAGCTCGCCCTCGACCGGCTGGAACGCGTGCACCTGATCGAGGAACGCGGTGAGGTTGCGTCGCTTCGCGGTGGCGAGGGAGACGTCGATCTCGGCCTCCAACTCGGCGAGGAGACCGGTTCGGCGCACGACCTCCGCGAGGAACTCTCCGACGGGACGCCGCGCGGCCGTGCGCAGGGTGGCGAGCTCATCGGCGAACGCGCGCATGCGCTGACGACCCTCGTTCGAGAGGTCCTCCACGTCGTCCAGGTGCTCGAGCGCCTCCGCGATGAGGAAGGGCGTGTCCTCCAGGAGGTCCTCGTCCTCCTCGAGTCGCCGCTCCTCGAGACTGGTCCTCATCGCGTACTCGCTCGTCTTCGTCCACGCCGCGACCCGCGCGAGGTCGCGAGGGCCGACGCGGTACCGCGGACCCGTGAGGATCCGCGCGAGGGCCACGCTCTCCTCGGGGTTCGAGGCCGCCCGCGCGTACGCGAGGACCTCGACGACCTCGGGCAGCTTGATGAGACCGGCGAGCCCGATGAACTCGACCGGGATGTTCCGAGCGGCGAACGCGAGCTGGAGCGGTTCGAACAGCCGGTGCGTACGGCACAGCACGGCGCAGCCGCGCCAGTCGAGGCCGCCGGCGTGCAGCGTCACGATCCGCTCGGCGATCGCGTCGGCCTCGGCGACCTCGTGTTCGTACTGCGCGACCGCCACCTCGCCCTGCCCGTTCGGCTCCCAGGGACGCAGGTGCTTGTGCGGGTCCGGGCGCTGGGCGGATGGGAGCGGCGAGATCAGGGCGTCCGCGGCCGAGAGGATCCGCGCGCCCGAGCGGAAGTTCGTGTAGAGCGGGAGTTTCTCGGACGGGGTGCCGTCGGCCCGCGGGAAGACCGTCGGGAACTCGAGCAGGTTGTGGAGGCTGGCGCCACGCCACGCGTAGATGTTCTGGTCGGGATCGCCGACGGCCGCGACCGGGTGTCCCCCTCCGAAGATGGACCGCATGAGCATGGCCTGCGCGTGGTTCGTGTCCTGGTACTCGTCGAGCAGGACGGCGCCGAAGCGGTCGCGGTACGCCTGGCCGACCTCCGGGTGCTCGGACGCGATCCGGACTGCGTGGCCGATCTGATCCCCGAAATCGATGACGCCGAGCTCGAGCTTCAGCGCCCGGAAGCGCCTGACCGCCTCGGCGAGCTCGATCCGTTCGAGGGCGGCCTGGTAGGGCTCCGCCGACCGCGCCCTCTCGAGCTGCTCGAGCTTGCCCTCAACGTGCCGTGCGAGATCCTCCGGCTCCACGAGGTGGTTCTGCAGTTGCTCGTCGAGGTTGAGGATGTTCTTCACGATCGTGGGCTGCCACCGGGTCGTGAGGTGCTCGAACGTCATCGTGTCCAGCACGCGCTCCGCCACCCAGACGCGCTGCGCCGGGGTGACCACCCGCTGACCGGGCTCCAGCCCGGCCAGCATGCCGTATCGCTCGAGCACCTCGGCCGCGAAGCCGTGGTAGTTCGAGATCTCTGGCTCCTCGCCCTCCTCGAGCTCGAGCTGTGCGAGGGCTCGCCGCACGCGGATTCGCAGGTTCTCGGTGGCCTTGTTCGTGAAGGTCAGGCAGAGCACGTTGCCGGCCGCGACACCCGGATGCTCGGCGGGCGTGAGCCCCGCCGCGACCATCGCGAGATGCACGACCCGGGCGGCCATGACCGAGGTCTTGCCCGACCCCGCACCCGCCACCAGCACGAACGGCTCGAGCGGGTACGAGATCGCTCGCCACTGCTCCTCCGTGGGCTCCCCGCCGAGGAACGCCACGATCGGCTCGGGATAGGCGCTCACCCGGTTCTCCCCTCCGGCTCCCTGGCCCCGCTCGGCTCCGGGATCGGGAAGACCGCCCCGCCCTCGGGGTAACGCGTGCAGAGGGTCCGGAACCCGCAGAAGTAGCAGTCGGCCGCCGTGCTCGGCACGTAGCGGCCGGACCCGTCGAGCTCGTGGATCCGGCCGATGAGCCCCGTCAGCCGATCGCGCATCCGCTCCTTGTAGTCCTCCTCGACGTCCTGGCTGACCGGCCATCCGACGACGGTGAGGTCCGTCTTCGATCCCTTGCCCCCGAGGAACGCGAGCTCGACACCGGCGATCGGCCGGTACTCGGCGAGTTCCTCGCACTCGTGTACGGCGAGGTAGTAGACGCCGAGCTGCAGGTTCTCGGCCGCCGCTCCGGCCCTGTCGGCGCGGCCGGTCTTGAAGTCCGTGATCCGGGTGCCGCCCTCGACCGCCGGACCGATCCGGTCGATGCGCCCCCTGATCGCCGCGCCGTCGAGGACGAACCGGAAGTCACGCTCGTTCGCCGTCGCGGGCAGGTCGCCGTAGCGCTCGAACCAGTTCGGCACGAGCACCTGGATCGCGTGGGAGCGCTCGGCCTCCGAGACGGCGTGGGAGGGGAACTGCCCCTCCTGCCAGCGGCGGTCGATCTGCTCGACGAACGCTTGGGGGGTGCGCTCGATCCGGCCCTCCTCACACTCCTCGATGATCGAGTGGATCAGGTGGCCGATCCACGCCTTGTAGCCGCTCCCGGCATCGAGTCCGAGCTCGTCGGCCAACACGTACTGGAGCTCGCAGTTCTCCAGGTGGCTGAGGCGTGAGTACGAGAGGTGCAGCTGGGCGTGCGGCGCGGTTCCGGCGCCGGACCAATCCAGCTGGAACCACCACGTCGAGGGGTCCGCGCCCAGCGCGATGAGGCCGTCCAGGCACGCCAGGCGCTCGGGCGCGGGGGTCCCGCGGTCCGCGAGCGCTCGCCGCCACGTCGAGATGGCCTCGGTCGTGGAGACCGGCGACGCGAACGGCGCGACGGGAGCGCGGCGCCAGACGACCGCGCGCTCCTCAGCGAACCGGGAGGGGGCGGCGACGCCCTGGTCTTCGCCTTCGGGCTCGCTCACGGTGAGCACCACCCGCCGGATCGCGCGGTCGAGGACGAGCCCGAACAATCGCCGCTCGTCGGCCAGGCGCGCTCGGTTGATCTGGGAGCGAGAGCGACTCGCATCCAGGGTCGCGAGGTCGAACATGGGCTCCGGTCGTGACAGGCTCGGGAAGTTGCCTTCGACGGCGCCGACGACGAACACCGTGTCGAACTCGAGCCCGGCCGCGCCGTGCGCGGTGAGCACGTGAACGGCGTCGTCCCCATCCTCGACCGGCCCGGCGAGCTCGGGGGCGCCCTCCCGCGCCGAGATCCCCGCCAGGAACGGCTCGATCGACGGGTCGGCCGAGTTGCCGGCATCCTCGACGGCCCTCGCGAGCGCGACGACCGCGTCCAGATCGGCCCGCGCCTGCGGGTCCGTATCGGCCGCCGCGACGAGCCGAGCGGAGCACGGGAGGTCGCGCCACAGCACGCCGAAGGCATCGAGCACCGAAGCGGATCGCGTCTGCGCCCGCTCGAGGACGGGGCGGAGGCCCTCGAGCGAGTCGCGCTCGGTGGCGCTGAGACCGGTGTCCAGCGCGAGGGCGTCACGCGGAGGCCGTCCGGATGCCCGCGCCGAGCGCAGCAGCCCCCGAGCCGCGGCGGGCGACAGCCCGCCGAGCTCAGACGTCAGGACCGCCTCGACCAGCTCGTCGCGCTCCCCGTCGCCCGCGATCAGCCACCGGAGCCCGAGCAGGTAGGGGACCGTGGCGGGGGACCCCCCGGGGCCGGGACCGGCGTCGAGGCCGGTATGCGGGATGCCGGCGTCGTCGAGCGAACGGAGGAGCGCCGTCTGCGACCCCTGACGGCGTGTGACCGCGGCGAGGCGGCTCCACGGCACGTCGTCCTCGACGTGGATGCGGCGGAGCTCCCGCGCGACGCATGCGAGCTCCTCCGAGACGTGAGGGGCGCGCCAGCCCTCGAGCGACGCCCCGGCTGCGCCACGATGCCGCGTCCCGAGCGTGGCCACGGGTGCGGTCAGCACCTCCGCGAAGCGTCCGAGCGGCACGTCGGTCGTCCCCTGGAACGAGAACACGTGCGCTTCCGGATCCCCGGCGACGACGAGGTCCGGCGCCTGGAGCCCCGTCACGAGCCGTTCGAACGAGATCGTCGCGTCCTGATAGTCGTCCACGAGGACGTGATCGAACGGTGGAGCGCCGCCGTCGACCGTCCGCGCCGCCTGCGTCACGAGCCCCGCGAAGTCCACGGCCCCCTCGCCGGCCATCGTCTCGAGGTACCGGCCGTAGAACAGGCCGAGCCCCCGCCATGCGGTGAGCCCTGCGTGCTCGGCGCGCTCGAGGAGGTCGTCCGGGGCGAGCAGCGCCTCCTGCGCGCGGAGCACGACGTGGCGGACCTCGTCGGCGAACCCCCGCAGCGACAGGAGCGCGCCGAGGTCGCCCCACCGGCCCGGGTCCTCCTCCTGCAGCAGCGCCCGGACGCGCGCGAAGTGATCGGCCGCCGAGAGCACGCGGGGCGGCTCGGTGTAGCCGAGGAGCGCGTACCGGAGCCCCAGGACGTGGTAGGCGAGCGCGTGGGTCGTGAACACGCGGACCGAGGGCAGCGGAGCGGCGAGCCGGTCGAGGAGGGCGGCCCGCGCCGCGGCGCGATCGCGCTTGGAGCGGGTCACGAGCGCGATGCGCTCGGGGTCGGCGCCGTCCGCGACCAGGCGCGCGAACCGTTCGCGCAGGACGAGCGTCTTGCCGGTCCCCGCCGCGCCGAGCACGAGCAGCGGCCCGCGCTCGTGCTCCAGCACGCGCTGCTGATCGGGGTCGGGTTCGAAGGGGCGGGGGGCCACGTCCGCGATGCTACCGCCGGTCGCCGACACGGCGAGGCCGCTCAGGCGCGGCGGGCTCGCGCGTAGCGGATCACCGCGGTGCCCGTGATCGCGCCCACCAGCCGGCCGTCGCGGAGCACGAGCGCGGCTCGACCGGCACCGAGCTTGGCCGAGACCTCCTCGAGCGGGTCGTCCGGGTGGGCGAGGATGACCTGGGTGAGGGGGATCACGGCGTCCCTGACCGGACGGAGCGGATCCTCGGCGCCGACCCCTCGGGCCGACGTGAACGAGATCATGCCGATCACGCGGCCGTCGTTCTCGAGGACCGGGAACGCCTCCTCCTCGTGGCCGCGCAGGAACCGGTCGAGCGCCTCGGACAGCGTCATGTCCGCCCGGATCGCCGGGGGTGGAGGGTCCATCGCGTCGGCAACCGTCGCACCCGACAGCCCGCGCGCGATGCCGGCGTGCCGGCTCTGAGCCCGTGCCCCCTGGTAGATGAACAGGCCGATGATGCCGGCCCAGATGCTCCCGTAGGAGTCTCCGCGCGCCAGATCGAAGAGCGTGTACGCGATGAGCAGGGCCCCGAGCGCCATGCCCGTCCACGCGGCGACCCGCGTACCGCGGTCGTGCCGGCCGGTCAGCTTCCAGATGACCGACTGCAGCATCCGGCCACCGTCGAGCGGCAGGCCGGGGAGCACGTTGAAGACGGCCATGATCAGGTTCACCCACCCGACGTACCCGAGCAGCCCCGACAGGGCCGGGTTCGCCGCGTCGGTCACCTGGGACAGCCACCAGAAGAGACCTCCGAGCGCCAGGCTGGTGGCCGGTCCGACCGCCGCGATCGCGAACGCGGCGCCGGGGCCCTTCTGGTCGACGCGCGCGCTCGTGTACCCGCCGAAGACGACGAGCGTGATGCCCAGGACCTCGATGTCGTTCATGCGGGCGGCGACGGCGTGGGCGCCCTCGTGCAGGAAGACCGCGCCGAAGAACAGCACCGAACCGAGCACGGCGTAGGCGAGCACAGCGCCCGACGTCAGGTTGGGGTGGGTCCGGTCGAGCTGTACCCACAGGCTGTACGTGAGGAGCACCGCGATCCAGACCCACGAGGGGTCGATGAGGACCGGGATGCCGCGGATCGTGGCGATCCGCCAGGGTCGGCCGAACACGCATCGAGCGTACCCCAGCCTCGATCCGGACCCGGCGTACGGGACCCGCTGGCTAGAGTGGATAACGTGGCCATCTGGGGCGACGATCGCGTCCGGCGAGCCGGCAGGCTCGGACTGGCGGTGGCCGTCGGACTCGTCGGCGCGTGGCTCGGCGCGCTGCTGCTCGGCCGCGCCGAGGTCCCGATGGGACCGTTCCGCGTGGAGGTCGCGGCCGGCTTCGGCACCGGGGAGACCGATATCGGTCTCCCGCCGTTCGGCCGCGTCATCGCCGACACGCACTGGGCTCCCCTGCGGATCTCGGCCACGCTGGAGGACGTCGGCGTCGAGCGCCTCACGGACGTCGTCGAGCGGGTCGGCGTCGACGGCCTGGCGGACCAGGTCCAGGAGGATGCGGTGGACCAGGTCCGCAGGCTCGCGGTCCGCCTCCTCGAGGTCTCGACGATCGGCGCGCTCGCGCTGGGTCTGCTCGTGTTCCGGTCCCGGTGGAAGGAGGTGCTGATCGCCGGGGTCACGGCAGTGCTCGTGGTCGGTAGCGTCGAGCTCCTCGCGTGGCAGACGTACCGTCCGGCGGCGTTCACCGAGCCGACGTACACCGGCTCCCTGGGAACGGCCGCCAAGCTCATCGGACCCGTCCGACAGGCGACCGACCGGATCGAGGACTTCCGCGCGGGCCTGGCGACGCTGATCGACGGGGCCACGCGTGCCTACACCTCGATCCAGACGCAGCCGATCGTCGGCAACGACGTCGTCCGGGTCCTGCACATCTCGGACATCCACGCGTCGCCGCTCGGCATGGACTTCGCGCGCGACATCGCCGAGTCGTTCGACGTCGACTTCGTGATCGACACCGGCGACACGACGTCGTTCGGGACGCCCGTCGAGAACCTCATCGCGACCAAGATCCCCGGGTTCGGTCGGCCGTACCTCTTCGTCCGGGGCAGCCACGACCCGATCGGTCTGCAGGCC
The DNA here is from genome assembly GCA_035718185.1 of Actinomycetota bacterium. Classification (GTDB taxonomy): domain Bacteria; phylum Actinomycetota; class UBA4738; order UBA4738; family HRBIN12; genus HRBIN12. Next base: position 26,616 of record DASTHN010000092.1, read on the forward strand.
GAGATCGCGCGCCTGCCGAACGCGACGGTCCTGGACGGCACCGTCGAGGAGGTGGACGGGATCACCGTGTACGGGCTCGGCCATCCGCTCTTCACGCCCGCCAGGGGGGACGAGGTGGACGCCGACGCGTTCGCGAGCGCGTCCCGTGCCGCGGGCGAGGTGGTCAAGTCGGACGTCCAGGCGCTCGAGCGGCCGCCGGACATCGTCGCCGTCCACGACGATCGCATGGGGGAGGCCGTCGCCGGTCTCGTCCCGCTCGTGATCTCGGGGCACTTCCACGAGACGAGCGCCCGGGTCGTGAACGGGACGCTCTTCCTGCGGATCGGCACGACGGGCGGATCGGGTGCCGGCGTCTTCCGCGGTCTCGACACCCCGTTCTCGGCGCAGGTCCTCTACTTCTCGGGGGGTCCGGAACGTGATCTGCTCGCCTACGACGTGATCGAGCAGATGCCCGACACCGGGAGCCTCACCGTCACGCGGCACGTCATCAGTCAGGACTTCGGCCAGCTCGTGCTGACGCCCTCGCCGTCGGTGAGCCTGGTCCCTCCCCTCACCGTGACCACCTCCCCGGCGCCGACCGCCACGCCTGGCGGGTGACCGCGTCCGCTTTGCAGAGGTTCGACCGCATCGACCGAGCGCGATCGCCATAGGTTGGTCCCGTGCGCACCCTCGTCCTGTTCACCCGCGACCTCCGGGTTCACG
>DASTHN010000093.1:0-3791 GCA_035718185.1 Actinomycetota bacterium
CGGTGCGACCGTTGCCCCCGCCTCTCAGTCGACGCTCGAGGGCGACTTCTGGCTGTATTGCAGGGCCCGGATGCGGAGGAAGAACTCGGGGTCGATCCGTGGCGGATCGTGGTCGGTGTCGCCGTCCAGGCCCTCACGGCGACGAACACCTTCTAGGTGGGCCGGTAGATAGTGGTCGCGCGCGACGTCTCGTCGAGCACCAGGGTCTCGAGGTAGCCGAGTTCGACCAGCTGCTTCGAGTTGGTGTAACAGGCTGTCTTCCGGTAGCCGCCTGCGCCTCCCAGGCGCGGCTGGATGTCGGCGCTACCGTGGTCAACCAGCCAATCGTTCGGTCGGGGGCTCGAGCAGGAAGAACGGTCGACCGACGCGGGCCTCGAATCGCACGTACATGTTCATGCGCACGCCGTCGACGGGCTCCCTGATCCGCTGGATCATCTCCACGATCGTCTCGAGCCTCTCGACCTCGAAGAGAAGGAAGAACGTGTACCCGGTAGACATCGGCTGGCCCACCATCAGAAGGTCATCGTCCAACGTCGCGAGCGTGACGGCGCCAAGGGCCTGCCACTCCTCTGTTAGCTGCTTGAAACGAGGCAGGATCCGCTCGCGCTGCTCCTCCTCGCTCGCCTCGTAGTAGGCATTCGTCATAGCTCCGAGAAACAGGACTCGGAGCGAACCAGAGACTCGTGGCGACACCATGTCTACGGCCATGTTTCCTTCCTCAGCGCCGGGATCCGGAGGTTCGACGACGATAGCCCGGCGGCCATGCGGCCAGCACGGCGACCTCAGCCATCGGTCTGAACCGTGATAGAGGGATCAGAAGATCTGACTTCGCATCGAGAGCTTCTCCGTTAGGCGCTCCGGCCGGTAGGGCTCCAAATCGATGCTCGTCTCTCGATCGACGATCAGTTGAGCCATGGCCTGGCACGCACCGGGGCCATACATGTATCCGTGACCACTAAACCCGGACGTCACGAAGGCATTTTCGGTGCCGGGGATCAACCCGATCACAGGCTGCAGATCGGGGAGCAGGTCGATGACGCCGGCAAACGTCCGGTGAATGCGGGCCCCCTGCACGGCGGGAATGAGCCGCCCCAGGTCCTCGAGCTGCTTGATCCGATCGCGCGGTTTGGACGAAACACTGAACCCCTGCGGTACGACCGTCTGCCCCTTGCCCGCTCTCAACTGCGCCACGGCGCACCAAAGCTCCGTCTTCAGGCCTCTGAGGCTGATTCTCATTGACACGTCCTTGCGGTTCTGCCAGAGCGTCGGCGCCCACAACCGAAGGTCACGAAAGTCATTGAGACTGAGGTCGTGGAGCATCGCCGCGTAGCGATACCCGCCTGTGATGCGCACGGTGCCGTTCCGGTTCTGGCGAGCGCCGAACGTCGATCCTCGAACGAATCCAGGGATTGTCCCTGCGGGCAGTGGCCCCGTTTCGACGGCCGGGGCGCGAACGCGCTGCATCGGAATATGGAAGCCGAGGAGGTCGCAGAGGTGTGGCGACCAGACACCCGCGGCCACGATGACCGTGCCGCAGCCGATCTGCCCTTCGCGGGTCCTGACGCCGATGATCTTGTCTCCGAGCGTGTCGAACCCTGTGACCAGCGTTCCACAGCGCGTCTCGACGCCAAGTCGGTGTGCAGCCTCGGAGAGCCCGCCCATGACCATCGTCGCGTCGACGTGGCCCCCGTAGCGGACCTCGAGGGCACGGAACGGCCCCTGGAGCGTTGGGAATCGCACGCGCGCGGAAGCAGCGTCAAGCGTCTGGCTCTCCGGGTACCCGGCGGTCTCGTTCCAGGTCAGACGGTCGATCTCCATCCATTCCTCGTCGCGTTCATCCGCGACAACGATGTGCCACCCTTCCGCGTTGAGGTCGATCTCACAGCCCCATCGGTCGCTGAAGGTCGCCCATTCGTCCGAGGACACGCGAAGCATCGAGCCGTGTCCGGCATTCGCAGCACCGCCCGGCAGATTGACGGCCGCGACCGATCGGGCCGACTGCTCGAACCCGATGTGATCCTTCTCCAGGACCAAGACGCGGGCCCCTCGCTCGGCGAGCTCCGTCGCCGTCAGCAGACCGATGAGGCCGCCGCCGACGATGACGACGTCATGCACGGGGATCCGCACTCCGCGGAGCGAGCGAGCGAGCCGGCGAGTGATCTACGCCCGTGCGACCCGCATGGGAAGGGCTTCCTCCGAGCCGCCGACGGCATGGACGCATTTCGTCCCGGGTCGGTCGGTTATCGAAGCGCGTGCGCGCTTGACTGACCACGTCGACCACCCTAATGGGGCAGCATGACCGCGTCCGCGCCGATCGCGTACCGTCCGGCGTCCACGGAATCCGGTGACCAGGCAACATGGGCTCGCCGAGCCGTCAGTCGGCGCTCGACGCGATCGCGTCGAGTTCGATCTCGACGAGCACGTCGGGAATGAAGCCCGCGACGTAGTACGTGGTGTTGGCCGGGGCGACGCCTGCGAACGCCTCGCCGTGGGCCCGCACGGCACCTTCCCAGTCCGCTTCCCGGGTCAGCAGCATCCGGGTGCGGATCACGTCCGCGCGCTCCGCGCCGAGCGCCGCCGCCGCGGCGAGGGCCTTCTCGATCGCGACAGCTGTCTGAGCGTATGTGTCCCCGGGATGGAGCACCCCGTCGGGACCGATGGGCGCCGTCCCGCTCACCGCGACGTGGGCCCCTGACCGCACGGCGCGCGAGTACGAAGCCAGCCGCTCGAAGGTGGATCCGTCGCTGTGCGTCCTGCGTGTGTGGTCCATGGATGGTGGTTCGGGGTCGGGGCAGGGCCGGGGGGAGGCGGCATACCACCTCCCCCCGCAGAGGGTCCTAGCCGCGGAAGGTGATCGTCCGCAGCGTCTGGATCTGGCCGTTGCCGTTGTACTGCCAGATCTCGTAGACGGCCGAGCCGATGTCGCCGTTCGCGTCGAAGTCGACCGGGCTGAACGCGCCCTCGTAGTTGACGTCCTTCCCCGCCGCCGCGGCCTTCACGCCCGCCGCGAGGTTCAGGAAGGTCACCTTGAGGCCCGGGGGGCCGGAGATCGCGCGGAGGTTCGCCTTGATCTTCGTCGGTGAGGACGAGCAGCCACGGACTGCCGCCAGGAAGGCGACCATCGCCGAGTCGAACGACGTGCCCTCGAATCCCGTGAACGGCTTCGCGTCCTTCACAGACTTCTTCCAGAGGGCCGCGAACGCCTTGCCGACAGGGCCGCCCGCCGCGCTCCCGGCCGACCCGCTGAGCCCCTTCACGGGATCGCCGATCGCGTCGAGCACACCGGCGTTGCGGATAGCCTCGATCGTCAAGGTCTTCGACGCGCTCCACTTGCCGCTGCGAACGAGCGATGGCACGAACTTCTGGAACGTGTCGGGGAAGTCGATGATGACCCAGCCGGCCGGGTTGCCGTCCACGAGCTTCGCGGCGTCGGAGTCGAAGTTCGCCTGGTCAGGGTTCCACGAGATGCTCGTCCCGATCGTCCCGCCGAGCTTCTTCCACTGGGCGATGAAAAGCGCCTGCAGCGCGGATCCGAACGCGTCGTTTCGGGCGCCGACGTTCAGCGTCGCGCCCTTGCCGAACTTCGCCACGGCGGTCGTTGCCAGAACCTTGCTTTGGAGCGCGTCGGACGGATACGCCCGGTAGACGAGCCCGTTGTCCTTCAGGTCGGAGATCTGCGGCGCGCTCGAGGTGGGCGAGATCAGTACGACCTTGTTGGGGATCGTGACCGACTGTGCCATCGGGATCGTGGCGCTGGAGGCCATCTCGCCGATGATCACGTTCGCCTTGTT
>DASTHN010000094.1:0-16801 GCA_035718185.1 Actinomycetota bacterium
TCTGGTGGAGGAGAGCGGGCCCTTGACGTCGTCGGGTCGCTCGGCTTCCGCCCCCGTAGCCGGGGTCGACACGGAGGGTGCCTCGTTCCGCTCTTCGCCTGCTTCGGGCGGAACGTCGTCGGTCGGCGTCGTTCGGTTCTCGGTCTCGGGTCCGGTCTGGGCTCGAGTGCCTCGCTTGCGACGGAACAGGCTCATCGCGCCGCCTCCTCCGAACCGGGGGCATGTGACGCTGCGGCCTCGTCGCCGTCGATCCCGAAGAGCCACCGCGCCGCCTGGAGCAGGAGGTCGTCGCCGCGGGCGGAGGCCTCCTTCGCGCGGACCGTCGGCGTGTGGACCACCTTGCGGACCGAGCGCCGGATCGCCTGCTCGACCGCCGCTCGCTGCCGCTTGTCGAGCCCGGGGATCCGGGCCGCCGCCGCCGCCTCATGCTCGGCGACGTCGCGCGCCCGGGCCTGGATCGCCGCGACGACGGCGTCGGCGGGCTTGGATCGGAACCATGCCACGCACTTCTCGGCCTCGATGAGCGCGACCTCCTGCGCCGCGCCGATCTGGGCCTCGCGCCCGCCGGGGACGGTGTAGCCGTCGTGGTCCAGGCGCGACAGGTCGAACAGGTCGAACCCGTCCTTGCCGCCGTCCAGCGCCGCGGTGTCCGGGTGGATGTTCCTCGGCAGGCCCAGGTCGACGACGGCGAGCGGGCGCCCGCCACGGGCCGCGACGATCCGGGCGAAGGCGGCGGAGCCGAGCAGCGGTTCGGTCGCAGATGTCGCGAAGACCGCACCGTCAGCGGTGACCAGCTCGTCCTCCAACGCGTCGAGCCCGAGGGTGACCGCGTCGAACTCGTCGGCGAGCTCCTCGGCCGCCTCGGGCCTGCGGGCGGCGATCAGTACCTTGGCGCCGGCGTGCGACAAGGCCCGGACGGACGCGGTGGCCATCCTGCCGTTCCCGACCACGACGACCTCGCGTCCCTCGAGGCCTCCGAGGGTCGCCGCGATCGCGTGGACTCCGGCCCGCGGGAACGACTGCCGCGCCCGCGCGAGGCCGGTGGTCGATCGGGTGCGCTTGCCGGACTCGAGCGCCCATCGGAACAGCCCGTGGAGGTGCGGGCCGACCGCGCCATGGGCGGCCGCCGTCTTGTACGCAGCGCGGACCTGACCCTGGATCTCGGACTCGCCCGTGATCATCGAGTCGAGGCCGGCCGTCACCTCGAAGAGGTGGCGGATCACGTCGTCGCCGATCAGGACCACGGAACGCGGCCGGGTCCAGCCCATCGGCAGGTCCTTCAGGTCCTCGAGGAACAGTCGGATCTGCTCGGCGGCGGCTTCCGGGTCCTTCGCCCACGCGTAGATCTCGATGCGGTTGCAGGTGGACAGGACGAGCGCCTCGCGAACGTCCGGCGCGCGGAGCAGGCAGGGCAAGGCCTCCGAGAGCTCCTCCGCCTGGATCGCCGCGCGCTCGAGGTCCTCGAGCGGGACGCCCCGATACCCGATCGCGAGGGCGAGGAGCGGCATCACGCACCCCCCGTGGCGGCGGGATCGGCCGTCCGCACGCGGCCCTGGCCGTTGCCGCGATCGTTCGGAGCGTCCCCGGTCGCCTCCACGAACGTGGGAGGGAGCCGCGACGCCGCCGGCTCGGCGAGCAGCTCGGCGAACGTGACGTCCAAGGCCTCGCGGAGCCGCGCCTGCGCCTCGCACAGGTACGGATAGGCCGGGCAGGTGCCCGCCAGCGCGCAGCGGTCGGGGGACTGGAGGCAGTCGTTGATCCACAACGGTCCCTCGATCGCCTCGATCACCTGCAGCAGCGTGAAGCCCTCGATGGGCTTCGCGAGCGAGATCCCGCCACCCACGCCACGTCGGGTCGCCAGGATGCCGGCCTTCGCGAGGGACTGGACGATCTTGCCCAGGAACGTCGGCGAGATCCCCTGTACGCGCGCGACCTGGGCCGCGCTCGTCCGGCCGATCCTCGCGACCTCGACGACGCAGCGGACGGCGTAATCCGCCTCACGCGTCACGAGCACGGTCGCTCACCTCCGCCGCTCATCGGGAGCCCCCGCCCGTTCGCGCGCCTTCCGCGCGGAGCAGCCGGTCCTTCGCCGCCACGCGCAGGCGCTTGTACGTCCGCTCGTCCAGCAGCCCGCGTTCGAAGCTGAGATCCAGGGCCGCGATCTCCTCGACGATGAGATCCGCGTCCTCGCCCGGGGGCTCGGACCGGCGGCCGTTGCCGCCCCGCGTCGCCGGTCGGCGCTCGCGCTGTCCGTTGCCCTTCGGCGGGACGGCGTGGGCCTTCGCTCGGGCCGGGCGGGCGGCCGAGCGCGAGGATGACCTGCCGCTCCTTCGACTCCGCGACCGCCGGATCGCCACAGCGACCAGGCCGCCGATCAGCGCGAGCCCGGCCACGCCGAGCAGGATCCACATCGCGGGGTTCGAGCTCCGGGGCTCCTGCGCCTCCTGCGTCATCGAGACTTCGATCGTCGTGCCGGCAGCCACGTCCTGGGCGGCGTACACCTGGTACGTGACGGTCTGCCCGTCGACCACGTCCTGGACCGTCCCGGCGCGCCGGAGGGCCGTCGCGGTGACCGAGACGTCCTGCGGGACGAACAGCTGCACGCTCGTCGTGGGGAAGGGCGTGGTGAGGGTGAGCGACGAGAGCGGGGGCGAGTTGTAGCGGATGGTCGCGGTCGAGTCGCCGGGGACGATCGGCGCGTCGGACACGTAGGTCCCGCCGACGACGTCGCCTGGGTTCTCCAGGAACGTCCCGAGGTACTGCAGGTTCGTGGCGCCCTGGGGCAGCGGCACCGAGACCACGCCGTCGCCGTCGCCGCTCCCTCCACCGCCGTCACCGACGTATGCGCTGTCGCCGCCGTTCGTCCACGCGAAGTCGTGCTGGACGCCGACGCCCGTGCCCTCGCGATCGATCCAGACGATGTAATCGGTCAGGACGACGTCCGTGGCGTCGGTCGTGGGCTCCCACACGGTGAGCGTCTGCTCCACGGTCTGCCCGGGGGTGAAGGCGGCCGCGACCGATCGGTAGACGGCGCCCTCGTACGTCGCCGACAGCTGGTACCCGGCCACGTCGCTCGGCAGCTCGGCGAAGGCGAAGCGCCCCTTCGCGTCCGAGGTTGTTGTGGTCGTGCCGAGGTCCGCATCCGCCGAGAACAGCTGCACCGACACCTCCACGTCGGCGGCCGGCGCGTCCTTCGTGCCGTTCACCACCCTGCCCTCGATCGAGCCGGGCGTCTGCGCAGCGGCGCTCGGTCCCGCCGCGAGCGCCGCCGCCGCGAGGAGTGCGGGCACGGCGAGGCGGAGCACCCGCGAAGCCCGTCGCATGTCCTTCGTCATCTGCCGCTCACCTCGTTTCCGCCGTCGCCAGGTCGGCTCCGCACCTGCGGCAGAACCGGTCCTTGGGATCGATCGTCAGGCCACATCCGGGGCAAGCGTGTGCCTCGAGGTCCTCGAGGACGCGCTTGCGGTCCGAGATCCGGCGCTCGAGCTCACGCTCGAGGTCTTCGGTGGTGGTGGGTGCGGCGTCGGTCGTCCCGGCGCCCACCCTCGGGAGCTCCTCGTCCGAGCTCTCCGCGTCGTGGATCGCGCGCGCCGTCGCCTCGATCTGCTGCAGACGGCGCGCGCGGAGCTTCTCGTACTCCTCCTGCGCGAGCTTGCCGGTCTCGAAGTCCATGTCCAGCTCGCGGAGCTGCGCGCGCAGGCGCTCGCGGTCGGCGAGCAGCTGCTCGAGCGACGTCCCCTGCGCGTACCGCAGCGGTGTGACGAACGGCCGCGCGATCAGGTACACGACGACCATGAGCAGGCCGAAGGAGGCGATCGCGACCGGGATCATCGGGCCACCTCCGGCTCCTCGAACTCGCTCGGGATCTCGAGCTCCCCCCGACCCCCGCGCGCGGCTCGGTCGGTGCGCCAAGGCCAGGCGGCGAGGATGCCCCCGACCACGATCACGATCATCCCGGTCCAGATCCAGAACACGGCCGGCTCGTGGAACACGAGCACCGTGGCGACCCGCTGCGTCGGGTCGACGTTGCTCATCACGACGTACAGGTCGGCGCCGAGCGTGGAGCGCATGCCGACCTCGGTCACCTGCTGCTGGCCGGTGTACTCGGCCTGCTCCGTCACGATCGTGCCGAGGTCCTCACCTCCGGGACCGACGACGCGGAACGAGCCGATGAGCGCGAACTTGGAGGGGGTCTGCTCGAAGGTCAGGTCCTCGAACGTCACGGTGTTGCCGGCGATGCGCACCGACTCGCCGACGGCGAGCTGGGACTGGACCTCCTGCTTCATCCCGATGTTGAAGAAGATCCCGGCGAGCATGATCACGACACCGGCGTGGATGATCGGGCCGCCGTACCGGCGTGGGGTGAACGCGAACAGGTTCAGGATCGCCCTCGGCCACGACTCGCCGTGGTGGCGGTGGCGAGCGCTCAACCCCCGCGAGATCTCGGCGGTGACGGTGGCCAGGACGAACGCGCCGAGCGCGAGCACCGTGACGATCAGCAGGTCGTCGCCGCGGTTCGCCAGGCCGAGCGCGAGGAAGACCACCGCGCCGACGGCGAGCGGCATCGCGAGGTTGCGCTTCAGGTGCCGGTTCGACGCGCGCCGCCACGGCAGGAGCGGGCATGTGCCGACGAGCGCGACCGTCACGATCGCGAGGGGCGCCATGAGTGCGTTGAAGAAGGGCTGCCCGACCGAGATCTCGACGCCTCGGACCGCCTCGCTGACGATCGGGTAGATCGTTCCCCACAGCACGACGATCGTCATGCCGACGAACAGGAGGTTCGTCAGCAGGAACGAGGCCTCGCGCGAGACGACCGAGGTGATCCGGCCGCTCGCCCGCAGCTGTGGGAGCCGCCATACGATCAGCGCCGTCCCGACGGCGATCGTCACGAAGGTGAACCCGATGAGCAGCGGGCCCATCGAAGACTCGGCGAACGCGTGGACGGAGGAGATGACCCCCGATCGCGTGAGGAACGTGCCGAAGATCGACATCGCGAACGCCGCGACGGCGAGCGAGACGTTCCAGACCCGCAGCATCCCGCGCTTCTCCTGCACGACGACCGAGTGCAGGTACGCGGTGCCGACCAGCCAGGGCAGCAGGCTGGCGTTCTCGACGGGGTCCCACGCCCAGTAGCCGCCCCAGCCCAGCTCGACGTACGCCCAGCGCGCGCCGAACAAGATCCCGGCGGTGAGGAGCACCCAAGCCCAGAGCGTCCAGCGCCGGACCGAGCGGATCCAGCGGTCGCCGAGGCGCCCCGTCGCGAGCGCGGCCACGGCGAACGCGAACGGGACCGTGAAGCCCACGAACCCCAGGTACAGCGCGATCGGGTGGACCCACTGCCCGTAGTTCTGGAGCAGCGGGTTGAGACCCTGCCCGTCGCTCGGCGCGACCGGCAGGGTCCGGAACGGGTTCGCGTAGAAGGTGACGAGGACCACGAAGAACGCGAGCACGACGCCGAGCGTGACCGTCACCCACGGCATCAGGTCGCGGTTCCGCGCCCGGTTCTGGAAGATCACGCCCGCCCCGATCAGTGAGAGCGTCCAGCCCCAGAGCAGGAGCGAGCCCGCCTGGCCGGCCCAGAACGCGCCGACCGTGTAGAAGACCGAGAGGTCCCGGCTGGTGTACTGCGCGACATACTCGACGCGGAAGTCCTTGCGGAGCAGCAGCACGATGAGCGCGAGGGCGGCCACGGAGAGCGATACCGCGGCCGCCTTCATGGCTCCCTCGGCGCTGCGGATCGGCTCCTCGCGCCCGCTCCTCGCGCCAGCGACGCCGACCACGACGGCGTAGCCCGCCGAGATCAGCCCGAGGAGGAGCGCGAAGTTACCGAGCAGCGTCACGGCCACTCCTCCCCAGCTTGCGCTCCTGCGCGAGGAGCCACAGCAGGTACAGGCCGTAGAGCACGGTGGCTCCCATGTACGCGACGATCGCGTAGCCGGTGCTGTTCATCGGGCCACCTCCTCGAGCTCGCGCTGCGCGCGCAGGCGGGCGATGGAGCGGCGCACGGACAGCAGGTACAGGTACAGGAACGTGAACGTGACGAGGCCGACGATGAGCGTCGCGAGCATCTCGGGCGGTAGGTCGCCGCGATCGACGACGAAGTTCGTCGGATGCTCGGAGCGCCACCAGCGCGCCGAGAGGTACACGATCGGCACGTCGAGGAACCCGACGATGCCGAGGACCGCCGAGAACCGCGCCCGGCGGATCGGCTCGGGGACGTACCCACGAAGCACGATGTAGGAGAGGTAGATCAGCCAGAGCATCAGGAAGCTCGTGAGCCGCGGGTCCCACGTCCAGTAGACGCCCCAGACCGGGCGCCCCCAGAGCGGCCCGGTGACCAGCACCGCGGTCGTGAACACCACCCCGACCTCGGCCGAGGACGAGGCCACGTCGTCCCACTTCCGCTTGCCGGTCGCGAGGAAGGCGATGCTCCCCACGAACACCACGAAGAACGCGAGGAACCCGATCCACGCGCTCGGCACGTGGATGTAGAAGATCCGCTGGGCGGCGCCCTGGTTCGCGTCCTCCGGCGCCCAGAACAGCGCCATCCCCAGCAGGATCGGCAGCGTCACGAGGGTGGCGATGCCCCACAGACGTCGCCGGGACCCGGCCAGGGGTCCGGCGACGGCGTCGGGACGGAGCTCCCCCACCGGCTGTTGCCGCGCAGCGTCCGTCTTCACGTCGTTCACCTCATTCCTCCGTCACGTACGGGAAGGTCGCGAGGGCGACCAGCAGGAACAGGGCGTCGTAGCCCACGAGCAGGAGCAGCCATGACAGCGTCCCGTCGGCCATGCCGCCCGAGAACCCGGCCTCGCTCACCTTCACGGCGGCGACCATCGCGGGCACGGACACGGGCATCACGAGGAGCGGCAGGATCGCTTCGCGGCCGCGGGTGTTGACCGCCATCGCCGCGAACAGCGTCCCGACCGTCACGAGGCCGAGCGTCCCCAGGAACGTCCCGAGCACGACCAGCCATGTCCCGCCCCCCGGTCGGAGCTGGAGCAGGACGACGAACACGGGCAGGATCACCAGCTCCACCGCGAACGTGAAGCCGAGGTTCGCGAAGAGCTTGCCCAGGAACACGGCCTCGCGCGGCGCGGGCGAGACGAGCAGGCCCTCGAGGCACGCGTCCTCCTTCTCGACCGCCATCGAGCGCCCCATGCCGAGCAGCGCCGCGAACAGGAACGCCATCCACAGGACGCCGGCGGCCACGCCCTCGCGCCCCTCGCCGCCGGTCGGGAACGAGAAGCTCGCCGTGACGACGACGAGGAGCACGAAGAGCCCGACCGAGGCCACGACGTCGCGGGTCTTCAGCTCCAGACGCAGGTCCTTGCCGGCGATCGCGAACGCGGGAGACAGGACGTTCATCGGCGGGCCTCCGCGCGGAGCAGACCGAGGTAGGTCTCGGCCATGCGGTCGGTGCTCCCCGCGATCGGCTCGTCGAGCGCCACCCGGCCGCCCGAGAGCACGATCAGTCGCCGCGGCCCCGACAGCGCCCGCACCACGTCGTGGAGCGTGAGCATGAGGATGCGACCGGGCGTGGCGAGCTCGTCGAGGAGCTCGGTGAGCGTGGCGGCGGCCGCCTCGTCGAGCCCGGTGTAGGGCTCGTCGAGCAGGATCACCGCCGGGTCGTGGAGGAGCGCGCGGGCGAGCGCCACGCGTTGCCGGGTACCGCGGGAGAGAGCGCGGACCGGCTTGTCGAGCACGTGTGCGACGTCGAGGCGCTCGACCGCGCGCATCACGGCCGCCGCGGGATCGCGGAGGCCGAAGAGCTTGGCGTGGAACCGGAGGTTCTCCTCGGTGGTGAGATCGGCGTAGAGCATCGTCTCGTGCGAGACCACGCCGACGAGGGCGCGGAGCTTGGGGCCGGCCTTGCGCATCTCGATGCCGGCGATCCGCACGCTGCCCGACGTCGGCGCCGCGAGCCCCGAGATCACCTTCAGCAGCGTCGTCTTGCCTGCGCCGTTCGCGCCCATGACCGCCACGAAGGACCCCTGGTCGATCGTGAGGTCGACGTGGTCGAGCGCGAGCTGGGCCCCGAAGGCCTTCGAGACCTGCGTCAGGGCGATCCCGAGCGCCGGCCGGCCGTCCATGCCTACTGCGGCTCCGAGGTTCGAGACTCGAACTTCGACGGGCACTTCGCGAACAGCTTGTCGGCGTGGAACACGCCGTCGGTACCCATCTCGCCCTCGACGACGGCCTCGCCCTCGTCGCGGAGCGTGTCCGGCATCGGCCCCTCGTACAGGATCGGCACGGTCGACGTCCCATCGCTCACCGAGAAGGCGACCGTGCCGGAGGCCGCGTCCGCCTCGATCGTGCCGTCCACCACCTGGCCGGAGAGCCGGACGTGCTCGCCTTGCATCCCGCGGACCTCGGTGGCGGTGTGGTAGTAGACCGTCGAGCGCGTGAACATCGTGTAGCCGACGGCGAACAGGGCCGCCACGACCGCGACGCCGAGGAGCACGAGCGGCAGCCGGCTCGGCCGGCGCTCGAAGCCTTCGGGCGGTTCGTCCTCGGCGAACCCGTAGTCGTCGTCGTCTGCGATCCGAGGCATCTCTCCGTCCCCCTTCTCGCTGGTCAGAGGGCCGAACGGCGAAATCGGTGCGTCGTCGCCCTCTTTGGGGGAAATCGTCCGACCGCGCCCTAAGGTCGGTATGGGTCCGGTGACCCGGCGCGCCCGGGCCGAAGGTCCACTGCCGGTCCCGGGTCGCGGTGGGATGGTCGGCCACATGGAGGGTCGCGCCGACCGAAACGACGTCGTGGCGCTCGCGGGGGCGGACGAGGATGTTGCACCTGCAACGCCGCCGCTCACGGCCGACGACGACCTGTTCCGCGACGAGACCGCGCCGGAGCCGTCCGGCGGGGGCCGCGGCCGAGGGCTGGTGATCGGCGCCATCGTGGTCGTGCTGGCCCTGGCGATGGTCTGGGTGGCTCTCGCCGCCCGCAACGGCGGGGGGCTCGGGCAGGATCCGTTCGGGCGTGCGGCGCCCGACTTCGAGCTGCCACTCCTCGCCGGCGGGAACGACGGGGGCTGGAAGCTGCCGGCGGGCGGCGGCGGCGACGGGGAGGCAGGGACCCTCGCGCTGGCCGACCTCCAGGGCAAGCCGGTCGTGCTGAACTTCTGGGGGTCGTGGTGCGGTCCGTGCCGTGACGAGGCGCCGATCCTCGCCGCGGCCGAGCCCCGGTGGCGCGAACGCGGAGTGATCTTCCTCGGCGTGGACTCGAAGGACGCGGAGGCGGACGCCCTGGCCTTCGAGGAGGAGTTCGGGATCCGGTACCACAGCGTCGTCGACGCGGACGGCTCGCTCGGCGTCGAGTACGGGGTCTTCGGCTACCCCGAGACGTTCTTCATCGACGCGGACGGCGTGATCCGCGCGAAGCAGGTCGGTCCGATCGACGCCGCGACGCTCGAGACCTACCTGGCCCAGATCGTGGGGTAGCGGCGATGCCGGTGAACTTCGAGCAGGCGCCGATCCTCCTGTTCTGGGAGACGACCAAGGCGTGCGGGCTCGCGTGCAAGCACTGCCGCGCGGAGGCGATCGCGGACGCGATGCCCGGTCAGCTCACGACGGACGAGAGCCTGAAGCTGATCGACGACCTCCGGGCGTTCACGCCGCGGTTCCCGGTGATCGTCTTCACCGGCGGCGACCCCTTCATGCGCGCAGACCTGTTCGAGCTGGCGGCGCACGCACGCTCCTACGGGATGCCGATCGGCTTCGCGCCGAGCGTGACGCCGCTGCTGACCCGCGAGACCGGGGCGCGGATGCGCGAGGCCGGGGCGAAGACCGTGTCGATCAGCCTCGACGGCGCAACGGCCGCGACCCACGAGGGCGTCCGGGGTGTCGAGGACCACTTCCGCAAGACCGAGGACGCTGTGCGCATGCTCGTCGAGGAGGGCCACACGGTCCAGATCAACACCACCGTGATGCGGGGCAACGTCGAGGAGCTTGCCGACGTCGCCGCGCTGCTCTCGGACTGGGGCGCGCACATCTGGGAGGTCTTCTTCCTGATCCGGGTGGGCCGGGGGTCCGACCTCGAGGAGCTCAGCCCGGCCGAGAACGAGGACGTCGTCCACTTCCTCTACGACGCGTCGCGCTACGGCTTCATCGTGCGCACGGTCGAGGCACCGTTCTTCCGCCGGGTCGTCGCGCAGCGCCGCGAGGCCGAGCCGGACGTGGACCCGGTGTCGGCGTTCGGGCTCGGGCCGCTGTACCGGCGACTGACCTCCCGCGTGCGCGAGCGTCTGGGCGAGCCGGGGACCTCACGGGCGCAGAGCGTCGGGACGCGCGACGGCAAGGGCATCCTGTTCGTCGGGCACGACGGCGAGGTCTTCCCCGCCGGGTTCCTGCCGTTCCGGCTCGGCAACGTGAGGCGGGACGACATCGTCGCGCTCTACCGCGACCACCCGCTGCTGCGCTCGATCCGGGCGACGGAGTTCGGTGGCCGGTGCGGCGTCTGCCCCTACGCCGACACGTGCGGGGGCTCCCGTGCCCGCGCGTTCGCCTCCTTCGGCGACGCGCTGGCCGAGGACCCCGCGTGCGCGTTCCAGCCGGCCGCTGCGGTGAACGCCTGAGGCTCGGCGGCTCGAACGGCATCGGGTCCGCGCCTGTCTCCGGCCACATGGGGACCGGACGGCCTCGCGGCGGGGGGACCCACGCCCTATCTCGCCGCCCTAGGGATGCGCTGAAGTAGCGGGCAAGGGGGTACCCCGTGCGCCTGGAAGTCAAGGTCATGCTCTGGATGGCCGTCCTGCTCGGCGCCGCGTCGGCCATCGCGCTCGCGATCATGGCGCGCCTGGAGACCGGCCGGATCGACGATCAGTGGATCGAGGCCGGGGTCGCGGTCGCCCGCACGGCCGAGGACAGCCTCGAGGTCAGCATGCTGAACAACTCGCCCGAGGACATCCAGCAGTCGGTCAGGAACGTCGAGGAGGGCGAGCTGATCGACTCGGTGACGGTCTACCGCCGTGCGGGGACGCCGTGGGTGACCTCGAGCACGGACCTGAGCCTCACGGACCCCGCGCGGGCCGCGCTCCTGACCTCGATGGACGACAACCGAACCGTCACGTCGTCGTCCGGCGAAGGAAGCCTGTCCGTGTTCGTGCCCGTCCCCAAGCAGCCCGAGTGCGTGGGCTGTCACTCGGAGGCCTCGGGCGTGCTCGGCGCGGTGGAGGTCCGGCTCGATGAGCGCCCCTTCCAGGACGAGTTGGTGAAGAGCGCGCGGACCTCGCTCGTGATCGCGGCGATCCCGCTGCTGATCGGCATCGTCCTGTCGGTGTGGGCGATCCGCAGGAGCGTGCTCCGGCCGCTCGCGGACGTCGGCGAGGCCGCCGAGAAGCTGGGCCAGGGCGACCTGACGGTGCGGTTGCCCGAGTACACGTCGTGGGAGCTGTCGGAGGTCTCGAGCACCTTCAACGAGATGGCCGACAAGCTCCAGCACCAAGCCACCGACCTGCGCCAGGCCGCGGACGACCTGCGCTCGGAGCTCGAGGGGATGGAGGAGCTCCAGTCGCTGCTCACCTCGGGCGCCGGGCTCACCGAAGTGCTCGGTCGAGCGGCGGGACAGGTCGGCGCCGCGCTCGCGGCGGACGGGGTGGCGATCTGGCGTTCGGAGCAGGGCACGCATCCGGAGGCCGTGTGGGGCTCGAGGCCGCCGGACGGCGAGGTCGTGATGCGCGTCGCGGACGAGGGGCGCGTGCTGACCTCGGCCGGATCTCTCGACGAGGTCGCGACGAGCGAACCCCTCGCGTGGGCGTTCTCGCCGGCGTGCATCGGCGATCGGTGCCTGGCCGTGATCGGCCTGACTTGGGACCCGCCCCGACCGCTCGACGAAGCCGAGCGCGACATGCTCGGCTCGCTCGCGGGGCTCGTCGGCGTGGCGGTGCGGAACACGGAGCTCCTGGAGCGCCTGCAGCAGAAGGAGCAGGCCCTGCAGGGCCTGCTCCGCAAGACCCTGACCGTGCAGGAGGAGGAGCGCCGGCGCCTGTCGAGGGAGCTGCACGACGAGACGTCCCAGGTGCTCTCGGCGCTGATCATGAACATCGACCTGCTCGAGTCGCAGGCGCCGGTGGACGAGGCCTCGCGGACGCGCATCGGCGCCGTGAAGTCGCTCGCCGAGGAGGCTGCGCGCAACCTCGACCGGATGCTGTTCGAGCTGCGCCCGGCGCTGCTCGACGAGCTCGGCCTCATGCCCGCGCTCCGCTGGTACGTCGCGCAGATGAGCGACCTGTGGGGGTTCCCCATCTCGTTCGAGGGCGCGAAGGTGGGGCGCCTACCCGACCACATCGAGCTCGCGGCCTTCCGGATCGTGCAGGAGGCCGTGAGCAACTGCGCCCGTCACGCTCGGCCGACGCAGGTCGAGGTGCACGTCGCGGCACCCGACGGAACGCTGCGGCTGGAGATCGACGACGACGGCGTCGGCTTCGACGTCGTGGAGGTGGCGGCCCGAGCGCGGACCGGCGAGGCCGTCGGCCTCGAGGGCATGCGCGAGCGGGCCGAGATCGCCGGAGGCACGTTCCGCGTGGACTCGGTGCCGGGTCGCGGCACACGGGTCGTGGCGGAGCTCCCGCTGCCGTCCGAAGACGGAGACAACCGCGTCCCTGCGACGCAGAGCGAAGGTGGGCAGACATGAACGGCCGAGTGAAGGTGCTCGTCGTGGACGACCACGAGATCGTCCGAGAGGGCATCCGGATGGTGCTGGCCGCCGATCCGGAGCTCGAGGTCGTCGGGGTGGCGTCCTCCGGCGAGGAGGCGATCGAGAAGGTTCGGGATCTGGAGCCGAACGTCGTGCTGATGGACATCGGCATGCCCGGACTCTCCGGGTTCGAGGCGACCAGACGGATCCGGGAATCCAGCCCCGGGACACAGGTCGTGGCGCTCACGGTTCACGACAGCGAGGGCTACGTGTTCCAGATGCTCCAGGCCGGGGCGACCGGGTACGTCGTGAAGCGTGCCCCGTCCGAGGACGTGATCCTGGCCGTGAAACGTGCGCACCAGGGGGAGGCCGTCCTGCACCCCACGGTCGCGAAGCTGCTGATCAAGGACTACCTGGCGAGGGTGGCCAAGGGCGAGGAGACCTCGTTCGACACGCTGAGCGATCGGGAGCGCGAGATCCTCAAGCTCATCGCCGAGGGCCAGACGAACCGCGAGATCGCCGACACGCTGTTCCTGTCGATCAAGACGGTGCAGGCGCATCGGGCGAACCTCATGCGCAAGCTCGGCATGCACGACCGGACCGAGCTCGTGAAGTACGCGATCCGCAAGGGGATCATCGGCCTGGACGAGGGGTGAGGGCTCGGGTCCCTATCGCCCGGTGATCATCCAGGAGAAGTAGCGGATCGCCTCGAGCGCGGCCGTCGTCATCACGAGCATCAGGATCACGAAGCCCACCGAGAGGTAGAACCCGCTGATGAGCAGCGCCGTGCGGCTCGTGCCCGTGCGTGCCCGGAACACCAGGTCCGTCCCCACCACCCGCCGGTACCAGCCGGGGTAGCGCTCCTTGATCTCGTGCAGCGGGATGTTGCCGCTGAAGATGACCTCGTCGACGGGGAAGACCTCGGGCCGCAGGTGCGTGTTGAAGTAGTGCACGGTGAACAGGAACCCCATCGCGAGGATCGCCTCGTACGAGTGGAAGATCCGGGCCGCGTTCACGAGCCACCCCGGCAGGTACTCGAGGAACCGTCCGGGGAACCACATCATCAGGCCGGTCAGGCCGATGATGAGCAGCCCCCACGCCTCGGCGATGTAGTCGAACTTCTCCCAGAACGTGAATCGAGCGAACTCGGGCTTCGGCCCCCGTCCCTTCAGGTACCGGATCTGCTGGCCGATCTGCTTCGCGTCCGTCCACCGCGGCACGATCGAGTCCTGGTGGAAGATCGACCGCAGCTTGAACCGGCCGCTGACCCAGGCGAGGAGCATCCCCACGACGTGCATCGCGGCCGAGCCCATGAACCCCACCGCCGAGATCTTGTGGATCGCGGCCGCTCCTCGCTCGCCCTGCCAGAGCGCGAGCAGCGGCTTGGCCCAGAACGCGTCGGCGTAGTGCATCGGCATCCCGGTCAGCACGAGCCCGAACACCGACAGCGCGAGCACCGCATGGGTGGCTCGAGCCCACCACGACCAGCGACGGACGACGAGGGTCGTGCCGTCGCGCGCCTCGTCGGGATGCTCGAGCCTCTCGACCGTGGTGGTGCTCACAAGACGCCTCCGGTCCCCGACCGTTCGCGAGCGCGCTCGGCCTGCCGTCGCCATTCGAAGCGGATCCCCAGGACGGTCAGATAGCCGAAGAAGCCGAACGTGCCGATCAGCAGCGTGAGCATGTAGATCGTCACCACCCGTAGGCGCGGGTCGTCGGGGATCGGCCCCTCGGCGACGTGCATCTGGACGTCGACGAAGTTCGCGGGCGCATCCGCGTGGCACTGCCGGCACGTGGTCAGGATGTTGGCCTGGTTCACGGGCGACGCCGGGTCCTCGCTCGGCAGGACGGTGTGGTAGCCGTGGCAGTCGGCGCACGTCGCCACGTCCACGCCGGCGAGGTGCGTGTCCATCCCGAAGGGGTTCCCGCCCATGAACGCCTCGTTCATCTGGGTATGGCAGCGGTCGCACTGCTCGCTCGCGCGATGGACGAACGACCGGGTGTTCGCATCCTGGACGGTGTGGGCGCCGTGGCACGTGATGCACGTGGGACGCAGGCCTTGGCCGGCGGTCCCGTGGTACCCGGCCTCGTAGTCGGCGTACTGCTCCTCGTGGCACATCCGGCACGAGTCGCGCGCCGCGTCTCGCCGCGCGTGCATCGTCGCGCTCAGCGAGCTGTGGCAATCGGTGCACGCGAACCCGGCGTGCATGCTGCTCGCCAGGTCCTCGGGGCGGACGTACAGACCCGGCCGGTACTTGCCGTCGTCGGCGACCACGATGTCGGGGATCGCGTGACAGCCGACGCACTCGGCGGCGGTCATCGGGTCGGGGGACGGGGTCGCCGACTGGGCCGACGCGGGCGCGGGGGCGAGCAACGCAGCGCCCGCGGCCGCGAACACGACCGACAGGAACGTTGCGCCGAGGGCGCGCATCATCCCATCACCCCGTCGACGATGGAGCCGCCGTCCGATGGACGGCGGCTCCAAGGAGAAGTCGGCTCGGACCGGCTCAGATCACCCCGAGCGCGCTCAGGACCCACATGGCCCCGAGCAGTACGAGCAGCGCCGCCCAGAGGAATGCGAACAGCAGCAGCGGCGCGATCGAGACCGCCGCGACGGCGAGGCCCGCGTTCGCCACGGTGGAGCTGGCATCGGCCCGGCGGTGCGCCGACTCCTTGACCTTCGTGAACAGGCTCCGAGCGCCGAGCGCCAGGAGCCCCACGCCGAGGGCGAGACCAAGCGCCATCGGCTCCCACATGATGATGAGCAGGGCCCCGATCGCCAGCACCACGGTGGCGAGGGACAGGAACCACATCTCGGGACCCGCGTATCTCTGCGAAACTGCTCGGGTGGTCATCGTCGCGACCTCCTCGCTTGTGCTGATCGCTTTCCTCGATGACCACGCTAGGGGCGAGTACCCCAGACGTGTATCGGTTCGCGAGCCCCGCGCTGCTGCGCGCAGACCCGATTCTCCTCTCGGCTCGAGCGCCTAGTCCTGGCGGGGTCGACGCCCGAGGCTCGGGGCCGAGACCCGAGGGGCTGGCTAGGGCCAAGACCCTAAGGCCAGGCCCCTGACCTGCGCCATCGTCCGTTCCGGGGCCCATCTCAGCAGCTCCGTCGTGGCCGGTTGCCGCTGGTGCGGACGCATGATGCTCGAGCGGGATTTGGGGTGAGGACCCGAGGGAAGGAGGGTCGGGCGCCCCCCCGGACATCCCCCGTGCCCCTAGAGCCGGCCACTCGAGTGGCTGTGGCAGCTGGTGCACAGCTCTCCCCGTCCATGCGCCGTGTCCGTCTGCGTGTGACACGTCAGGCAGAAGGCCTGGAGCCGGTCCCAGTGGGCCTGCACCGCGCCGAACCCCGTCATCGTCCCGGTCGACGTGCCGTCGGGGCTGACGATCCGCTCCCGCAGCAGGTAGGCGTTCGAGGAGCCGTGGAAGTCGTGGCACGCCGTGCACGCGAGGCGGGCGCCGGTCGGGCCGTGCGGTGCCTCCGAGGTCCATCCCCCGTACGTGAACTCGTCGTGCGGCGTGCCGTCGGCGTCTGTCGACGCGTCGTACGACAGCCGGACGGGATAGGGAACGGCGTCGCTCGGCGCGATCGGCGAGACTCTCCGAGGCTTGACGTGGCAGGTGCCGCACCAGTCATCGATCGAGCCCCGTGTCATCGCGGATCCCGGGCGCCACCAGACGTCCCACTGCCGCGTGGTGTCCGCGGGGTCGACGACCAGGCTGTTCTCGCCCGCATTCGTCGTATCCGCCAGATGCGGGTTGTGACACGACGAGCACGTCACGGACCGGGCGCCGTCCTGCTGCTCGTCCGCCGAGATCGGGTGGTGGTAGATGCGGATCGGCGTTCCGTCGGCGGTCGAATAGTCGTTCTCGCGCGCGCCGAAGCCGAGGACCGGCGTGCCGGCCAGGTCCTCCGCGGCCGGATCCGACGGCTGGCGTCCGTCCGAAGTTGCCGAGCGCTCGCTTCCCCACGTCGTCCCGGAGCGGCCGACCGTGCCGGACGGACCCGTGGGACCCGCCCCTCCGGTGGTGCCGGTCGGACCGGTCGGCGCGGCTGCCTCGCTGCCGGTGTGGCACTGCAGGCAGAGCGTCGCCGGGTCTTCGGTCAGGAGCGAGAGGTTGTTCGACCCGTGCGGCTGGTGGCACGTGAGGCACATGATGC
>DASTHN010000095.1:0-17238 GCA_035718185.1 Actinomycetota bacterium
CTCATCCACCTCTCGGGCGGCTCCCAGGGTTCTCCCAGGTCACTGCGTTCCACTGATGGTGGCCGCCGGAGGGCCCGGCGGTCAGGAGGTGTCCCCGATGCCGACGCTCGCACACTTCGGACCGGAATGGGTGGACCGCCCGTGGTGGGTGTCGTTCGGTTGGCTCATGCCGCTGCTGATGATCCTCATCCTCGCGGGCGTGGCCGTGTGGGCCGTCGCGCGGCTCACGAGCGAACGTCGACCGGTCGCCGTCGGACCGACGACGTCGATGGCCGTCGGACCGACGACGTCGGTCGCACCCCCGCACGATGCGGCGCTCGAACGGGCGCGGATGCGGTACGCGGGCGGTGAGATGACCCGTGACGATTTCGTCCGGCTGTCGAGGGATCTCGGGGCTCCGATCGAGACACAGGAGGTCGACGATGCATGAGTCTCTGCCCCCAGCCCCTGTCCCCCGCACCGGGCCGGCGATCCCGAACCCGCCGCTCGCATCCGATGCCGCTCCCTCCCCGGACGTCGGCCGAGCGCCCACGATCCAACCGCGCCGGCGCCGGTGGGTCCCGGCGTTCCTCGCCGTGGCGCTCACCGCCTCGGCGATCGAGGGCGGCGTCCTCGCGAAGGTCGTTGCCGACCGGGGCGGCCAGACCGAGGCGGCGCCGATCGCCTCGGTTGCGTCGACCGGCGACACCACGGACCTGACCTCGGTCATCGCAGGGGCGATGCGCTCGGTCGTCGCCGTGCAGGTGACCGCCACGCAGGTCGGACCGTTCGGCCAGCCGATCCAGGCGCATGGTCTGGGATCGGGCGTGATCATCGGCTCCGACGTGATCGTGACGAACGCGCACGTCGTCGATGGAGCGACCGATGTCCGCGTGCGGTTCAGCGACGGCTCGTCCGCGTCCGCCACCGTGCTCGGGACGGACGCAACCCACGACATCGCGGTCGTGTCCGCCCCCACGAGCGATCGACCGGCGATGCCGATCGGGTCGTCCGGGGACCTGGCGCTCGGGCAGCAGGTGGTCGCGCTCGGGTACCCGCTCGGACTCGGCGCGACGGCGACGGCCGGGATCGTCTCCGGCCTCGACCGCACGATCGACGTGTCGGGCGCGAACGGCGGGAGCGAGCACCTCGAGGGGGTGCTGCAGACCGATGCGGCCATCAACCCGGGCAACTCCGGCGGCCCGCTGATCGACGCGGCCGGACGGCTCGTGGGGATCAACACCGCCGGGGCGTCCGCCTCGGCCGCCGAGAACATCGGCTTCGCGATCGCGATCGACGGCGCGCTTCCGATCATCGAGAACCTGGCGAGCTGACACGACCGTCGGATCGGCAGAGCAGGGTGCGCCGGGCCATCCCTCCGGCCCGGCGCGCCCACCGGTCGACGGGTCGCGAGGCCGCCGAACCTCCTACCGGCGCATCAGGAGCGAGTCGGCGACCAGGCAGACCAGCTCGAACGCGATCCGCGTGGCGTTCCACCCCGTGATCTGGCCGGGACCGTCCTTCGAGGGCATGATCTCGACGACGTCGGCGCCGATCACGTCGAGCCCGCGGAGGCCCTGGATCGTCTGGATCGCCTCCCGCATGGTGAGCCCCTCCTCACCGGGCTCGGGGTTCGAGACGGCCGGTGCGATCGTCATGTCCAGGACGTCGAGGTCGAAGCTCACGTAGACGGGGAGGTCGGCGACCCGCTCGCGTGTGAGCTCGATAACCGCCCCCACGCCGAGCTCGTCGAACTCGTCCTTGTCGACGATGCGGTACCCGAGCTCCCGGCTCGTATGCCCGTCGTCCTCGCCGTACCCGTGTCCCCGGATCCCGATCTGCATGCTGCGGGTTCCGTCCACGTGATGCTCGTGCACCGAGCGGGACGCCCAATGCCCGGCCGAGTCCGTCACCCCGTACCAGGACGGGAAGTCGTCGTACGTGTCGTAGTGGGCGTCGAAGTGCACCAACGCCGCGGGACGGCCCGCGGTCGTCTCGGCACCAGGCCCGGCGATCGCCCGCAGGATCGCGAGGGGGATCGAGTGATCGCCACCGATCGACACGGGTCGCGTTCCCGTTCCATCGAGCCGGCGGTAGAAGGCCTCGATCTCGCGGATGGTGACGTCGTTCGCCAGGAAGCTCGGCATGGGAACGTCGCCGAGGTCGTGGATCCGCACCGCCTCCCACGGGTCGAGGTTCCACCGCGTGTGCCGGCGCCGGTAGCCCATCGACAGGTCGCGGATCGCGCGCGGTCCGAGATGCTGATCGTGCCACGTCGTCCCGTTCCCGCTCGAGTGCGGGACGCCGACGAGCCCGAGATCGCAGTTCGCCGGATCGGGGTCGTGCGGGCATCGGAACAGGGTCGCCGGCCCCCACCAGTACAGGTCTCGCATCACGTCGTCGGGGCTCGGCATGGGGCCTCCTCGTTCGGTTCCCCGCATCGTAGGCGGGACGAGGTGCGGGGGATAACCCGACGGCGAACACGCCGGGTGGCAGGATTGGGGTCGCGATGCCGGCCCCCTAGCCTGCAGGCATGGAGACCCAGATGACCCTCCCACCCCCTCCCGCCGCGGTCCGGACCCCGAACCCGGTCCTCCTCGCGCTGCGGGCCCCCTTCGAGGCCCGCACCTGGCGGGAGACGTTCCACCTCCTGTTCAACCTGCCGGTCGGCATCGCGACGTTCACCGTGCTCGTCACCGGGTTCGCGCTCGGCTTCGGGCTGTTGATCACCCTCATCGGCATCCCCATCCTGATCGCGACCCTGTACGTCTCGCGCGCGATGGGCACGATCGAGCGGATGCGTGCTCGACTGCTCCTCGATCTGGACGTGCCGGCGCCGTATCGGCAGGACCCGCCACGCGACCGCTGGTGGCGGCCGTACGCCTCGCGTCTGACCGACCCGGCGACCTGGACCGAGGTGGCCTACCTGCTCCTCATGCTGCCGATCGGCATCTTCACCTTCACGGTGGTCTTCACCGCCTGGGTCCTCGGCATCTCGTTGCTGTTCCTCCCCGCGTACGCCTGGGCGCTCCCCAACCCGGTGCACGTCGTCGACGCGTGGGTCCAGATCACCCTCGACGCCCATCCGACGGCCGTGCTGGTCGGAGCCCCCGGGAGCCGCTGGGTCATCGACACGCCGATCGAGTTCGTGCTCGTCACCCTCATCGGGGCGGCCATCATCCTCCTGACGCCGTGGATCGTCCGAGGGCTCGCGATGGCGAACCGGTACCTGGTGCGCGGGATGCTCGGTTCCGACCTCGTCCGTCGGGTACAGACGTTGACCGAGACGCGCGCCGCCGCGGTCGACCTGGCGGCCGAGGACCGGCGGCGGATCGAGCGCGACCTGCACGACGGGGTCCAGCAGCGGCTCGTCGCGCTCGCGATGGACCTCGGGCGTGCGAAGGACAAGATGGACACCGACCCGGACCGGGCCAAGGAGCTCGTCGCCGGGGCGCACGAGGAGGCGAAGTTGGCGATCACCGAGGTCCGCGACCTGGCCCGGGGCATCCACCCCGCTGTACTCACCGACCGAGGGCTCGACGCCGCCCTGTCCGCGCTCGCCGCCCGCTCGACCGTGCCGGTGACCGTGGGCGTCGACGTCTCGGCGCGCCCGCCCGCGTCGGTCGAGGCAGCGGCCTACTTCGTCGTCAGCGAGGCGCTGGCCAACGTCGTCAAGCACGCGAGGGCCACGACGGCAGGGGTTACGGTCCGCCGCGTCGACGATCGGCTCACCGTCCAGGTGCAGGACGACGGCGTCGGCGGCGCGACGGTGGTCGAGGGATCGGGGCTGGCGGGTCTCCGCGATCGCGTGCGGGCGCTCGACGGCGAGCTCCACCTGCTCTCGCCCGACGGCGGGCCGACGGTGCTCATGGCGGAGATCCCGTGCGCGTCGTGATCGCCGAGGACGCGGTCCTCCTCCGCGAGGGACTCGTGCGGCTCCTCGCGGACGAGGGCCACGAGGTCACGGCGGCCGTGAGCGACCCGCTCGGGCTCGTCGAGGCCGTCGCGGAGGACCGACCCGATGTCTGCATCGTCGACGTGCGCATGCCGCCGAGCTTCACCGACGAGGGGCTCCGCGCAGCGATCGAGATCCGTACCCGTTGGCCCGGCACGCCGGTGCTGGTCCTGTCGCAGTACGTCGAGGAGCGCTACGCGACCGAGCTGCTCTCCGGCGACACGCGTGGTGTCGGCTACCTCCTGAAGGACCGCGTGGCCGACGTCCGCGAGTTCCTGGACGCGCTCGGCCGCGTGGCGGGCGGCGGGACGGCGCTCGATCCCGAGGTCGTCGGGCAGCTCCTCGCCCGGGCGACGCACCGCCCGCACGACGAGCTCACCCCCCGCGAGCGCGAGGTGCTCGCGCTCATGGCCGAGGGCATGTCGAACGCCGGCATCGCCTCGCGTCTGGTGGTGACGGAGGGCGCCGTCGAGAAGCACATCTCGAGCATCTTCACGAAGCTCGGGCTGCAGCCGACCGAGGAGGCGCACCGCCGGGTCCTGGCCGTGCTGACCTACCTCGAGGGCAGGTAGGGCCACGCTGCGCCCGGTCCGGTCGCCCGGTCCCGCGCCCGGAGGGCCGTCCGACCGGACCGGCCGCGACCCGAAGACCCACGATGTGGGTACCGGGACGCGAGTGGGAGCCCAGTGATGACGGTCGCGCCGTGCGAGTCGTTCGGCAGGTGGCACCGGTGGCAGACGCTCGAGGTCGTCGCCGACCGTCGCGACGCTCGCACCGGTCATTCGATCCGGATGACGCGGTGCGAGCGCTGCGGCACCCTGTCCTGGCGGTGGGCGCCGGTGCCCGACCGGGCGGGCGCCGTCCCGGAGGACGACGTGCCGCACGACGCTGGGACCTCCTGAGCCCCCGCCACATCGGCCCCACGCCGCGCCGGCGGCTAGCCTGCCCGGGTGGACGACGCCCTCCTCCGCCGGATCGACACGTACCTGGACGCCGTGCCCAGGCCGGCGTGCCGCGTCGAAACGCTCGGACCGTTCACGCTGTTCGTGACCGAGGGCCCCGGCTGGCCGCACTATGCCCGGCCCACGCCTGGCGCGACGACGTTCGCGGCGGAAGACGTCCTGACGGTCCGCGCGCGCCAACGGGAGCTCGGCGTGCCCGAGGCGCTCGAGTGGGTGGTCGAGCTCGCCCCAGGCGTCGAGGCGTCGGCGCGGGCGGCGGGCCTGGAGGTCGCCCATCGCCCGTTGATGCACCTGCCCACGGGCCGGCTCCGCGCGCACGACCCGCCCGCGGGCGCGCGGCTGGAGCTCGTCTCATCCGAGGCCGACGTCGCCACCGCCCAGGCCGTGGCGGTCGTCGCCTTCTCGAACCCGGGGATCCTGGCGTCCTCGGTCGGCCACGACGCCGTCGAGCAGACGGCGGCCGCGCTCGCGCGGGCGGCGGTCCGCGCTGCCCGAGATCGGATCGCGCGCGGGCTCACCGTCACGGCGGTCGCCCTGGTCGACGGACGTCCGGTTGCCGTGGGGAGCCATCAGCCGGTCGAGGACGCGACCGAGATCGTCGGCGTCGGGACCGTTCCAGCGTTCCGCCGCAGGGGTCTCGGAGCGGCCGTCACCTCCGTGCTGGTGCGGGACGCCATGGCCAGAGGCGTCGGGACGATCTTCCTCTCGGCGGGCGACGACGCCATCGCGCGCCTGTACGCGCGACTCGGCTTCCTGCGCATCGGAACGGCCGGTGCGGCCGAGCCTGCCTGAGCCGCCCGAAGGTCAGCGGGCCCCGGCGGCCAGCCCGAGCTGATGCGCCATCCCCCAGCCGTCGGTGAGGCCCCAGTGCTCGACGATCCGGCCGTCGCGCACCCGGAGCAGGTCGAAGCCGTCGATCGACATCGGCCGACCGGTGGGCGGCATGCCGAGCAGCGACCCCAGGTTCGTCCCGGTGATCCGCTCGCGGATCGCGACCTTCTCCCCCTCGGTGACCACGTCTTCGATGTGGACGTGGTAGTCGGGGAAGGCCGACCGCAACTCGGTCAGCCACGTACGCAGGTCGTTGCGCATCTCGCCGGTCGCGATCGGGAGCGGCTCGTGCTCGACGGCGTCCTCGGCCACCAGCTCCTCGATCAGGTCCAGCCGACCGTGGTTCAGCACCTCCTCGAGCAACCGCCGGGCAACCGACGCCGGACCGCTGGATGCCACGTCCATGCCCTCACCTCCCACCGGTGCGCGTCACCGACAGCGTGAGGTCCCTGCGGGGGTCGCGGCAAGGTCCATCGTCCCTGCCTCGCCGGGAGGCATGGGGGTCGAGCGGGCGTCAGCCGAGCTCGTCGAGGAGCTGCGCCTCGAGTTCGGGCGAGATCCCGGCGTTGAGCGGTGGCAGGCCCCGCTCGCGGTCCCACGCCAAGGTGTCGGCGACCGTCTGGTCGATCGCTCGGTTCGTCAGCCCCGCCGACCGGGCCCTCGACGCGTCCATGACGACCCGGCCCGAGTCGCCTCCCTCCCACATCGGGAACAGTTCCTCGAGGTGCCGCTCTCGGACACGCTCCTCGGGGATCCACTTCACCCGCGTGTCGGCGACGGCGACCGCGGCCGCCGTCGCGAGGAACGCGCTCAGGTCGATCGGTTCGCCGTCGGCGTTGAAGGCACCGGACGCGCGTCGGTCGATCGCACCGACCACGAAGCCGGCCAGATCCCGCGCGTCCACGAACTGGAACGTGTCCTCACCGCTGCCGGGCGCGAGCATGGTGCCCCCGAGCGAGGAGCGGCGGACCCAGGACGTGAATCGGTCGGTCCTGTCGTGGGGCCCCACCACGTAGCCGGGGCGCACGACGAGCCCCCGCTCACCGAAGACCGCGTGCACGATGCGCTCGCAGAGGACCTTGAGGGGTCCGTACCAGCCCCACTCCCCATCGGCGGCCGCCATCGTCGCGAGTCGGGCATCCTCGGTGACGACCGGCGGGAGCGGCTCCGCGTAGACGGATTCGGAGGAGATGAAGCAGTAGCGATCCACCGCGTCCACGAGTGCGTCCGCCGCTAGCCGGACGATCCTGGGCGCGTAGCCGCACACGTCGACCGCCGCGTCCCACCGGCCGTCCTCGAGCACCCCGAGGCCGCCGTCGCGATCGCCGTGGAGGTGCTGGACGTCTGGGAGGTCCGACGGCTCGGTCACGCCCCGGTGGAACACCGTCACATCGTGGCCGGCGGCGACGGCGTGCTCGAGGATGTGGCGTCCCACGAACTCCGTCCCGCCGATCAGCAGGAGCCGCATGGAACGACCCTATCGCGCCGCCACATGGCGGGCCTGCTTCGTCGCCGGCCGCACTATCCTTCTCGGATGGCCCTGGCCCGCGTCGTCGAGCCCACGGAGGCGCTCCTCGCGCCGGCCATCGTCGCCGCCTTCGACGGCTGGGTGGACGCCGCGAGCGCCTCGACGGTGGCGGCCGAGCGCATCGCCGGTGACGGCCCCGCGCTCGCGACGTTCGACCCCGACCCCCTGTACGACTACCGCTCCCGCCGTCCGGTGCTGGACATCGTCGACGGCACGCTCTCCGAGCTCACGTGGCCGCAGCTCGCGATCCGGCGCGCGAGCGTCGGCGGCCGCGACCTGCTCGTCTTCACGGGTCCCGAGCCAGACTTCCGGTGGCGCGAGATCGGCCAGGAGGTCCTCGACCTCGCCCTGCGGTTGGGGGTCGTCGAGTGGGTCAGCCTCGGCGCGATCCCCGCGGCCGTCCCCCACACCCGCCCCGTCCCGGTCCTGGCGACGGCATCCAAGCAGGGGCTGCTGCGCGACGACGAGCGCCAGGGGCCGGAGGGACTGCTGCGCGTACCCTCCGCCGCCCTGAACGCGATCGAGATGCGCTTCGTCGAGAGCGGGATCCCGACCGTCGGCTTCTACGCTCAGGTGCCGCACTACGTCGGGGGCAGCTTCCCGGCGGCGACGATCGGTCTCCTCGAACACGCCGGGCGGCACCTCGGCGTGACGTTCCCGCTCGGAGAGCTCCCCGAGGAGGCCGCCGAGACGAAGGGACGGATCGACGCGGCCGTGAACGAGGACGAGGACTCCCGCACCTACGTCGCCCGGCTCGAGGCGATGGCCGGCGACCTGCCCTCCGGCGACGAGCTCGCGAGTGAGATCGAGCGCTTCCTGCGCGGCCAGCCCGGCGGAGAGCCCGGGCCCGGCCGGCGATGAACCCTGGCGGTCGGGCGCTGGGTGCCCGGCCGTCGGGTCGTCCGCGCCACCGGGACGGTGCCTCGCGGGACCTTCGACCCTGCCCTGGCCGCCCGTGCCGGTCGAACGTGAGACGCGGAGGTGAGGACGATGAGGCGTGACTACCTCCTGTACGCCGGGGCGATCGTTCTGTTCGGGGGCGTCGTGCTGTGGGCGACGGATGCCTCGTGGGAGGCGACCCTGCTCGCCGCCTTCGTCGCGCTCGCGCTCGTCGCCGTCGCCGCGCTGCTCGCGCGGCCAGGACCGAGGATCCTCGTCGTCGGCGAACGCTCCGAGGAGGACCTCGAGCCGCTGCGCCGTGAGCTCCGGGCCGACGGCTTCGTCCTGGAAACGTGTCCCGGCCCGGGGAACTCGGCGTGTCCGGTGATCTCGGGTCGGCCGTGTCCGGCCCACGGCGAGCCGGTCGCGGCCGTCGTGATCCGCCACCCGGGCGACCGCGACGCGCTCGCCCCCTGCGGCGAGGCCTTCCGGATCCCCGAGCTCGCGGTGGAGGAGGACTCGGATCGCGAGCCCGAGTTCGTCGGGCGGTACGGGCGGGTGGGGCTCGTGCGTGGCCCGGAGGCGGTGACCGAGGCCCTCGATCGGCTGCTCGAGGGAACCCCGGCCTGATCCGACCCGCCGATCCGCGTCCCTGCGCTGGCCGCCGCTAGGATGTGGGCCCATGACCGAGGCAGGGGTCCCGCCGAGCGAGCGAACGCGCGTCCGCCGCCTCCCCGAGCGCGGGGCGTACGACCGCGCGACGATCGACGCCATCATCGACGAGGCCCTGATCTGTCACCTCGCCTGGGTCACGGAGGACGGGTACCCACGGGTGATCCCGACCATCCACGCGCGGGTCGGCGACACGCTGTACGTGCACGGCTCGACGGCGAGCCGCACGCTGCGGGGCATCGGGCACGGGCGCGAGATCTGCGTCGAGATCACGTTGCTCGACGGGCTGGTCCTCGCGCGGAGCGCCTTCCATCATTCGATGAACTACCGCTCGGTGGTCGTCTACGGGCACCCCCGCGAGGTGGTCGACCGGCAGGAGAAGGATCTCGCCCAGCGCGCCCTCGTCGACCAGGTGGCGCACGGTCGCGCCGCCGAGGCCCGCATGCCGAACCAGCGCGAGCTCGACCAGACGACGATCGTCGCGATCCCGCTCGAGGAGGTCTCCGCGAAGGTCCGGACCGGCCCACCGAAGGACGACGAGGAGGACCTCGACCTTCCGATCTGGGCGGGGGTCCTGCCGCTCCGCGTGGTGCCCGGCGAGCCGGTACCGGCTCCGGATCTCCGCGGGGCGTCGCCGGTCCCCGCGTACGTCTCGCGCTACCGCAGGTAGCGCCGAGCCTCCGAAGACGCGGGTTGACGCCGGGTCGCCGAGGCGATAGATATATCGGAGCGATATATGCGCCCGATATATCGGAGCGCAACACCACGAGGGGAAGGAACGTACCGAACGATGCTCGAGCTCGCGATCCTCGGCCTGCTGAAGGAACGGTCGATGCACGGCTACCAGCTCTCGAAGCGGCTCACCGACACGCTCGGCGGGTTCTGGCGGGTCTCGTACGGGTCCCTGTATCCATCGCTGAAGCGCCTCGAGCGTCAAGGCGCGGTCGAGCAGGTCTTCGACGAGGTCACCGTCGGGCGCCGCAAGAACGTCTACCGCATCACCGAGAAGGGTGAGGCGATGTTCCTCGAGCTCCTCGAGGAGGGCGGGCACGACAGCTCGACCGAGGACAACCGGTTCAGGGTACGGCTGGCGTTCTTCAGGTACCTGGCCCCCGACGCGCGGATCCGGCTCCTCGAGCGCCGGCGCACGTACCTCCAGGACCGGCTCTCGACGATCCAGACCTCGCTCGCTACGACGCGTGAGCGGTTCGACACCTACACGCTGTCGCTGATGCAGCACGGCCGCGAGACCACCGAGCAGGACATCGCGTGGCTCGACGGGCTGCTCGCCGCCGAGCGTCGGCAGGGCACCACCACCTCGACCACGGCTTCGAAGCGCCGCGAGGGGCGTGCGCTTCGAAGAAAGGAGCGCACCACATGAGCAAGGTCCGTCTGGCGATCGTCGGCGTGGGCAACTGTGCTTCGTCGCTCGTGCAGGGCCTGGAGTTCTACAAGGACGCCCGGCCGGAGGACACCGTTCCCGGCCTCATGCACGTCGACCTCGGCGGCTACCACATCCGCGACGTGGAGCTCGTCGCCGCGTTCGACGTGGACGCGAAGAAGGTGGGCAAGGACATCGCCGAGGCTATCTTCACCGAGCCGAACAACACGATCCGTTTCTCGGACGTGCCCCCGACGGGTGTCTCGGTACAGCGGGGTCCGACCCTCGACGGCCTGGGGAAGTACTACCGAGAGGTGATCGACGAGTCCGACCGTCCCGAGGTCGACGTCGCGCAGGCTCTCCGCGAGGCCGATGCCGACGTGGTCGTGTGTTATCTGCCGGTCGGCTCCGAGCAGGCCGCGAAGCACTACGCGCAGGCAGCCCTCGACGCAGGTGTCGCGTTCGTCAACTGCTTGCCGGTGTTCATCGCGAGCGACCAGACCTGGGCACGCAAGTTCGTCGACGCCGGTCTGCCGATCGTGGGCGACGACATCAAGAGCCAGGTGGGCGCGACGATCACCCACCGGGTCCTCACGAAGCTGTTCGAGGACCGGGGCGTGAAGCTCGACCGCACCTACCAGCTGAACTTCGGCGGCAACATGGACTTCATGAACATGCTCGAGCGTGAGCGCCTCGTCTCGAAGAAGATCTCGAAGACGCAGTCGGTGCAGAGCCAGATGCGCCAGGAGCTCGACAAGCACGACATCCACATCGGGCCCTCCGACCACGTCCCGTGGCTCGACGACCGCAAGTGGGCTCAGATCCGGCTCGAGGGCCGCGCGTTCGGAGACGTTCCGCTCACCATCGAGATGAAGCTCGAGGTGTGGGACAGCCCCAACTCCGCCGGCATCGTCATCGACGCGCTCCGGTGTGCGAAGCTCGCGCGCGATCGCGGCCAGGCCGGCCCGCTGATCGGCCCGAGCGCGTACTTCATGAAGTCGCCGCCGGTCCAGTTCAGCGACGAGGCCGCCCGCGAGATGGTCGAGGAGTTCATCCTCGGCAACGGTGCGAGCAAGGCGGCAGACTGGACCGCCTTCTTCGACGTCCAGCGCGCGTAAGCGAAGGTGAGGCGCGGTGGGCCGGGGCGCTGCCCCGGCCCTTCCGTTTCTGGGACCATTCCGTTCGTCATGAGCGTCCCGCCGCCACCGACCTTCGCGGACGACGAGGCCTACGAGCGGTCGCTGACGGACCCCGGGTTCTGGGCTCCCTACGCGAAGGCCGCGCTCCGGCTCTCGGGCCTGCCAGACGATGGCGAGGTACGGACCCACTTCCCCACCACGCACGTGGCGGCGCTCGTCGACGACGCGTACCTCGTGAAGCTCCACTACGAGGACTGGTTCGGGGAGGACTGCTTCCAGACCGAGCGCGAGGCGTACTCGCTCCTGACCCGCGCCGAGCTGCCGATCCCCGAGCTCCTGGCCGAGGGCGCCCTGTACGACGACGGGTGGCGCTGGCCGTTCCTCGCGATGACGGCGATGCACGGACGGTCGCTGCGGGATCTGGATGGGGAGACGGACCGCCAGGATCTCGAGCGCGTCGCGACGTGGCTCGGAGGAACCGTGAGGCGGCTCCACGCGGTCCCGACCAAGGACGGCGAGCGCATCTCGCACGAGATCTATGCCGACATGATCCAGGTGCGTGAGCAGCGCTGCCACCGCGACCACGAGCAGTGGGGATCGCTCCCGGCGCACCTCCAGGCTGGGGTCCGGGACTACGTGTGGGAGTCGCGCAAGCTCATCGATCCCGAGCGCGAGACGCCGGTGTTCCTCCACGGCGACCTGCACGCCGGCAACGTGTTCGTCGACGGGGAGGCGGGAGCGCTCGAGCCGACCGGCATCGTGGACTTCAACGACGCGTATGAGGGCGACCCCCACTACGACCTGGTCGCGATCCACGCGAAGGCGTTCGGCGCCGACAAGGGCCTGCTCCGATGCTTCCTCGATGGGTACGGCTGGAGCGAGCTCGGCAGGCGGTGGCCGCGGCGCATGATGGCGCTCACCCTGTGCCACGACTTCGACATGATCCGGCCGGTGGCCGAGCGCTACCCGGAAGGTCTGGGCGGGGCGGGTTCGCTCGACGAGCTCGCCACCATGCTCTGGGACCTCGAGGCTCCCGGGATCGCCTGAGTCCGCCTGGCCGAACCCGCCGAGGGCGCGGGCGGGCGCCTACCATCGCACCGTGAAGGGGACGCTCGAGCGCGCCCGCGACGCCCTGCGGAGCCGGGACTTCCGGCGCCTGTTCGCGATCCGGCTGGTCTCGCAGTCGGCCGACGGGCTGTTCCAGGCCGCGCTCGTGGCCTCCGTGGTGTTCAACCCCGATCAGCAGAGCACGATCGCCGGCTTCGCGATCGCCACCGCGGTGATCTCGCTCCCGTTCTCCCTCCTCGGTCCGTTCACCGGCGTGTTCATCGACCGGTGGTCGCGACGCCGGATCCTGGTCGTGGCTCCGTGGCTGCGGGCCGCCCCCGCGCTGCTCGCGCTCCTGAACCCGACGCACCAGGCGGTGCTCTTCTACGCCGGCGTCCTGTGGGTCCTGTCGGTGAACCGCTTCTACCTGGCGACGGCGGTGGCCGTCGTGCCGCGCCTCGTGCCGACCGAGGACCTCCTCATGGCGAACTCGATGTCGATCGTGGGCGGCACGGTCTCGCTGCTCGCCGGCGTGTTCGTCGGCGGATGGGTGGTGGATCTGGCCGGCACCAACGCTCCCGTGGTGATCGCCGCCGGGACGATGTGGCTCGCCGCCTCGGGCATCGCGGGGCGCATCACGACACCGCTCGTCCCGCACACCCTTCCCGAGGCCCCCGTGCGCGACGAGCTCCAGCGGGTCGTCCGCGAGTTCGCGGACGGCGTCCGCCGGCTCGTCCACACGCCGAGGGCGCTCGGCCCGATGACCTCGATCACGCTGGACCAGTTCGGGCAGGGCATCGTCCTCGTGCTCTCGCTCTTCGTGTTCCGCGACTGGTTCCAGGAGGGTGTCGGATCGTTCTCGAACCTGATCGGTGCGGGCGGGATCGGCGTGCTGCTGGGGATCCTCACCGTGGGGAAGCTGGAGGAGCGGTGGCCGAAGGAGCGGATCGTCTCCAGAGCGTTCCTCGCCGGTGGCGTGGTCCTCATCGCCGTCTCGTTATCCGTCACCGGGTGGAGCGTCCTCGTCGCGAGCTTCTTCGTCGGGCTCACGTTCGCCTGGAAGAAGGTGCCGGTCGACACGCTGGTCCAGGAGTCCGTCCCGGATGGCTACCGTGGCCGCGTGTTCGCCGTCTACGACGTCGCGTACAACGTGTCTCGCGTCGTCGCCGCCTTCGTCGCGATCCCGCTGGTGTCGTCGATCGGCGAGGTGTGGACCGTCGCGCTGATCGGCGTGGCGTTCGTGCTCTACAGCCCGGTCCTGCCCCGCTGGCTGGTGCGGGCCCCCGAGATCCGGATCCGCTTCTACGAGGGAGCGCGGGCCGAGGAGGTCCCGCGCGCCGTCGTCTGGGGCGGTGTCGAGGAGGACGTCCGGGTCCAGCGCGACTGGCTCGAGGAGCGCGTGGACGGCGGACGGCGACGATACCTGCGGCTAGCGCTCGAGGACGGCACGGTGCTCCAGGTCTGGCGTCCGGAGCCGGACGGGGACTGGCGGCTCGATCGGGAGCTCTCCTAGGCGGCCTGGGCCTCGGCATCGAGGTCGGCCTCGGGCTGGGGCTCGGCGACCGTACGACGCCGGAGCGCTCGGAGACCCACCAG
The DNA here is from genome assembly GCA_035718185.1 of Actinomycetota bacterium. Lineage (GTDB taxonomy): Bacteria > Actinomycetota > UBA4738 > UBA4738 > HRBIN12 > HRBIN12. The sequence goes on from DASTHN010000095.1 coordinate 13,970, forward strand.
ACCGACGGCGAACGCGATGAGCCCGCCGATCGCGAACCCCCATCGCGGTCCGAGCCACTCCGCCGTCCACCCGGCGAGCGGCGCCCCCACCGGCGTGCCACCGAGGAACACGACCGCGTACAGCGCCATCACCCGTCCGCGCATCTCGGGGCGGGAGGTCAGCTGCAGCGTGGTATTGGCCGTGATCATGAAGACGATGCTGACGAGGCCCAGGGCCACCAGCGCGGCGAGCTCGGCGTGAAGGGACGGCATCGCGGCGGCGACGACGCTCACCAGCCCGAGCCCCGTGGCCGCGACCATCAGCCGCATCGGGTTCGGCCTGGCACCCCGGGCCATCGCGAGCGCCCCGACGAGCGAGCCGATCCCCATGAACGACAGCAGGGATCCGAGGGTGGCGGCATCGCCGCGGAACACGTCCTCCGCCATCAGGGGCATGAACACCGAGATGTTGAACGAGAAGGTGAAGATGACGGCGCTGACGACCAGAGGGGTGCGCAGACCCGGGGTCCGCCACACGTACCGCATCCCCTCCCGCAGCGCGCCGGGACCGCGGGCGGCCGAGATCCGGTGCAGATCCTCAGGCCGCATCACGGCCAGACCGGCGATCACGGCCAGGAACGAGATCCCGTTGACGAGGAAGCAGACGTCCAGGCCTGCGGTCGCGATGAGGATGCCGGCGATGGCCGGGCCAACGATCCGAGTCCCGGTCATCACCGCGCTGTTCAGGCTCACGGCGTTCGTGAGGTGCTCGGCGTCCACCATCTCGGCGAAGAAGCTCTGCCGTGCCGGGTTGTCGACCGCCGTCACGATCCCCTGCAGGAACGCCAGGGTGTAGACCATCCAGAGCTCGACGACGCCCGTGACCACGAGGGTCCACATCACCAGCGCCAGCACGGCGAAGCCGCTCTGGGTCCACAGCAGGATGCGGCGTTTGTCGTACCGGTCCGCGAGGACCCCCGCCCAGGCGCCGAACAGCAGGATCGGTGCGAAGCTGAGCGCGGTGACGACGCCGAGCGCCACCCCGCTGCCGGTCAGCCGGAGGACGAGCCAGGTCGACGCCACGTACTGGACCCACGTCCCGGTCATCGAGACCGCCTGCCCCGCGAAGAACAGGCGGAAGTTGCGGGAATGGTGCACGGCGTGGAACGTCCGGTGCACCGCGAGGCCGACCTTGGTCACCGCCCTCCCTCCACCAGCCGCGTGAGGATCTGGGCGGCGCGGTCAAGAGCGGCGAGCTCGCGCGCCTCGAGGCGACGGAGCTCGCGAGAGAGGTACTCCTCCTTGCGCCGCCGGCTCCGGTTCAGGAGCTTGACCCCCTCAGGCGTCACCCGGAGCCACGCGACACGCCGGTCGGTGGGGTCGGCCTCGCGCGTGACGAGGCCGCCTTCGACCAGGGCGGCGACCGTCCGGGTCATGCTCGGCGGCTGGACCTGTTCGGCGGCGCACAGCTCGCTCATCGTCATCGGGCCCGCACGCTCGATCGAGGAGAGGGCGACGAGCTGCGACGGACTGATGCCCAGATCCGCCTCCTGGCGCAGCCTGCGCGCCAGGCGTGTCACGCCGAGGCGCAGCCGCGAGGCGAGCTCCGTGGTGTCGATCGTCGCGGTCGTCATGACCTCATGATACTTCGCTTCGCTAATTAGCGTCACGAACTTGTTTCGCCCGAGGGGCTGGCCGCGGACGCGCGTCGGAGGTACGCTGCCCCGAACGATGCCCGTCCGCCGAGCCGTCACCGCGCTCCTCGTCGCCCTTGCGCTCGCGACCGCCGCCTGTGGCGAGGACGCGCCGACCCCCACCTCCCCGACCGAGACGGGCAGCGTCACGACCTCGGCGAGCCCGCCGCCCTCCGTCACGGAGACCGAGAGCCCCGAGCCCTCCGAGACCGAGAGCCCCACCCCGGAGGCCGAGCTCGAGGATGGCCGGCATTTCGGCTCCATCCGCTCGATCGACGTCGAGGATCGGACGATGCGGTTCGACCTGGCGTACTTCCTCACCGGTGAGGAAGCGAACGACGCGGCGGCCGAGCACGGGGACGAGGTGCCCGTGCCGAACGACTACTACATCGTGAACGACAACCCCAGGCTCCGGACCCTCCCGATCGACCCGGACGTCGAGGTCTGGGTGATCGACTGGGCGAACTGCTGCGACCTGGTCCGCGGCGGGGTCCAGCCCTTCGTGGACGCGTTCCAGACCCGGCACCACCCCTGGGACGCCATGTACCAGGGCCGCGAGGCGCCCTACTGGATCACGGTCGAGGACGGACGCGTCGTGAAGATCGAGGTGCAGTACCTGCCGTGACCCGACCCGCGGGCGCCGTGCTCGCGCTCGCTCTGCTCGTCGCAGCGTGCACGTCCTCGACCGAACCGCCCCCGGCGACGAGCTCGACCGGGTCCGTCAGCCCGAGCCCGACCGCCGTCGCTGTCCCGCCGACCCCCTCCCCCGAACCGCCCGAGGGCGACGACCCGTTCACCGCGTCGCGCACGCGGTTCGCGGGCCGCGTGACCCACCCGCTGCCCCTCGAGCTCCAACACGACATGCGAGGCGAGACATGGCGACCGGGATGTCCGGTCCCCCTCGGGCACCTGTCGCTGCTGCGCTTCAACTCCTGGGGGTTCGACGGGGAGGTCGAGCGCGGTCTCATGGTCGTGAACACCCGGGTCGCAGCGGACGTGCTGGACGTCTTCGGGGAACTCTTCCGCGCGAGGTTCCCGATCGCCCACGTCGCCCTCGCGAAGCGCTTCCGCCCGAACGCCGACCCGGACTCCCGGGTCAGCGTCACGGCGTCGTTCAACTGCCGGCCGGTCGTGACGCCGGATGGACCGGGCGACACGTTCTCACAGCACGCGTACGGCCTCGCGGTGGACGTGAACTCCCTCCAGAACCCGTACGTGCGGGAGGACGGCTTCGTCCGGAACCGGTTCGCGCGCCCCTACGTCGATCGCTCCCAGGACCTCCCGGGGATGATCCAGGACGGCGACGTCGTGGTCCGCGCCTTCGCCGCGATCGGCTGGGACTGGGGAGGCGACTGGAGCGGCGGAAAGGACTACATGCACTTCTCCCTCACCGGCCGCTGACGACGCCGCCGATCGTCCTCGTCGAGGTCTCCGCACGCGGTACGAGCCACGATGCGGCGATCCGGTGGGAGTGAGCGGGTCCCAGGCGCCGGGGGGTCCCCCGACCCTGGGATCGGCCGGACGCGCGCGTGCACGATGCGACGGACGTTCGCGCTCTGACACGAGCCGAGCGCCGGAGGGGGCGTCACGCGGACC
>DASTHN010000096.1:0-3019 GCA_035718185.1 Actinomycetota bacterium
GAGCGGTCGAGCCGCCGCGCGGCGTCGAGGGCGAGCTGCGCCTGGCCGGGACCGCCGACCGCGAGCTCGTACTCGCCTGGATGCGGGCGTTCTCGGATGAGGTGCTCCACAAGGGCGCCGGGGACGCCGAGCGGCTCGAGCGGAGCATTGACGCGAGGCTCGAGGGGTCCGACACGTGCGGCATCACGCTGTGGGAGCGGAACCGCAGGCCGGTCTCCCTCGCCGGCTACATGGGCCCGACACCCAACGGCATCCGGATCGGCCCCGTCTACACCCCACCGGAGCACCGTGGCCGCGGCTACGGCAGCGCGGTCACCGCCGGGGTCTCGCAGCTCCAGCTCGATCGCGGCCGGCGGATGTGCTTCCTCTACACCGATCTCGCGAACGCGACCTCGAACGCCATCTACATGCGCATCGGGTACGAGCCGGTCTGCGACTCGCGCGAGCTCGTCTTCTCGCCTGCCACCGGCGATTGACGACGCGTTCCGGAGGCGAGATGGTCGCCCGATGAACTACGTGTCGCGCTATGCCGAGCTCGCCGTTCGGGTCGGCGTCAACCTGCAGGAGGGGCAGAAGCTCGTCGCCTTCGGCGAGCCGGAGCACGCTCCCCTCCTCCGCGCGGTCGCCGAGGCCGGCTGGCGAGCGGGGGCCGGGGACGTCGACTGCTTCTACGTCGACGACCACATCCGCCGCCTGCACGCGCGCCACGCGCCGGACGCGCTGCTCGACCGGACTCCACCGTGGCTCGAGGCCGCCAGGCTCGGCGCCGAGGGGGCCGCGCTCGTCGTCACGCTGGGCGACGCGGATCCAGAGCTGTTCTCGGACGTCGATCCGTCGCGCGCCGCACGCGCCGAGCCGCGGCGCGCGAGGGAGATCGCGCGCGACCTGACGTCCCGCCTGGCGACCGCCTGGACGGTGATCGCGTGCCCGACCGAGGGCTGGGCACGGAGCCTTTTCGGACAGCCGGACACCGATCGACTCTGGGCGGAGATCGCTGCCGTCACGCGCCTCGACGAGCCCGATCCGATCGATGCGTGGCGGCGCCACATCGCAACGCTGCACGAGCGCTGCGCATTGCTCGAGGAGCGCCGCCTCACGGCTCTTCGCTTCCGAGGCCCCGACACCGACCTCCGCGTGGGACTGCTCGAGACCGCGCGGTGGCTCAGCGCTACCTCCCGCACGTCGTGGGGACAGGAGCACGTCGTCAACCTCCCCACCGAGGAGGTCTTCACGACGCCCGACCGCCGGCTGACCGAGGGAACGGTGCGGCTGACTGCACCGCTCTACTGGTACGGCTCGCTCGTCGAGGGCGGCCGGCTCCGGTTCTCCGGAGGGGAGGTCGTGGAGGCGAGCGCCGACCGTGGCGAGGAGTTCCTCCGCTCGAAGCTCGCGGCCGACCCGGGCGCGTGCCGCCTCGGGGAGGTCGCTCTCGTGGACGTCGACTCGGCGGTCGGGCAACGAGGCCTCCTCTTCCGCAATCTCCTGCTCGACGAGAACGCCTCGTCGCACGTCGCGATCGGAACCGGCTACACCGAGCCCGTCGAGGGGTCGGAGTCCATGGACGACGCGGAACGCCTCGACGCCGGAATCAACGTCGCGACGATCCACATCGACCTCATGGTCGGCGGTCCCGACGTCGACGTCGACGGCATCGGGTCGGACGGGTCGGCCGTGCCGATCCTTCGGCAGGGCCACTGGGTCCTCGGCTAGCCCACCGCCTCCACGACGGTCTCCCCTGCCGGCGTGCGCACGGTGAGGGCCACCACGGCCGGCGCACCGAGCCGCACCTCCAGTGGAAGCGCGTGCCCTCCGAGCCAGGAGGCGAGGCGCGAGGGATCGCCTTCGAGTACGAGCCGGACGAGCCGTGGATGCGCGTCCGTGTCGGCAGAGCCGGGAAAGCGCGACCCGGGCTCCCAACCGATGAAGAAGGGGAGCGACGGTTCGGCCGCCGCCTGGTCGACGCCGGCCGTCCGCCACGCCAGACGCTCGCCCGTCGGAGTGATCCGCGCCCCGGACGTCACGACGAGCCTCCTGCGCCGGGCCACGTCGTCGAGATCGACCGGCCGCACCGCCCAGCCGAGAGGACGGAGGAGATGGTGGCCGGCGCCCGCCACCCACCGCCCGAAGGCGCTGTCCCGGGCCTCCTCGGGGTCCGCGACCGCCACCAGCTCGAGATACGCGTCGCCAAGCGCGACGATCCGATTCTCGGTTCCCCACCCCGGATGGCGCCCGCCTGCGATGGGCCGCAGACCGTGCCGGGCCTCGAGCTCCCGGGCCGCGTCTCCGAGGTCTCGGGTCGCGAGGAGGACGTGGTCGATCTCCAAGCAGCCGAGCGTACTCGGTCGATGCGCGAGGTATGGACGGTCGCTCCCGGCGGCCGGACCTCCGGCTTCGGCCCAGAGAGCCTGCGTCGATCGTCGCGAACGCCCGCGAAATGGTCACGGTGCGGTCACCGGATCGTTGTCTGCTGGTGAAGCGGACCCGACCGCCTACACAAGACGCCCGGACCGTGTTATGACTCGCTCTGGAAGGCGCCGTTCCGGACACGGCGTGGGGGAGGACAACAGGGGATGGGACCACATGACGGCGAACCTGCCGGGCGTTGAGCTTCGGGCTGACGCGCTAGATCATCGCTCGCACGACGAGAGCGGCCAACAGCCACACATCGATGGACCAGAGCACGGGGGCCAGCAGACCGAACTTGGCCGGTTCGGCCTTGTCCAACGTCTGGTCCATCGCGCGAGCATCCTCTTACTGATGCTCGGTGCTGCGGCCGCGCAACTTGCATGGGTGGCACTGCTCGCATATGGGGCGTATCGCCTCGGGGCCGGGCTCCCGCTCTAGCCATGAACGCCGAGCCGTAGGGAGCCGGCACGCTCCTGCGCTCGTGGTGGTTCGGGGCCAAGCGTGGGAAACGGCCAGGGCGCCGGGCCCTCCGGTGTCCTTCCCCGGGACGACTCCGCGTTTCCCTGCTCCCGGCGGGCTACAGCGGGATGTTCCCGTGCTTTCTCTTCGGGCC
>DASTHN010000097.1:0-9567 GCA_035718185.1 Actinomycetota bacterium
AGCTCCGCCTGGTCCCCCATCGAGCGGTAATGGGGGAAGACGCCGTCCTCCATCCCGATGATGAAGACGACGGGGAACTCGAGCCCCTTGGCGATGTGGAGCGTCATGAGCGTGACGCTGCCGGCGTCCTCGTCGTACTCGTCCTGCTCCGAGACGAGCGAGACGGACTCGAGGAAGTCGGTGAGCTCGCCCTCGGGGAACCGCGCCTCGAACTCCGCCGCGACCCCGCCGAGCTCGCGGATGTTCTCGATCCGGCCCTCCGCCTCGACGGTGCGCTCGGCCTCGAGCTCGAGCAGGTAGCCGGACTCGGTCGCGGCCGCCTCGACCATCCGTTGCGGTCCGGCGCCCGAGCCGAGCGCCTCACGCAGCCGGTCCATCACGCCGACGAATCCCGCGACGGCGCCCTTCGCGCGTGGTTGGAGCGTCGCGATCTCGTCCACCCGCCGGCACGCCTCGAGGAACGGGACGTCCTCCACGACCGCGAAGCCCTCGAGCGCCGCCGCCGTCTGGTCGCCGATCCCGCGCTTCGGCGTGTTGACCACGCGTCGGGCGCCGACCACGTCCTGCGGGTTCACGAGCAGCCGCAGGTACGCGAGCACGTCCTTGATCTCCTTGCGCTGGTAGAAGCGGACGCCGCCGACGACCCGGTACGGGGTGCCGGCGCGCATGAACACGTCCTCGAGCACACGGCTCTGCGCGTTCGTCCGGTAGAAGACGGCGACCTCCGAGTACCGGAACCCCTCCTCCTCGACGAGCCGGTGCGTCTCCTCGGCGACGAACAGCGCCTCCTCGTGCTCGTTGTCGGCGCGGAAGCGGACCGCGAGCTCGCCCCCCTCGGTCTCGGTCCACAGGCTCTTCGGCTTGCGCTGGAGGTTGTGCTCGATCAGCGCGTTGGCCACGGCGAGGATGTTCGACGTGGAGCGGTAGTTCTGCTCCATCAGGAACACCGCGGTGTCCGGGTAGTCGCGCTCGAAGTCCAGGAGGTTCTGGATCGTCGCGCCGCGCCACGAGTACACGCCCTGATCCGCGTCGCCGACCACGCAGACGTTCCGGTACTTCGCAGCGAGCAGGTTCACCAGCTGGTACTGCGCGCGGTTCGTGTCCTGGTACTCGTCGACCAGGATGTACCGGAACCACTCCTGGTAGTGCTCGAGCACCGCGGGGTGCTCGCGGAACAGGCGCACGACCTCGGCGATCAGGTCGTCGAAGTCGAGCGCGCCGGCCGCGAGCTTCCGCTCCTCGTACGCCAGGTAGACCTTCGCGATCGTCTGCTCGTAGAAGTTGCCGGCCGCGGCCGAGAACTCTGCGGCCGAGATCACGTGGTCCTTCGCCCGGCCGATCGCCGCGGCCATCGCGCGAGGCGGGAAGCGCTTCGCGTCCAGGTTCAGGTCCTTCAGGACGCCGGCGATCAGGCGCTCGGTGTCGCCCTCGTCGTAGATCGTGAAGCTACTCGGAAGGCCGAGGTGCTCGTGCTCGCGGCGGAGGATCCGCGCGCACGCCGAGTGGAACGTCAGGATCCACATCCCGCTCGCGATCCGCTGACCGAGGAGGCCCTCGACGCGCTCGGCCATCTCGCGAGCGGCCTTGTTCGTGAACGTGATCGCCAGGATCGCGTAGGGGCTCACCCCGTGCTCCCGGATCAGGTACGCGATCCGGTGGGTGAGGGCTCTCGTCTTACCCGAGCCGGCGCCCGCGACGATCAGCACCGGGCCTTCCGTGTGCAGGACGGCCTCGGTCTGGACGGGGTTCAGCGACTCGAGCAGGGGGGACACCGTGGCCACGGAGAGATTCTAGGGTGCCCCCGCGACCCTCAAGTCGGGGCCCGAATCCTGCGACACTGGAACGATGGAGGGCTCACGCGCCGTGCCCGGCGACGCGCTCCCCGAGGCGCAGGCGGCCCCGCGCCGCCGCGCTCGGCGGGGCCGCGTCCTTCGGATCCTCGGGATCGTGTTCCTGCTGGCCGCGGTCTCGATCGGCGGCTACCTCGGCTGGCTGCTCTGGGGAACCGGCCTCACCACGCGGCGCGCCCAGTCCGACCTGCGCCAGGGCTTCGAGTCCCGGATCGCCACGCAGGACCCCTCGGCGGGACCGTCGGCCGACGAGGTCGTCAAGATCCCGGGCAGGGCGGTCGCGATCTTGGTGATCCCACGCATGGACCTGGACATGGTCGTCGTCGAGGGCACGGGCACCGAGTCCCTCAAGAAGGGGCCCGGCCACTACACGCGGACGGCCTACCCATGGGAGGACTCGGGGCGGGTCGGCATCGCTGGACACCGCACGACGTACGGGGCGCCGTTCTGGGACCTGGACAAGCTGCGCGAAGGCGACCCGATCACGCTGGAGACCGAGTTCGGGGTCTTCGAGTATCGGGTCACCCAGCACCGGATCATCGTGCCATCCGAGAGCTGGGTGCTCGACCAGACGAAGCAGCCGACGCTCGTGCTGACGACCTGCAACCCGCGGTTCTCGGCGGCCCAGCGTCTGGTGGTGTTCGCCGACCGCGTGGGCGGCTGAGGGATCAGGCGCAGCCGAGCGCGGCCGGCCAGAGGTCGTCGATCCGATAGACGCACGGGTTCACCCGGATCCAGGGTGAGAACGTGAGGTCCTCGGCTCGGCCCGGGAAGCACGGGTCCTGGACGAGCGAGAGGCTGAGCTTCGTGCCCCTCAACGTCCAGGTGTAGACGCCGCGCGCCTGCGGACAGATCGGGTCGTTGAAGAACGCGGCGCGCTCGGGCTCGACCTGGACGTGGCCGAGATCGGTGAACCCCGAGAGCTGGTGGTTCACGTAGAACGCCCCCTCGTGGATCACCAGGGTGTGCACGCCCGGGTCGAGCTTGTACGGGATGCAGCGCAGGCATCGACGAGGGATCGCGTACCGGAAGCCGCCGGCGTCCTCGAACGTCACGATGCGGATGTACGTGCCGTCGAGCTCGGTGCGCTCGGGGGCCGGCGTCGGGGTCGTGTACGGGTACGGCAGGAGCTCCGGGGGCAAGACGACCTCGCGCCGGACGGTCGAGACCCCGCCGACGGCCGTCCGCACCTCCTCGCCCCCTGGCGACGACGTCGTCGCCGGGCTCGGCGGCGATGCGGCGGGCGAGCGCGAGGCGGCAGAGACCGGCCCCATCCTCGAGGTGCACGCGGCCGCGACCAGGACGAGCAGCAGGGCGGCGAGCGCGGGCAGCGCGCGTCGGACCGCCGTCACTCCCATTCGATCGTGCCGGGGGGCTTGCTCGTGACGTCGTAGGCGACCCGGTTCACGCCGGGGACCTCGCGGATCACGCGGCTCGCGATCCGGTCGAGGACCTCGTGGGGCAGCCGGGCCCAGTCGGCGGTCATCGCGTCCTCGCTGGTGACGGCGCGCAGGACCACCGGATGCTCGTACGTCCGCCCGTCGCCCATCACGCCGACGCTCCGCACATCGGCCAGGAGCACGCAGAACGCCTGCCAGGTCTCGCGCTCCAGGCCGGCGCGCCGGATCTCCTCGCGCACGATGTGGTCGGCGCCGCGCACCATCGCGAGCGTCTCCGCGGTGACCTCGCCGACGATCCGCACGGCCAGCCCCGGACCGGGGAACGGCTGTCGCTGGACGATCTCCTCGGGCAGGCCGAGCTCGGCCCCCACCCGCCGGACCTCGTCCTTGAACAGGTCGCGGAGCGGCTCGACCAGTTCCAGGTCCATGTCCTCGGGCAGGCCGCCCACGTTGTGGTGGCTCTTGATCGTGGCGGCCGTCCTCGAGCCCGACTCGATCACGTCCGGGTACAGCGTGCCCTGCACGAGGAACCTCGCGTCCGTGTGCTCGCGCGCGACCTCCTCGAACACGCGGATGAACTCGGTCCCGATGCGCTTGCGCTTGTCCTCGGGGTCGGTGATGCCGGCGAGCTTCGCCAGGAACCGGTCGGCGGCCTTGACGTGCTCGAGCGGGACCCTGAAGTGCCGGCCGAAGGTCTCCTCCACCTGCTCGGGCTCGCCCTCGCGGAGCAGACCGGTGTCGACGAACACGCACGTCAGCTGGTCACCGACCGCCTTGTGCACGAGCAGGGCCGCGACCGCCGAGTCGACGCCGCCGGATAGGGCGCACAGGACCTCGGCGTCGCCCACCTGCGCGCGGATCGCCTCCACGGCGCGCTCGATCACGTTGGCGGGCGTCCAGTCGGGCAGGAGCCCGCAGCCCTCGTAGAGGAACCGCTTCATCACGGCCATGCCCTTCGGCGTGTGCGCGACCTCGGGGTGGAACTGCACGGCGAACAGGCCGCGCTCGGGATCCTCCATCGCCGCGATCGGGATCTGATCCGTGTGCGCGGTGACCCGGAATCCCTGCGGCGCATCGGTGACGGCGTCGCCGTGGCTCATCCACACGGGCTCCTCGGGCTCGAGGTCTCGGAGCAGGGCGCCGCGCTCGGTCACGTGGAGCGTGGTGCCCCCGTACTCGCGCTGGCCGGTCGCCGCCACCTGGCCGCCGAGCGCCAGCGCCATGAGCTGGTGCCCGTAGCAGATCCCGAGCACCGGCACGCCGAGCTCGAACAGCGCGGGATCGACCGAGGGCGCCCCCTCCTCGTACACGGACGCGGGACCCCCGGAGAGGATCAGGCCGGCCGGGCGCCGGGCGCGGAGGTCGCCGACCGGCGCGTCGTGCGCGACGATCTCCGAGTAGACGTGGCACTCGCGGACCCGCCGCGCGATCAGCTGCGCGTACTGCGCGCCGAGATCGACCACGAGGACCGGCCGGGGGTGCTCGGCGCTCACGCCGTCAGTGCCCCATCCCCACGTGCTGCTGGGTCTGGTACGTCTTGCCCTCGGTCTTGATCGACGGCGCGACGACCAGCTCCGCCTTCTGGAACTCCTTGATCGTCGCGTAGCCGGTCGTGGCCATCGAGGTCGACAGCGCACCGAACAGGTTGAACGTGCCGTCGTTCTCGTGCGCGGGACCGAGCAGGATCTCCTCGAGGCTCGTGACCTGCTGCGTCCTCACGCGGGCGCCTCGGGGCAGCGTGCTGTGGAACGTCGCCATCCCCCAGTGGTAGCCGCGGCCGGGCGCCTCGTACGCGCGGGTGAGCGGCGAGCCGATCATCACGGCGTCGGCGCCGCACGCGATCGCCTTCGCCACGTCGCCGCCGGTGCGCATCCCGCCGTCGGCGATCACGTGGCAGTAGCGACCGGTCTCGCGCAGGTGCTCCATCCGCGCCGCGGCTGCGTCGGCGATCGCCGTCGCCTGCGGCACGCCCACGCCGAGCACGCCGCGGGTCGTGCACGCGTTCCCCGGGCCGACGCCGACCAGCACTCCGATCGCGCCCGTGCGCATCAGGTGGAGGGCGGTCGTATACGAGGCGCATCCGCCCACGATCACGGGCAGGTCGAACGTGCGGATGAACTCCTTCAGGTTCAGCGGCTCCGAGTGCGTGCTGACGTGCTCGGCCGAGACGACGGTGCCCTGGATCACCAGGACCTCGAGCCCCGCGTCCAGCACGAGCTGCTGGTACTTCGCCACCCGCTGCGGCGTGAGCGACGCGCAGGACGTCACCCCGCCGTCCCTGATCTCCTGGATCCGCCGGCCGATCAGCTCCTCCTTCACCGGCTCCTGGTACAGCTCCTGCATCCGGCGGGTGGCCTTCTCGTCGGGCAGCGAGGCGATCTCCTCGTAGACCGGCGTGGGGTCCTCGTAGCGAGTCCACAGCCCCTCGAGGTTCAGGCACGCCAGGCCGCCCAGGCGGCCGATCTCGATCGCCGTCGCGGGGCTCACCGCCGCGTCCATCGCGCTCGCCATCATCGGGAGCGGGAACGTGTACGCGTCGATCTCCCAGGAGATGTCGACGTCGTCCGGGTCCCGCGTTCGCCGCGAGGGCACGATCGCGACCTCGTCGAACCCGTACGCCCTGCGCGCGACCTTGCCCTTGCCGATCTCGATCTCCATCGCGTCTCCCACGGATGTGCAGCGACGCCCACCCGATGCCGGGTGGGCGTCGACGTCCTCACATGCGAGGAAGGTACCACGCCGCCCTCGGGCGGCGGGGGTGCAGGTCAGTGCTCCTTGACGACGTGTCCCGTGTCGTGGACGCGCAGGTCCGTCATGCCCGAGTGGAGGCGGTCGCCCTGCACCATGACCGTGTCGTCCTCGAGGTAGCCGAGCTCGACCAGCCGGGTCAGGACCTTCTGCAGGGACTCCTCGGGCGTCTCGACCATCGTGTCGACGACGAGCTCCGGGTTCTCGGGGACCTCGTACGGGTCGTCCACGCCGGTGAAGCCCTTGATCTCGCCGGCCATGGCCTTCTTGTACAGGCCCTTCGGGTCGCGGTTCTGGGCAAGCTCCTCGAGCGTCGCGTGCACGTACACCTCGACGAAGGCGCCGATCGACTCGCGGTTCGCGTCGCGCGTGGCCTTGTAAGGGCTGATCGGACAGCAGATCGCCGCGACCCCGTTGCGGGTGAGCAGGTTCGCGACGAATCCGATCCGCAGGATGTTCGTGTCGCGGTCCTCCTTGCTGAACCCCAGGCCCTTGCTCAGGTTCTGGCGGACGACGTCGCCGTCCAGGATCTCGGTCTTCATGCCGCGCGCCTGGAACTCGTGGTAGAGCATCTCGGCGATCGTCGACTTCCCCGAGCCCGACAGCCCGGTGAACCACACGGTGAACCCCTTCTGCTCGGGATGATGCGTCACAGGAAGCTCCTTCCGACCGCCCCCTCGGGCGTCTGGATGTCGTAGAGGCTGAGGATCGACGGGCCGACGTCCACCAGGTTCAGGCCCTTCACCTCGCCCGTCTGCTGCCCGGGCAGCCCCGCCATCGCGAAGATCCCCGCCCGGTCGTGGTTGGCCCCGTCGGGGCCGGTGTCGTTCTCGTACGTGTAGATGCTCGGATTGCCGACCGAGCCGACCGACCGCCACCCCAGGTCGCCGAAGTAGACGATGAGGTCGGGCGCGACGCCTCGGACGTCCGGGTAGACGTCCTGGGGCTTGAACACCCTCGTCCCGAGCGGCTCGCCGTCGGGGCCGACCTGCGCCTCGAGCTTCTGGATCAGCTCGTCGCGAACGGACTCGTAGCGGGCCGGCTCCACCTGCCCCCGCGGCTCGCGGCCCTTGACGTTGAGGAAGAGCCGTCCGTAGTAGCCGCCGTCCCCCCAGGCGACCGTCCGGCTCCAGTCGATCTTCGCCTCCTTGACGGGGATGACCTGCTCTGGCATGTCCTCGAGCGCCAGGTAGCCCTCGCGGATCAGCCAGTCGTTGAAGCACAGGCCGCCCATCATCGGGCGTGCGCCGTGGTCGCTCATCACGATCGTGACGACGTCGTCGGGCAGCACCTCCAGGAGCGAGGCGACCTGCTGGTCCAGGAACCGGTAGTACTCCTGGAACGCCGTCGCGTACTTGTTCCCCGGCTCGTGGAGCGGGTGCGTGGGGTCCCAGTGCTGCCAGAACACGTGGTGGAGCCGGTCGAGCGCGATCTCGCACAGCATGAAGAAGTGCCACGGCTTCGTCCGTGCCAATCGGCGGCCGGCGAGGAACCGACGCTCGGTCATCTTGAAGACCTGGTCCAGGACGACGTCGAACCCGGCCTTGCGGAAGTCCGGGATGTCGAAGATGTAGTCGTGCTCGCCGCCGAGCTCGTCGAGGATCTCGGTCTCGAGCTCCCGCGGGTAGGCCCATCGCTCGGCTGAGGCCGGGGTGAGGAAGCAGCCCACGCGCCAGCCGGGGAACTCCTTCGGTGGCGGGAACGAGGGCGGCACCCCGATCAGCATCGAGCGCAGCCCCTTGCCTCCAAGCAGGTCCCAGACGGCCGGCTCCTTGACCGAGCCGGAGTGCGCGATCGACAGACCCTCGTACGACGTGTCCTTACGGTTGCGGAACCCGTAGATCCCCAGCTGGCCGGGCGTCTTCCCCGTCATCGCGCAGGCCCAGGCCGGGACGGTGATCGGCGGGGTGATGCTCTCGAGGTCGCCGTGCATCCCGCGTTCCATCAGCGCGTGGATGTTCGGGGTCTCGGTGGCGAAGTCGCGGAACAGGAGCTGGGGGGTCGCGCAGTCCAGCCCGATGACCGCGACCCGGGGCGTGTCGGTCATGTGCTCCCTCGTGGGTCGGATGGTCATGGAACGGGAGCCCGTGGGGGGCTCCCGGGCGGGAATCCTACCAAGCGCCTCCGGTCCCGACCTGGGAGGATATGCGGCCGTGAACCTCCTGCGCAGGGTCCTCTACGTCGAGGCGGCGGGGCTCCTCACGTGGGCGATCCTGGCCGGGCTGTTCCCCGCGTGGGTGACCGAGACGCTCGGCGACCAGGTGCCCCTCGTCGAGTACGCGTGGGTGCGGATGTCCGCGGTGCAGGCGTTCGGGTTCGCGCTGATGTACGTCCTCGTGGCCGTGGAGATCGAGACCCGATGGTGGTTCTCGTGGGCGTTCGTGTTCACCGCCGCGGGCATCGCGGTGCTCGGCGCGGGTGCCGCGATCGCCGGGCTGATGGACGGCCGCTCGCCGCGGCTGTGGTGGTTCCTCTGCGTCGCCGCGGTCCTGTACGCCCTGGGCCTGGTCGTCGGGATGGCGAAGACCGGGCTCGAGCGCCAGCCCGACTGACCCGATCGGAAACCGTCCCCTTGCGGTAGCCGGGATACGGCCTCGGTCGGATGTCCCCTCCCGGCCCGAGGGCTACCTTCGTCGCACGACCGGGCGCCGCCGGGGGAACCCCTCCAGCCGAGGAACGGTGCAAGCCCCGGAAGGCTGGAAGCCCCCGCCGGCGTCCGGATCGTCCAAGGCTCCGGGTGCACCTGGTGCACCGGGGCGCCCTGACGACGACGGAGGGGCCGGACGCGGTCCGGCCCCCCTGTCAACCGTCGCGGATCTCAGTGCATGTGGCCGTGGCCACCGGCCGGCGCCTCGTCCTCCTCCTCGGGCTTCTCGACGATCGCGCTCTCGGTGGTGAGCACGAGCGCCGCGATCGACGCCGCGTTCTGGAGCGCCGAGCGGGTGACCTTGGCGGGATCGAGGATCCCGGCCTTGAACATGTCGACCCACTCGCCGGTGGCCGCGTTGTAGCCACGGTGGTCGCCCTCGGCGCGGATCCTCTCGACGATCACCGCGCCCTCGACGCCCGCGTTCTCGGCGATGAGCTTGGCCGGCGCGGACAGGGCCGAGCGAACGATCGAGGCCCCCGTCGCCTCGTCGCCCTCGAGGTCGATCTTGTCGAGCACCGACTCGGTCCGGATCAGGGCGACGCCGCCGCCGGCGACGATCCCCTCCTCGATGGCCGCACGGGTCGCCGACAGGGCGTCCTCGATGCGGTGCTTCTTCTCCTTCAGCTCGACCTCCGTGGCCGCGCCAACCTTCACGACCGCGACACCGCCCGAGAGCTTCGCCAGGCGCTCCTGCAGCTTCTCGCGGTCCCAGTCCGAGTCCGTCTTCTCGATCTCGGACTTGATCTGCGCGATGCGGCCCTTGACCTCCTCCTCGTCCCCCGCGCCCTCGACGATCGTCGTGTCGTCCTTCGTCACGACGACCTTGCGCGCGCGACCGAGCAGGTCGAGGGTGGCGTTCTCGAGCTTCAGGCCGACCTCCTCGGAGATGACCTGCCCGCCGGTCAGGGTGGCGATGTCC
>DASTHN010000098.1:0-13743 GCA_035718185.1 Actinomycetota bacterium
AGGGGGCGACCCTCTTCCCCGCGGACGACCACTCCTCGGCCACCTCGACCGGGTGCTCGCCGAGCACGTCCGCCTGGTACAGGATGTCGATCGCCTGGCGCCGGGCCTCGTGGCGCCGCGGCACGGCTACTTCACCCGCTCGATGTAGGCACCCGAGCGCGTGTCGACCTTGACCTTCTCGCCGGTCTCCACGAAGAGCGGCACCTGGACCACGATGCCCGTCGAAAGCGTGGCCGGCTTCATCGCGCCGGTCCTGGTGTCCCCCTTGACCGCCGGTTGGGTCTCGGTGACCTCGAGCGCGATCGAGGCCGGAAGCTCGACGGCGATCGGGGCCCCTTCGTGCATCGAGACCTGCGCCGAGGAGCCCTCCGAGAGGTAGCGCTCGGCTCCGCCGGCCACGGTGACGTCCACGGGGACCTGCTCGTACGTGTCCATGTCCATGAAGACCAGGTGGTCGCCGTCCCGGTACAGGTACTGCATGTCCTTGCGCTCGACGATCGCGAGACCCACTTTGACGCCGGCGTTGAAGGTGCGCTCGAGGACCGCGCCCGTCTTCACGTTCCGCAGCTTCGTCCGGACGAACGCGCCTCCCTTGCCGGGCTTCACGTGCTGGAACTCGACCACCTGGAACAGCACGCCGTCCAGCTGGAGGGTCATGCCGTTCTTCAGGTCGTTGGTGGATACGCTCATGGGACTCCTCGGCTCCGGTCGGGTGGTCCAGAGTCTAGGGGTCGACGACCCCGCCATCACAGGACGAGCAGCTCGCGCGGGGACCCCGCGAGCACCCGACCGCCGTCGCTCGTGACCTCGACCATGTCCTCGATCCGAACGCCTCCCATCCCCGGGATGTAGACCCCAGGCTCGATCGTCACGATCGCGCCCTCGGGCAGGACGTCGCCCTCCGGCGAATCGGGGCGCAGGAAAGGGACCTCGTGGATCTCCAGGCCGACCCCGTGACCGAGGCCGTGCGGGAAGCGGTCGCCGAGCTCCGCCTCCTCGACGACCGCCCGCGCCGCGCGATCGACCGAGCGCAGGGGAGCCCCCGGTCGCACGGCGTCGATCCCCGCGCGCTGAGCGGCCGCGACGACCTCCCGGATCTCCCGCACACGCTCGGGTGGCTGGCCGAAGGAGACCGTCCGCGTCATGTCCGAGTGGTAGCCGCCGGCGCTCGCGCCGAAATCGAGCTTCAGGACGTCGCCCCGTCGCAGCGCGCGCTCGGTCGGTTCGTGGTGCGGCTCCGCGGCGTTCTCGCCGAACGCGGCGATCGTCTCGAACCCCTTGTCGTCGGCACCCGCATCCTGCATCGCGAGCTCGAGGGCGCGCGCGAGGGCTCGCTCGGTCATCCCCTCACGGACGCCGCCGCCGAGCACCACCTCCCGGAAGGCCGCGTCGGCGGCAGCCTGCGCCCGCACCACGAGCGCGACCTCCTCTGCGTCCTTCACCCGTCGGAGGTCCTCGACCGCCGAGGCGGTCGGCACGAGCTCGACCCCACCGGCCGCGCCGGCGAGCCGCTCCCACTCCCCGTACGTGAGCCCCTCGCGCTCGAACCCGACGCGCCGCGCCCCCAGATCGCCGAGCGCCCGAGCCAGATGTCCCGAGCGCTCGTCCAGGTAGATGCGTCGCTCCAGGTCGCCGACCTCGCGCGACGACTGCTCGTCGTACCGGCCGTCCGTCAGGAACACGGACGCCGAGCGCCCGAGGACCAGCTGGCCGTTGGATCCCGTGAACCCCGTCATGTACCGGACGTTCGGCAGGCGCACGACGACGAGTGCGTCGAGCTCGAGCGCGTCGAGGCGCTCGGCCAGACGCGTCTGCCTCAGCCCGTGATCCACGGAAGGGCCTCCAGCGCCAGGTGGTAGCCGCCGGCGCCCGCGCCGGCGATCGTCGCGCGGCACACGGGTGAGACCACCGAGTGCCGCCGGAACCCCTCGCGCGCGTAGATGTTCGTCATGTGCACCTCGATCACGGGCGCATCGCAGGCCTCGATCGCGTCACGGAGCGAGTACGAGTAATGGGTCAGGGCGCCGCCGTTCAGGACCACGGCGCCGAACCCGTCCCCCGCCGCCGAGCCCAGCCACCCGACGAGGTCGCCCTCGTGGTCGGACTGCCGCCACTCGACCTCGTGTCCGAGCGAGACCCCACGCGCGCCCACCTCACTCATGATCTGCTCGAGCGTCTGGCGCCCGTAGCGCTCGGGGTCGCGTGCGCCGAGCGCGCCGAGGTTCGGCCCGAACAGGAACAGCACCCTCATGCGCGTGCTCCCCCATCCTGCGCCGCGCCCAGCTCCGCGAGCGTCGCACGCACCAGGTCCTCGGGGACGTCTTCGACGACGCGCGGGTGGCCCACGTCCTCGAGGAGGACGAACCGCACGCCCCCCGCGTACTTCTTGTCCATCCGCATCGCGGCGAGGATATCTCCGGCCCCTGGCAGCCCGCCCTCCGGCTCGAGACCGAGGGACGCGAGGAGCCGCCGGTGTCGCGAGACGAGACCGGCAGGCCCGAGCCCGAGTGCCTCGGCCAGACGGGCGGCGAAGAGCATCCCCACCGAGATCGCCTCCCCATGCGAGCGCCCCTCGAAGGCATCGATCCGTTCGAGCGCATGGCCGAGCGTGTGCCCGTAGTTCAGGACCAGCCGGGCGCCGGTGTCCCGCTCGTCGCTCGCCACGATCGACGCCTTCGCCCGGACGCACCGCGCGACGAGGTCCTCGAGCACGGTCGCATCGCGCTCGGCGATCGCCCCGAGGTCGCGCTCGAGCACGTCGAGCAGCGTGACGTCCAGCGTGAGCGCGTACTTCGCGACCTCCGCGAGTCCCGAGCGGAACTCGCGCTCGGGCAGGCTGGCGAGGGTCGTCACGTCCGCCAGGACGGCGCTCGGCTGATGGAACGCGCCGACGAGGTTCTTGCCCTCGGGCAGGTTCACGGCCGTCTTCCCGCCGATCGAGGCGTCGACCTGCGACGTGAGCGTCGTCGGGACCTGGATGAACGGTACGCCCCGCATGTACGTGGCCGCGACGAACCCCGCCAGATCGCCGACGGCCCCCCCGCCGAGCGCCACGATCGGGTCGTCCCGGTGCGCCTCCTGCACGGCGAGCTGCCGCTGGAGCGCCGTCATCACCGCGAGCGACTTCGCCTCCTCGCCCTCGGGGACGCCGACGTGCACGGTCTCCATACCGGCCCGCGCCAGCCCGGCGGACAGGAGCTCGAGGTAGCGCGGCGCCACTTTGTGATCGGCGACGACGAAGGCGCGCTCGGCCCCCGGGAGGGTCGGCAGGTGCGCAGCCGCCTCCTCCAGGAGTCCCACGCCGATCGTGACGTCGTAGGGCCGACCCGGGACCGCGACGGTCACCCGGACCAACGCAGGAGCTCCTGCCGGATCCGCTCGGAGACCTCGCCCGGGGTCCCGATGCCGTCCACCACGTGAGCGGCGAACTCTCGGTACAGGGGCTCGCGCTCGTGGAACAGCCGCTCGAGATCGTCACGCTGGCGGATCAGCGGACGATCCGGCGAGGGCTGGATCCGCTCGTGCAGGACCTCGAGGGGGACGGAGAGGAACACGACCTCGCCCGTCGCCCGCAGCGTGATCCGGTTCGCGGGCTCGAGCACGACGCCACCGCCGCACGACACGACCGAGGGATCGTTCGTCCCGGCCTCCTTCAGGGCGGCCGCCTCGAGCTCGCGGAACCGCGTCTCCCCGTCGCGGGCGAAGATCTCCGGCACCGACATGCCGGCGGCCCCCTCGATCGTCGCGTCGAGCTCCACGAACGGCACGCCGAGGAGCCTCGCCAGCTCCGGCCCGACCGTCGACTTGCCCGAGCCCGGCATCCCGACCAGGTAGACGATCACGGCAGCGTCTCCACGTAGGCCAGCAGGTTGCGCCGCGTCTCCGGCAGGGCGTCGCCGCCGAACTTCTCGAGCACGGCGTCGGCGAGCACGAACGCGACCGCGGACTCGCCGACGACCCCGCCGGCCGGCACGGCGCACACATCGGTCCGCTGCTTGATCGCCACCGCCGGCTCGCCCGTGACCAGGTCGACGGTCTCGAGCGGCCTCGGCACGGTCGAGAACGGCTTCATCGCGGCTCGCACGCGGATCGGCTGTCCGGTGCTCATCCCGCCCTCGATGCCTCCCGCTCGGTTGCTCGTGCGGGCCAGGCGCCCGTCGCGCCGCGCGATGCCGTCGTGCGCCCGGGAGCCCCGCCGCGCCGCGGTCGCGAACCCGTCGCCGACCTCGACACCCTTCACCGACTGGATGCTCATGAGGGCGAGCGCCAGGCGGGCGTCGAGCTTGCGGTCGGCCTGGACGTGCGAGCCGAGCCCGGGTGGGCACCCGTACGCGATCACCTCGAACACGCCGCCGAGGGTGTCACGGGCCCTGCGCACGCTGTCGATCTCGGCCACCATCCGTGCGCCCGCGGCCTGGTCGAACGCCCGGACCGGGGAGGCGTCGACGACGTCCAGGTCGCCCGGCCCCGGGGCCCTGGCCGAGCGCCAGGTCGCGCGCCCGATGCGCACGACGTGCGACAGGATCTGGATCCCGAGCTCGGCGAGGAGCGCCTTGCAGAAGCAACCGAGCGCGACCCGCGCGGCCGTCTCGCGGGCGCTGGCGCGCTCGAGCACGTTGCGCACGTCGTCGAACCCGTACTTGAGGACGCCCGCCAGGTCCGCGTGACCCGGCCGGGGTCGGGTGAGCCGCTCCGCCGGGTCGGGATCGCCCTCGACACCCATCAGCTCGCGGTACTTGGTCTCCCACTCCGCGTTCGCGATCCGCACGCCGATCGGACTGCCGAGCGTCCGTCCGTGCCGCACGCCAGAGACGATCTCGAAGGCGTCCGACTCCATCCGCTGGCGGCCGCTGCGCCCATAGCCGTGCCGCCGCCGGGCCAGCTCTCCTGCAAGCTCCTTCGGCGAGATGGGGACGCCGGCCGGCAGCCCCTCGAGGATCGCGACGAGGGCCTTGCCGTGGGACTCGCCGGCGGTGAGCTGGCGCAGCATGGGCCTCATCATAGGTGAGCCCCGTGCCGGCCCGGCCGCGCTGGGCCGGCACCGGGGCCGTGTCCGGGCCTCGCGGGACCCGGGGCTTGGAGGAGGGCGGTCCCGGGTTCCGGGACCGCCCTCACGACCGGCGACCGCTCCCCCCGAGCGCGGTGCGCCGGTGACCCCGCGCTACTTGTTCGCCTTGGGACAGAGCACGAAGCTCTGGTCCCCGAACAGGAAGCGCGCGCACCCGTTGTCGAGGATCTTCACGAGCTTGAAGTTGTCCTCGAAGATCGCACCCTCCTGGACCGTCCAGACGTGACCGTCGACCTCCACCTGGACCCGGTTGCCGTGGCGGAAGACGTCGAGGAGGCGCACGTCGTGACCCCCGATCGTGATCTGGTCACCGGGCTTGCCCGGCGGGGGCGGGCTCGTGGGTGGTGGGCTCGTGGGCGGCGGGCTCGTGAAGGGCGGCGTGGTCGGCGGGGCGGTCGTGCCCGTCGGAGGCGTCGTCGTCCCCGTGGGGGCGACCCCGCCGCCCGTCGGGCTCGGCGACAGACCGGGAGGGATCGAGAACGGATCCCGGTCGCCGACGAGGTCGACGGGCGGCGAGGTTGGGCGGGGCGTCTCGGTCGGGGTGGGGCTGATCGTCGGGGTCGCGGTGTCGGTCGGGAGCGGCTCGGCCGTCTCGCCGGTGTCACCGTCGCCGCGGAACACGAAGAAGAACAGGTAGATCACCGCGAGCGCGGCGACCACGCCGAGGGCGATCAGCATCTTCTTGTCGCGCTCGGTGAGGGTCATGGTGCTACGCTCCTGCCTCGGTCGTCGTCTGCGTGGTCGTCTCGGCTGGGACCGACGCGGCCTGGACGGTTGCGACGCCCTCGCTCGGGCCCGGTTGCGAGCCGGGTCCCGCGCTCGAGTCGGTCGTGTAGAAGTCGACGGTCAGCTGCATCTGCAGCCGTCCGGTCGTCGTCGTGACCGTTGTCGTCCCCGTGGTGCTGGCGGTCGGCGCGATCCCGACGCTCATGACCTTCGCCGCTCTCGGCAGCGTCTCGAGGTTGAACAGGAAGTCCTGCAGCGAGAAGTACGAGCCGGAGACGACGATCTGGCCCGGGACCGTCGAGAACGCGCCGCTCGGGTCGGCCACCGGCGTTCCGGGCGAGAACTGGAAGAAGTCCACCGCCGCCTGGTCCGCCGCGCCCTGGAGCTGTCGGAAGAGCCCGGGCAGGTCGACGGTCGTCGGGACCTGCTCCTCGAGGACCTGGATCTCCTGCTCGGTCTCCGGCGCCTGCGCCTGCGCGTCCTGGAGCGAGCGGAGCTGGGTCTGGAGCGAGATCTCCTCGGCCTCGGCGGCCTGCAGGTCGTCCCTCGTCTCGCTCACCTGGCTCATCTTCGGGAGCACGAGCAGGACGATGAGCAGGATCGCGAGCACGCCGGCGACGATCCCCGCGATGAGCGGTCCGCGCGCCCTCCTCACGTCCGCCTCCCTTCCCCACGCCCGCGCTCCGTCGCCGCATCGAGCGTCAGGTCCACGCTGCCGTCGAAGGTGTAGTCCCGGGAGAACTCGGCGGTCTCCTGCGAGTTGTTGACCCACGGGTTCACCCACCCACGGATCTGCTCGAGCCGCGTCAGCCAGTCGGCGATCGTCCTCGTCTCCTGGGCGACGCCGGAGAACGTCACGTTGCCGATGAGCGAGGGAGACACACCCTCGGTCGGCGCCGCACCGGCTTGCGTGCCCGTGGGCGCGGTGATCTGGCCGGTCAGGTTCGTGAGGTACGACTCGTCCGGGATCACGCGCGAGATGTCCAGGAGAACGCCCGCCCACGAGACCTCGTTCGCGTACAGCGTGTCGACCAGCTGCTGCTTGGCCGCGAGGTCCGCCTGCAGGTCCGCGTACGGCTGCAGCTCGGCGATCTCGGCCGAGAGTCCGGCGTTCGTCGTCCGCTGGTCCGCCAGCTCCTCCTCCGCGGAGTCCAGCTGCATCGTCTGGAAGAAGTAGAAGACGAGGATCAGCGTGATCACCGCCGCGCCGATCGCCGCGACGAGGGTCGTCGTCCGTCGCTCCGCCTGCTTCTGGCGGAGCTCGGGGGGAAGGAGGTTGACCTTGCTCACGACCGCCTCCGGTCGGGGATCGCGAGGCCGACGGCGACGCCGAGCACGGGCTCGGCCTCCGCCGCGGCCTCGGGGGACATGTCGAGCTCGGACTTCACTCGCTGGAACAGATGCCCGCGGTCGACCGGGACCGGGATGCGGTCCTGGAAGACCTCCAGGAACCCGTCGAGCTTGGATCCGCCGCCGACGACCAGCACCCGCGCGATCCGGGCGCCAGGCACCTGGGCGGCGTAGAACTCGAGCGACGAGCGCACCTCGTCGACGAAGCTGCCGGAGCGGTTCGTGGCCACACGCCGCACGTCGTCGAGGCTTGGTCCGCCCTCGACGTCCTGGCCGCGCTTGAGCTGCTCGGCGACGTCCTCGTCCACGCCGAGCCCTCGCGAGATCGCGAGCGTGATGTCCCGCCCGCCGGATGGCAGGATCCGGACGAACCGCGTGATCCCGCGGTCGTGGACGCAGATCGCGGTCACGTGGGCACCGATGTCGACGATCGCCTCGTCGCCGGTCCGTTCGAGCTCGAGTCCCTCGTCGGGCGTGCCGACCGAGCGCACGGTCGCGAACGGCGTGAGGTCGATCCCCACGGGGTCGAGCTTCGCTCCGGTCGCGGCCTCGACCAGCGCGGACACCATCGGCTTGTGCGCCGCCACGAGCAGGATCCGCAGCATCTTGCGACCGCCCTGCTCGGTCTCGCCGAGCGGGTCGAAATCCAGCACGGCCTCGTCGGCGGCCATCGGGATGAACTCCTGCACCTGGAAACCGAGCGACGCGCGCAGCTCCTTCTCGGGGAGCCACGGCAGGGAGACCTCGCGGACGACCACCCGCTGGTTCCCGACGCCCAGGTGGACCTGACGCCCCTTCACGCCGGCCTTGCTCCAGAGCTCTCGGAGCGCCTCCGAGACGAGCTCGGGCTGCCGGATCTCGCCGTTCTCGACGGCTCCCGGCGGGAGCGGAGTCTGGGCGGCCCGCACCACGACGGGAACGTCGCCGGGCACGACCTCCGCCACGCGGACCGCGGTGGATCCGACGTCCACACCGATGCCGGTCCTGGCCACTACCCGCCCTCCACCTCGACCGAGCGGGCCGCCAGGTATCGATCCACCTCGGACTCCCGCACCCGGTAGTTCTTCCCGACCCGAAGGGCCGGCAGGTCTCCGCTCTTGATCAGTCGGTACACGGTCATGTTCGAGACCCGCATCGTCGCGGCGACCTCGGCGACCGTGAGCAGCCGGTCACCCGCCTCCCACACGCTCCGGGTCTTCTTCGGCATCGACGACCTCGCTACACCGATCGCTCGGACAGGTAGCGGTCCACGTCGGACTCGCGGATCCGGTAGTTCTTGCCCACCCGGATCGCGGCCAGCTGGCCGCTCTTGATGAGGCGGTACACCGTCATGTTCGAGACGCGCATGGTGGCCGCCACCTCACCGACGGTGAGGAGTCGGTCACCGACGAACGGTCGCCGCTTCCCCATCTGTCACAACTCCCACTTCTTGCACTCTTCGCACATCTCGCCCATGTTCCACATCTTCACCATCTGCCGCACTCGGCCCCGATCTACTCTCGGGCTTCGGACCGTAACAAGTGCCACATCGGTCGTCAATAGTCCCGTATGGCTACTTTCGGCACGATAGGCCTAATTACATAGATGTAATTAGCAGGAATCCTCAGAACTCACATCTTCAACAGACGGCGACCCACGTCAGCCGCGACGATCGGAGAGGATCAGGTGAACAGGCCGATGTACAGATCCGCGATCTGCGGCCCGAAGAAGACCGCGGCGATCGCCCCGGCGGCGAGGAAGGGACCGAACGGGAGGGCGTGCTTGCGGCCCGCGCCCCGGAGGAGCGCAGCGATGGCTCCCACTCCCCCGAACAGGATCCCGAGACCCGCGGCGACCAGGACGGACTCGAGCGCGACCGCACCCAGCACGAGGCCGACGAACGCCACGAGCTTGACGTCGCCCATCCCCATCCCCCGGGGGGCGATGAGGGCGACGATCAGCAACCCGCCGCCGTAGGCGAGGAACCCGATCGCGGCGTCGAGCAGGTCGACGTCGCCGCCGGCGAGCCGTGCGACCGGCAGGTAGACCGCCGCCACGACGATGCTCGGGTAGAGGATCCGGTTCGGGAGCCTCTTGGTCCGAGCGTCGATCACCGCGAGCGCCACGAGGACCCCGGTGAACGGTGCCAGCATCGCCGCCACCCACCAGTCCTGGTAGCGGAGACCGACCGCGACGAACAGCGCGCCGGCGGCGAGCTCGGTCAGCGGGTACACCGCCGGTATCCGTGCCCGGCAGCTGTGGCACCGTCCCCGCAGCGCGAGCCAGGAGACGACCGGGATGTTGTCGACCGCCCGGAGCGGTGTCCCGCACGACGGGCACCGCGAGCGCGGCCGGAGCACCGACTCCCCCGCCGGCACCCGGTGGATCAGGACCGTGAGGAAGCTCCCGAACACCAAGCCGAACGGCAGGAACACCGCGATCCGGAACACGATCTCGACGGCGGTCATCGTGGCGGGACCCTACCGCAGCGGTCCGGGCCGACGGCCCGAGCCGGCTAGTTGACCTCGCGGATGTAGGCGATGTCCTGCTTGAAGCCCGAGAGCTTCTGCCCGGGCACCTTCACCGGGAGGAAGTTCATGTTGAAGTTGTTCCCGACGATGACGTTCTCGCCGATCACCTGGCCCTGGAACGCGGTGTTGTTGTTGAGCATCCGCACGGTGCACGGCGAATAGACGATGCCGGCGACGTGCCCGTCGGGGAAGTTCGTGAACTGACCGACGTTCACGTCCTGGGTCGGGCACGCCGGGGACCCGGCGTCCGGGTACACGCTGATGAGGTGCATGTACTTGATCCCGGACTCACCGAGCCACGTGCTCCGCTGCGCGAGGTTGATCGTGCCTCTCGTGATGATCGCGAGGTCGTTCTTCAAGGTGACCGTGGAGTTGTTCGACGGCTCGAAGGAGCACGTCGCGTTGATGAACACCACGGTCCTGCCGACGCTCCGGCCGCTGAAGCCCGTCCCGAGGTACGTCCCCGTGTTCTGGACGTAGTCCCGCGCCTTCGTGCAGTCCGTGAACGTCTGGAAGTTCGTGTACGGAGGTTCGTTCGTCGCCCACGCGTTCTGGTCGTACTTGATCTGCGGGAACGGCTGGTTCGGCGGCGTGCCGAGCGTGCACGTCTGCTGAGCCCCGCCGGCGATGTTCCCGTCGCCGCTCACGGTCGTGCAGTAGTAGCCCTGGCCCCCGGCCGCGCCGGCGATCACGTTGACAGCGCCGGTCGTGGCCTTGAGGTCCCCGTCCACGATGATGTTCGGCTGGTCGAGGGTCACGTTGCCGTTGGCCCAGATGGTGCCGTAGACGTGCACGCTCGTGCCGACCATCGCGCTGCCGGCTGGGACGTAGACGTTGCCCTTGATCGTCTCCAGGCCCGACGGCGCGTTGAAGTCGCCGTTCAGGACGTAGATGTGCCCGTCGTCCCCCAGGTAGCCGTTCAGCGTGAAACGGTTCGTGAGGTTCAACCCCGAGTGGGACACGATCGCGCCCTCGAACCCCGAGAACACGGGCGTCAGGACGACGAAGGTCTCCATCGTCCGGTCGAGCTTGCCGTTCGAGGAGCCGACCGAGCTGATGAGCGCGGACTTCGGGTAGTACGTGATCGAGAACGGCAGCGACATCGGCTCGGTCCCGTCCTCGTTCTCGTAGTACGTGATCTCCACGTCGTAGGAGGAGCCGCTCGGCCCGGACCCGACGTCACCCGTGAGCACGTCGCTCAGTCCGGCCAGGCCGCTCGGCGGTGCGGTGATGTGCTGGTAGGCGGCGTTCAGTCCCGCCTCGGCCGCGCTGACCGACTGCAGACGCTTGCGGTCGTTCGCGCTCTGCTCGCTGTTGCGCACGGCCATCGCGAACACGGTCGTGCTGAGGAGCAGCACGACGAACGTCACGAGGAGCG
The DNA here is from genome assembly GCA_035718185.1 of Actinomycetota bacterium. Classification (GTDB taxonomy): domain Bacteria; phylum Actinomycetota; class UBA4738; order UBA4738; family HRBIN12; genus HRBIN12. Next base: position 11,033 of record DASTHN010000098.1, read on the forward strand.
CCACGATCAGCGCCACTCCCCGCTCGTCCCGCAACCGCTCCCGTATCATCGAGCCTCCTCCGCCATCGCCTAGGTCGGTGTCGTCGCGCAGACGTTGATCGGGTAGTCGTACGACGTGTTCCGGCCCGTGAGCGCCGCACGGATACGCGCCGTCTGGCCGGGCCGGCCATCGAGGTCCTCGTTCAGCGCCAGTGTGATGTTGAGGGTCCTGCCGCCCTTCAGCGGATCGGTGTCCAGGGCGAACGCCGGCTCCCCGAGCGACTTGTTCACGACGCCCGTCGCGACGACGCGCCACGGCGTCGCGGAACCGGGCATGTTCGGCGGCCACCGGCGGCTGAGCAGGCGCTCCTGGTCGTCGATCGCCCACAGGGTGCACGTGTGGCCGCCCCTCGTGGGAGCGTTCGACTGCGTCGCGACCCGGAGCGTGTATCCGGGGTCGCACCCGGAGCACGAGGGCTGCCCGTTGTTCTCGAGCGCGGGGTCATACAGGACGTTGCCCGAGCGGATCTCACGGTCCAGCTGTTGGATCGCCAGGCGGGCGTCCTCGAGCGTCCGATTGAGGTTCTCCTGAGCGACCACGCCCTTCTGCACCGACGCGAGGACGCTCGTGAAGATCATCACGGCGATCCCCATGATCGACATCGCCACGAGGAGCTCGGCGAGCGTCATCCCCTCCTCGGTCCGCGCCCGTCGCGCCGATGCGTGCAGGAAGGCGATCATCGCTACGACCCCGGAAGCGGCGCCGGCCCGTACACCCCGCGCGCCTCCATCGTCTTGAGGTTGACCACGATGTTGAGTCCGACGACGTTGTTCCCGTCGATCCACACCTCGTACCGCACCGTCAGCTTCGGCGGCGTCACCTGCGCGCTCGACTCGGTGCGGCTCAGGCTGCCGGGACCGCCGACCGTCGTCTTGACGGCCGTCGTCGCCTTCTCGACCGACCCCGACTGGATCGACATGTTCACCGAGACCGTGTGGCCGCTCACGACCTGCGAGAGCGACAGCGAGGAGGTCGGCAGCGTCGTCCCCAGCAGGACGTCCGTGGCCGACAGGCTCGCGTAGCTTCCCAGGACCGGGTTCCAGAAGTAGACGGTGCCGCCGGAGACGCTCGCCGAGGGAGCGGGGACCGCCGTCCCGGACGTCGCCGATGGCAGCGCCTGCCTACCGACCGGCGCCGACACCTGGTCCTGGTACCCGACGATCGACACCAGGTAGCCGTTCCAGGCGTTCGGCCCGCTCCAGTTCGCGGGCGGCGTCATCGCCGACGGCAGCCCGCCGATGTTGACGGTTCCCAGCCGGCGGGTCGCCGACTGCTCGATGCACCCGTCGGCGCCGTTCGCGGGCGAGCAGACCCCGGTCGCCGGATACAGCGTGTGGTTCACGAACGTCGAGCTCGGGCCGGCCGGAGGGCCGACCTTCGCGATCGTCGCGGAGCCGAGCGGCGCGGTGAACCCGTCGAGGAGCGCCACAGCGCTGAGCGCCCCGCCCTGCTGGGCCTTCGCGCTCGCGCACGGCTGCGCGTCGGTCTCGCCGGTGTCGGGGGGAGATGGACACACGTTCACGACGCCGGCCGAGGTCGTGCTCCGCGCCGACGCGGTGTCGCCGCCCGCGATCCCGAAGGTGGTCTGAACCGTGCCCCCGCCCGAGGGGCTCGTCAGGCTGGCCGCTGCCGTCGGCGCCAGGTCCGACGTCCCGTACGTCGAGGTCGTGGGCGAACCCGGGTCGGTGTCGGCCGCCGTCGTGACCTCGGTCGTGCTCCCCGCGCTGCTGCTGCCGGTGCTCTCGAGCAGCTGGACGCCCGAGGCCGTGTAGCTCGCCTGGACCTGCGAGAGCTGCTCGTGCTGGGCGCTCGAGTCCGCACCGACGGACAGGAGATCACCGCCCTGGAAGCCGATCCCTTGGACCTGGCCCGTCACGTTGACCTCGGCGGCGGGGACGTTGGCCGTCCCGAAGAAGTAGGGCTGGCACGGGGCGGCGAACGGGTGCGTGCTCGGGCTGCGGCATCCCGTCGGCGAGTAGAAGAGGCTCTGGATCCTGACGAGCTTGGTCGGGTACGCACGGCCCCCCGTCCACGTGACGAGGACCGTGACCCGATACGCATCGGTCGCCAGGCAGTCGGTGATGTTGACCGTGGGACAGTCGTTCGTCACGTACGCGCGGGCCGTGAACGCGATGTTGTTCTGGGTGATGGTCCCGATGTGCGGGACGAGGGGGGTCGTCGGGCTCACCGCAGCGCCCGAGTGGACGATCTTCTCCCCCGAGCCTGGGACCTCGCCAGGCGTGCACGAGAGGAAGCGATAGACGTCGGCGTCGTCCCCGGAGCACCCGGTCACGATGTTCGGGTCGCTCGCGAGGTCCGAGGTGAGCATCCCGGTCTGGATCTTCGAGTAGGCGAGTCCCCGGGCCTGCTCCATCACCTGGTTCGCGACGCCGGTGGCGGACTGGCGCTGCCGGGCGAGCGACTCGTACCCGAACCCGATTGTGGCGGTGTAGCCGAGGACCAGGAGCGAGCCGAAGATCACGCCGATCGCGACCATCGTCTCGAGCAGGCCGAAGCCGCGCTCGTCATGCGCTCGAGCACGGCACCGCGCGAGGAAGCCGATCTTCCTGGTCATACGCAACGATTCCAGCCTTCCAATGAGGCATCGGTCGTACGGGGGATGCGCTTGAGGTCGCACGCGAGCGGCTACCAACCGCCGGTGCACTCGGCG
>DASTHN010000099.1:0-3572 GCA_035718185.1 Actinomycetota bacterium
CGCCTCGACGTCGGCGCGCGAGGTGACGTCGCAGCGCACGGCCCTCCCGCCGATCCGCTTCGCCGTCTCCCTCGCGGCGGCCTCGTCGAAGTCCGCGACGACGACGTCGGCGCTCTCGGAGGCGAGCCGCTCCGCGGTCGCCGCGCCGATTCCCTTCGCCCCGCCGGTGACGAGCGCGGTCTGGCCCTCGAAGCGCCTCATCGAAGCATCCGGACGACGAGCTCCGCGACGCAGACGGGCTTCTCGCCGCCCTCGCGCTCGACGGTCGCGAGCACGACTCCCTGCTCACCGCCGGCGACCTCCTCGACCGATTGGACGGTGAAGCGCGCTCGGACACGCGAGCCCGACGGGACTGCGGCCGGGAAGCGAACCTTGTTGACGCCGTAGTTGATCCCCATCCGGTACCCCGTGAGCCCGAGCGCCTCGGTCATCAGCGGGACGCACAGTGAGAGCGTCAGGAAGCCGTGCGCGATGGTCGTCCCGAACGGGCCCTCTGCGGCGCGCACCGGGTCGGTGTGGATCCACTGCGGGTCGTCGGTCGCCGTCGCGAACCCGTCGATCCGTTCCTGGTCGACCTCGAGCCACTCGGTCGGCCCGAGCTCCTTGCCGATCAGCTCAGCGAACTCGCTCATTCGTCCCGGTCTCCTTGGTCGGTGGGCCGCAGCGTCGGCCGCGGCCCCAGCGTACGGTGCTCGCGGCCCAGGTGTAGCCGGTACCGGCGGCGAGGAGCAGGAGGAGATCTCCGTCGGGGCGACGCCCCCGCCGGCCCCGTCCGGCAGCGGACGCCTAACAAGCCTCACGACCGGACGTCTTGACGCTGAGGACTCGATTGCGTATTTTCCGAACACCTGAATCGGGTCTCATGTCCAGGCCAGGTAGGGCGACAAGGAGGGAACATGAAGCGTGCAGGTTGGCGGGTCGCGGCCGTGCTTGCGGTGGCGGTCGCATTGGTGTCCGCGCTCGCGAGCACCGCGGGAGCGCGCTCGAGCGGCGAGCAGCGGGCGGCCGCGACGATCAAGGTCGGCATCGTCTACTCCCGCACCGGGGCACTCGCGGCCTACGGCGCGCAGTACATCTCGGGGCTCCGCTGGGGCCTCAACTACGCGACGAAGGGCACGAACAAGGTCGGGAACAACACGATCGAGCTGACGCTCGTGGACGACGCCGGTGACCCTGCGAAAGCGGTGTCCGCCGCCAAGGGCCTGATCGGCGACGGCTACAAGATCCTCGCCGGATCGACCTCGTCGGGCGTCGCCGTTCAGATGGCACCGCTCGCCCAGCAGAACAACGTCCTCTTCATCTCCGGGCCTGCCGCGTCGGACGCCGTGACCGGCATCAACAAGAACACCTTTCGCTCGGGCCGGCAGACCTACCAGGACGTGAAGGCGGCGAGCTCCTACCTGGGGTACGGAGCCGGCAAGAAGGTCGTCGTCTTCGCGCAGGACACGGTCTTCGGTCAGGGCAACTACCTCGCGGTGAAGAGCGTGATGGGCGACCTCGGCGGCCAGAGCGTGGATCGCGTGCTCGTGCCCTTCACCGCCACGGACTTCACCCCGTTCGTGCAGCAGTTGAAGCAGAAGCAGCCGGACCTCCTGTTCATCGCGTGGGCGGGAACGACCGCGCCAGCGATGTTCCAGGCACTCGACCAGGGCGGGATCTACTCCTCGGTCGACAAGGTCGTGCTGGGGCTTGCCGAGCGGTCGACGTACAGCCTCTACGGCGCGCCGGCGGCGAAGCTCTCGCTCGTCTCGCACTATCTCTACAACGCGCCGAAGAACAAGGTCAACGCCTGGCTCGTCGCGAAGATGAGGCAGCGCGGACAGATTCCGGACCTCTTCACGCCCGACGGCTTCGCGGCCGGACAGATGATCGTCCGTGCGCTGCAGGCGTCGCCGAACGACGTCGGCAAGATGATCGGAGCGCTCGAGGGCTGGTCGTTCATCGGCCCGAAGGGCGTGATGCAGATCCGCGCGTCGGACCACGCCCTGATCCAGCCGATGTTCCAGTCGAAGCTCGTTCGGCAGGGCGGCAAGTGGGTGGGCGTGCCCACGAAGACGATCAAGGGACCGTACGTGGCCCCGCCCGAGAAGAAGTAACCCCGACCGCACTGGACCAAAGTGAACGGGACGCCGATTCTCGCGACCCGCGGCCTCGGGCTGCACATCGGAGGTGCGCGCATCGTCTCCGATGTGACGCTCGAGGCCCGGCCGGGAGAGCTCGTCGGGATCATCGGGCCGAACGGCGCCGGGAAGACGTCGTTGTTCAACCTCATCTCGGGGCTCCTCACACCGACGGCCGGCCGGGTCGAGCTCGGAGGGGAGGACATCACGTCCCGTTCGCCGTCCCGCCGCAGCCGGGCCGGGCTCGGCCGGACCTTTCAGATCTCGAGCGTCTTCCCGCGACTCAGCGCGCTCGAGAACGTCCGGCTCGCAGCCGAGGCAGCCCTGGGAGGGACGCTCAGGGTCTGGCGTCGGGCGGACACGTTCCGACCGGCGCTCGACCGTGCCACGTGGGCGCTCGAACGGGTGGGGCTCGCCGATCGGGCCGCGTGGCCCGCGGGGGCGCTGGCGCACGGTGATCAGCGAAAGCTGGAGCTCGCCATGGTGCTCGCGGGGGACCCCAAGGTGATCCTGCTCGACGAGCCGATGGCCGGCGTCTCGGCCGAGGATGTGGACGGCCTCACCGCGCTGATCGCTTCGGTTCATCGCGACGAGAGCAAGACCGTCCTCCTCGTCGAGCATCGAATGGAGGTCGTCGTCGGTCTCGCCGAGCGCATCGCTGTCCTCCACCACGGCAGCCTGCTGGCGTTCGACGAGCCCGACGAGGTCATGCGGAACGAGACGGTGCAGGCCGCGTACATCGGAGAACCGTTGTGAGCGCGCTCTCCGTGAGAGACCTGCATGTCTACCTCGGGGAGTCACACGTCCTCCAGGGCGTCACCTTCACGGTGCCGGACGGTGGGGTGACGGGGGTCATGGGGCGCAACGGCGTGGGAAAGACGACGACGCTCCGCGCTCTCCTCGGGCTCGCGCCTCGCTCGCGCGGGACGTTGCTCGTACACGGCACCGACGTGACGGCGATGCCGACGTACAAGATCGTCCGGTTGGGGATCGGATACGTGCCCGAGGACCGCGAGGTGTTCACGGGCCTCACCGTGGCCGAGAATCTCCGTCTGGCGAGCCGGATCGTCAATCCGGACTATGAGCTGGTCTACGACCTGTTCCCCGTGCTGCGCGAGCGCTCCGGGCAGCGCGCGGGGACGCTCTCGGGCGGCGAGCAGCAGATGGTGGCGATCGCCCGGGCGCTCCTCAACCGGAACTCGCTGCTCCTGGTCGACGAGCCGACCAAGGGCCTCGCACCGCGCGTCGTCACGGAGGTCGCGACTGTCCTCGAGCGGATCGGAGAGCTCACCACCGTCGTACTCGTGGAGCAGAACCTCGCGGTGCTCCAGCGCCTCGCGCGCCACGTGGTCGTGCTCGACGGCGGCCGTGTCGTCCACGAGGGGCCGGCGGAAGGTCTCCTCGACGATCCAACGCAAGTGCGTCGATTCCTCGGCGTGCACGGAGGAGGAG
>DASTHN010000100.1:0-3719 GCA_035718185.1 Actinomycetota bacterium
GGACGTGCATGGGTCCGTCGTCCGTGTCGAGCGACGCGCTCGAGACGAACGGCCCGTGCGCGTGCCGGTAGCCGAGCGCGTCGTACAGCGCCCGGGCCGGGGCATCGTCCTCACCGAGGGACACGTCGAGCCCGATGAGCCGCCAGCCGCGCTCCCGGGACGCGTCCTCGAGCGCCCGCATGATCCCGCTCGCGACGCCGCGCCGACGGTGGTCGGGAGCGACGTACACGTCGCGCACCTCGGCGCAGCCCTCGCGGACCGCGGACTCCGAGTACTCCTCGTGCCCGGCGAACAGGACCATGCCGCGACCCACCGGCACGGGGCCGTCCCACGCGAGGACCTGCACCATCTCGCCACGGCCCTGCGCGTCGAGCCGGCTCGGGTACTGCGCCGAGCTCCACGAGGGCAGGCCGCGTTGGAGCGCCTCGAGCTCCTCGGGTGCGAGCGCTCGGACCTCGAGCGCCACCTCAGCCGACCGGCACCTCGGGGACGTGTGCCATGCTCGTCTCGAGCTCGGCCGGGTCGAACTCGACCTCGGGCAGCCGCGCGTTGAGGTAGTCGTCGTACGCCTGCATGTCGAAGTTCCCGTGGCCCGAGAGCCCGAAGAGGATCACGCGCTCCCGCCCCTCCTCGCGCGCGGCGATCGCCTCGTTCACGGCACCGCGGATCGCGTGGGCGGACTCCGGCGCGGGCACGATGCCCTGCGTGTGCGCGAAGAGGCGGGCGGCCTCGAACACCTCGTTCTGCGTGTAGGCGGCCGCCTCCATGTACCCCTCCTTCACCAGGAGCGACAGGGACGGCGAGTCGCCGTGGTAGCGCAGACCTCCCGCGTGCACCGGGGCCGGCACGAAGTCGTGGCCGAGCGTGTACATCGGGAGCAGTGGCGTCATCTTCGCCGTATCGCCGAAGTCGTACGCGAACCGCCCCTTCGTGAGCGTGGGGCACGCCGCCGGCTCGGTCGCGAGGAACCGCATGTCGGGGGTCTGCCCCCGGAGCTTGCCGGCCATGAACGGGTACGCCAGCCCGCCGTAGTTCGAGCCGCCACCGACGCAGCCGATCACGACGTCGGGGGCCTCGCCGGCGAGCTCCATCTGCTTCTGCGCCTCGAGCCCGATCACCGTCTGGTGGAGCAGGACGTGGTTCAGGCACGAGCCGATCGAGTAGTTCGTGTCCTCGTTGGTCGCCGCGACCTCGATCGCCTCGCTGATCGCGATGCCGAGCGAGCCCGTCGAGTCCGGGTGCTCGGCCAGGATCCCGCGCCCGGCATCCGTCGTGTCCGAGGGCGAGGGGATCACCGTCGCGCCGAAGGTCTCCATGAAGATCCGGCGGTACGGCTTCTGCTCGAACGAGGCCTTCACCATGTAGACGAGGCACTGGAGGTCGAAGAAGCGGCACGCCATCGCGAGCGCCGAGCCCCACTGTCCCGCACCCGTCTCCGTGGAGATCCGCCGGACGCCCGCCTCCTTGTTGAAGTAGGCCTGCGCGATCGCAGTGTTCGGCTTGTGGGACCCGGCCGGCGACGTCCCCTCGTACTTGAAGTAGATGTGCGCGGGCGTCTGCAGGGCGGACTCGAGGCGCGTCGCGCGATGCAGCGGCGTCGGACGCCACAGACGGTAGACGTCGAGCACCGGACCGGGGATGTCGATCCACGGCTCGGTCGAGACCTCCTGCAGGATGAGCGCCTCGGGGAACAGCGGCGCGAACAGGTCCGGCGTGATGGGCTGCAGCGTCCCCGGATGCAGCGGGGGAAGCGGCTGCGCCACGCCGGCGAGGTCCGGCATGATGTTCAGCCACGCCGTCGGCAGGTCGTCGTCGCGGAGATCGAAGCGGGTGCGCTCGGCCATCGGGTCCTCCTGGAGGTCTGCAAGGGTGGCGCCGAAGCCTAATCGACGCGCCGGGTCCGGCGCCAGGGCCGCGCCGGCGCTCAGCGCTCGGCGGGCGGGCCGACCTCGATCCAGTCGTCGACGACGCGCACCGCGAACACGGGCACCGGGTCCTCGGCCGGGCCGACGACGGGCTCGCCGGTGGATAGGTCGAACTCGCTGCCGTGGCAGGGGCAGACCACCGTCTCCTCCTGCTCGCCGAGCTCCCCCTCGGCGAGCGAGCACCCCTCGTGCGTGCACTCGTCCCCGAACGCGAACAGCTCGTTCTCGACGTGGGCGAGCGCCACCCGCCCGGCGGCCAGGTCGTACGCGCGCATCTCGCCCTCGGGGAGCTCGGCGAGCGATGCGATCCGCACGAACCCGTCGTCCATCACGCCTCCGCCGGTGCCCTCGAGAGCGCGTTCCACCCGCGCTGCACCATCGTGAACCCGCCGAGCGCCGTCAACAGCACGAGCATCGGCAGCAGCATGCCGGGGAACATGAGGCCGATCATCATCGCCAGGTATCGTTCGAGCCGCTGGAACAGGCCCTCCGAGAGCGAGACGCCGACGGCCTCGGCCTCGGCCCGGACGTGGCTCACCGTGAGCGAGATCACCAGCGTAGCCAGCGCGAGCGCCGCCTCGAGCTCCTGGCCCTGGCCCGAGAGCATCCAGTACAAGCAGCCGAACAGGATCATGTCCGACACGCGGTCGAGCACGGCGTCGGTGAACGCGCCGAACCTGCTCTCCGTGCCCCGCAGCCGCGCGACCGCGCCGTCGAAGACGTCGAACAGCCCCGCGGGGATCAGCAGCAGGCCCGCGAGGAACGCGTGGCCCTCGACGAGGAGCCATCCGATCACCACGTTCGTCGCCAGCCCGAGGAACGTGAGCTGCATCGGCGAGAGCCGGAGCGCGACGACCCCTGCGAGGATGGCCCGGTACGGCCAGTCGAAGATCCGTCGCATCGCCGGCGCCGCGGCGCCGTCGGCCTCGCGGGGGGGCGGCATGTCACGCGGCCGGGGGATCTCCCTGGCGGCGTCGCCGCGGTGGTCCTCGTGCGAGGTCATCCGTGGTGCAGGCTACTCCCGCCGGGCCGCGGACGGCGGCCGCGACTCAGCCGCGGGGCTCGATCCCCACGATGAGGTAGTGGAACGTCCCACCGGGCGCCTCGTACGCGATCTCGTCGTCGAGCGCCTTGTCCACGATCGCGCTCCCGAGCGGCGAGGTGGTCGTGATCGTGCGGACGCCAGGGGCCCGCTCCTCTGCGTGCTCGGCCAGCAGGTAGGTCTCGTCCTGCGGATCGTCCTCGTCGAGCGGCCGGAGCGTGACGAGCATCCCGGAGGTCACGACGTCGGAGGCCGGAGGCGTCTCGATGATGTCCGGGTCGCGGAGCATGCGCTCGAGGTTGCGGATCCGCGACTCCATGAGCCCCTGCTCGTTCTTCGCCGAGTCGTACTCGGCGTTCTCGCGGATGTCGCCGTGCTCGCGCGCCGCCTTGATGCGCTCGGCGATCCGGGCCCGGCCCTCGGTCTGGAGCTCCCCGAGCTCCGCCTTCAGGCGGACGTAGGCCTCGAGCGTGAGGCTCGCCGTGGGCTCGTGGTTCTCGGGCCGAGGCGGTCGGTTCGCGATCTCGGGTGGCAGCTCCATGGAGGGGGCAATCTACCAAGCCCGCTCAGCCGAGCGCCTGCTTCAGGACCGCGCACGCGCGGAGCGTGACCCACCGGCTCGGCTGCCCCTGCCGATCGACGTCGCCCCACGTCTTGCGGTTGTAGGCGTACTCGTTCCGCCACCTGCCGTCGGCGCGCTGCTTCGACAGGATCAGGTCGAGCGCGTTCGCGAGGCGAGGGTCTCGCGCGTG
>DASTHN010000101.1:0-33109 GCA_035718185.1 Actinomycetota bacterium
ACGCCGAACACGATGATGATGACGCCGATGGCCTCGAAGCCGCCGTCCCGCGCCGTGAACCCGTTGCGCGCCACGGCCCAGCCGATCGTGGTCGTCGGAAGGAAGACGAAGCCGAGGAGCGGCCACCAACCGCTCTCGAACGCCCGGTTCAGGTAGTCGGTGAACAGCCAGAGCACCGCGAGCACGACCCGTGGCGTGATCAGCCCGAGCACGGCGATGAGGCAACCCATCCGCGAAGCCTAGCCCGGCTCCGACTCCGGCGCGTGCTCGGCCGGGCGCTGTTGCTCGCGCGCCTCGCGGCGGGCGAGCACGACGAACCCGATGAGCGCGATCGTGGCGAAGATGAACCACTGCACCGCGTACGACAGGTGCGGGCCCTCGTCGAGCTCCGGTGGGGGGACCGTGACCGGGAGCTCACCAGCCTGGGCGGGTGACTGCTCCTCGAGTTGCATCGCGAGCGGCCACAGGTCGTACGGGACCGCTCCTCCCAGAGCGGCGGGGTCGGGGCGACGCACGGTCAACGGCCGGCCCGATGCATCCCGGTCGATCACGACGTCGCCCTCGTCGCCCGTGGGGATCAGGAATCCCGTGGCCGACACCGGCCCGGCGGGCGGTGTCGCCTGTTCGACCGGCGGCGTCCCGAGCTCCGCCGGCACCCATCCACGATCCACGAGGATCGCGATCTGGCCCTGGCCCGCCTGTTCGGTTCCCACGATGAGCGGGGTCAACACGTGATGGCCGGGCTGGCCGTCGAACGCCCGCCCGTACCACAGCACCTCGTGCTCGGGGTCGTAGGTGCCGGTCGCCACCACGCTGTGGTACACGTCGTCGGGCGTGCCGGGAAGGGTGTCGAAGGAGACGGGCTCGGCCGCGAGCCCCGTGCGGATCCGCTCGTTCAGCGCCCGCCGCTGTCCGAGCCGGTCGAGCTGCCAGATCCCGAGACGGATGCAGGTCGCGGCGACCACGAGGGCGACGGCGAGCAGCGCGATCCAGCGTGGCGTGAGGAGGAAGCGGAGGCGTCGGGCCATGCCGTCCCGAGGATATCGGGGCCTACAGCCGGGCCGTGCTCCCGAAGTCGATCGCGATGCACGCGCCGGTGATCGGCGCCGCCTCGTCCGACGCGAGGTACGCGATGAGCGCCGCGACCTCGTCCGGCCGGATGAACCGGGCGCGCTCGCCCTGCGGGTACCCGTCGAGGAGCGCGGTGAGGTACCCCTGCCGGTCGCCGCCGCCGTAGTCGCGGGCTTGACCCTCGAGCATGGGCGTCTCGACGTCGTTCGGGCAGACGGCGTTGACGCGGACGAGCTTCGGCGCCAGCTCGATGGCGAGGGAGCGGGTCAGGTTCGAGACGCCCCCCTTGGATGCCGAGTAGACCGCCGCCCCGGCCGAGCCGAGGATCCCGGCGTCGGACGACAGGTTCACGATGCAGCCCTCGGTGCGCTCGAGGTGTGGGATCGCGAACCGGCACATGAAGAACGTGCCCTTCAGGTTCACGGCCATCGCTCGGTCGTAGTCGGCCTCGCTCGCCTCGGCCGTGGGCCCCTCGACCCAGATGCCGGCGCAGTTCACGAGGACGTCCAGCCGCCCGTGCCGCTCGACCGCTCGGGCCACGGCGCGCTCGCAGTCCGCGATGTCCGTCACGTCCGCGACGACGGTGTCGGGGGCGCCGAGCTCGGCGGCGACCCGCTCCAGACCATGCGCGTCGACATCCGTGAGGACCACGGCGTCCCCACGGTCACGGAACCGCGCGGCGGCCGCCCGGCCGATGCCGCCGGCCGCGCCCGTCACGAGCACCACGCGTCCGTCCATCCCGAGGCGCATCCTAGCGGGGCGGGAGGCGCCCCTTGCCCGATCCGAACATGTGTTCTATCCTCGGGCGTCCATGGCCGAGACGCTGTTCGAGCTCCGTCGCCGCACCTTCGACACCCCGGGCTTCCAGGGGATCGAGTTCATCGAGGTGGAGGCGAGGTCCGTCATCAACCAGGTGAAGGGAGACCTCCTGCCGTTCCGCTGGACGGTGAACCCGTACCGTGGGTGCACCCACGCCTGCTCGTACTGCTTCGCACGTGTCACTCACACGTACCTGGACATGGACGCCGGGCGGGACTTCGAGACGAAGATCGTCGTCAAGGTGAACGCCCCCGAGGTCTTGCGCCGCCAGCTCGCGGCGAAGCGGTGGCGGGGAGAGGGCATCGCGATGGGAACAGGCACCGACCCGTATCAACGTGCCGAGGGCCGATACGAGCTCATGCGAGGGATCCTGCGGGCGCTGATCGACCATCGGAACCCCTTCTCGATCCTCACGAAGGGGACGTTGATCCTCCGCGATCTCGACCTGCTCGTGGAGGCCTGCCGGTCGACGGACGTGGCGACGGCGTTCTCGATCGGCACGCTCGATGAGGATGTCTGGCGGCGCAGCGAGCCGGGCACGCCGCACCCCCGCAAGCGCATCGAGGCCGTCGCCGCGCTGAACGCCGCGGGGGTGCCCTGCGGGGTGCTCATCGCGCCCGTCCTGCCCGGGATCAGCGACCATCCACGCCAGCTCCGCGACGTCGTGCGTGCCGCGATCGACGCGGGGGCCACGCACGTCTCGCCGATCCTGCTGCATCTGCGGCCGGGCGTACGCGAGGAGTTCATGCCGTGGCTCGCGCGGCACTACCCGGACCTGATCCCGCGGTACGAGCGGAAGTACGTGCGTTCCTACGCGCCGGCAGCCGACCGTGCGGCGCTCGGCCGCGCTGTCGGTGGCGTCGAGCCCCAGCTGCGCCGCCGCGGTGTCGAGCCGCCGCCGCGCTGGTCCCGCGGCGCGTCCCCGCGGTCGCAGCCGGTGGGCACGCAGCTCACGCTCGTGTGAGCCGCCGCTCGACGTCCTGCACCCCGCCGTTCCGCTACCCTCGCACCGATGAGGGGAATCGACCGGCTGCTCGAGCTCCAGGAGCTGGACTCGGCGATCGACCGCCTCGAGCAGCGGCGTGAGCGGCTCGACGCCGGGACGGAGCTGACCCAGGTCCGGGCGATGATGGAGGAGGCCGAGTCCCGCATGGGCGAGCTGCGCCTAGCCCTGGACGCCGTCGCCATCGAGCAGCGACGGTTCGAGAACGAGGTCGACTCGATGGGGCTGAAGGTCGCCGCCGACGAGAAGCGCCTGTACGACGGCAGCATCGCGAACACGAAGGAGCTCGAGGCGCTCCAGCACGAGATCGCCAACATCAAACAGCGCACGTCCCGGACCGAGGACGAGCTGCTCGAGCGGATGGAACGACGCGAGGATCTCGAGGGTCGGATCGCCACCGAGGAGGAGGCCGTCGCCGCCGCCCGGTCGCGCGTGGAGGAGGTCGGGGGCGAGGCGGCGCGCGAGCTCGAGCAGGTGACGGCGGAGCTCGCCGGGCGTCGTGCGGCGCGCGAAGCCCTGGTGCCGGAGTTCGACGAGGAGCTCCTCGAGCTCTACGACGACCTGCGCCGGCAGAAGAAGGGCGTCGGCGCCGCCGCACTGGTCGACGGCGTGTGCCAGGCGTGCCACGAGAAGCTCTCGGCCCTCGAACTGGATCGGCTGAAGCACACCGACGGCATCAAGCGATGCGAGTACTGCCGGCGGATCGTGGTCTTCACGTGATCGTCCACTGCGACGGCGCCTCACGCGGGAACCCGGGGCCCGCCGGGATCGGGGTCCAGATCACCGACGACGACGGCGCCGTGCTGGCCGAGATCGCCCGGGGGCTCGGGATCGCCACGAACAACCAGGCGGAGTACACCGCTGCGCTGGAGGGGCTGAGGCGCGCGCTCGAGCTCGGTGCCACGCGCGTGACCGTGCGCTCGGACAGCCGGCTCCTGGTCGAGCAGCTCTCGGGGCGGTTCCGGGTGAAGAACCCGACGCTCCAGCGACTGCACAAGGAGGTCCGCGACGCCGCGGCCCGCTTCGAGCGCGTCCGGTACGAGCACGTCCCGCGCGAGCGCAACACGGAGGCCGATCGCCTGGCGAACGAAGGGGTGGACGCATGGCTCGCGGGCGGCGGCGCGGACGCGGACCTCGCCCCCCGCGTCGTGTCGCTGTGGGAGGACGCCGACCGAGATTGACGCCGGGAGCCATCGTGCGGCGCGAGGGCTCCACCTATACTCGGTCGTGGAGGAGCCGGCCGGGCGGCCGCGGTCGGCCTTCGGGCCGGTCGAGGAAAGTCCGGGCTCCGCAGGGCAGGGTGCTGGGTAACGCCCAGGCGGGGGCGACCTCGCGAAGGCGCCACAGAGAACAGACCGCCCGCGCGGGCGACCGCGTGGGCAAGGGTGAAACGGTGAGGTAAGAGCTCACCAGCGGATCGGGCGACCGGTCCGGCTCGGCAAGCCCCACCCGGAGCAAGGCCAAGCAGGGAGCGCACGGCGGGCGCGCAGCGATGCGGGCCCCGCCGGGCAGGACGGCCCGTCCGAGCTCCCGGGTAGGCCGCACGAGCTGCATCCCCTCGGGGACGCGCCGGGGCGCCGCAGGCGCTCAGAGAGATGGCCGCCACCGGCCCGCGAGGGCCGGCACAGAACCCGGCTTACAGGCCGACTCCTCCGCCCCGCGCTCGGCCGCCCGAGATCGCCATCCCGGCCTCCACGGCGCGCCGCAGCTGCTTGCCTGCGTGGTAGCTCGAGCGCACGAGCGGGCCCGCCTCGACGTGCGCGATGCCGAACGCCTCCCCCGCTCGGGCGTGCTCGGCGAACTCGCCCGGATGAACCCATCGGTCGACCGGCAGGTGGAGCTTCGTCGGCTGCAGGTACTGGCCCATCGTCACGATGTCGCACCCGGCCGCGGCCAGTTCTCGCAGCGCGTCGGTCACCTCGTCGCGCGTCTCGCCCATCCCGAGGATCAGGTTCGACTTGGTGACCTGGCCGGGCCGGTGTCGCTTCGCGAACGCGAGCACCTCGAGGGTCCGGTCGTAGCCGAACGCCGGCCGGATCCGCGCGTGCAGACGGCGGACGGTCTCCAGGTTGTGGGCGAACACGTCGGGCTCGGCATCCAGGACCGTCGCGATGTCGCGCTCGCCTCCCTGGAAGTCGGTCGGCAGGACCTCGACGCCGCAGCCGGGGACCGCTCCGCGGATCGCGCGGATCGCCGCCGCCCAGATGCGCGCGCCGCCGTCCTCCAGGTCGTCGCGCGCGACGCCGGTGAGGACCACGTACCGAAGCCCCATGGCGCGGACCGCCTCGGCCACGCGCCGGGGCTCCTCCTCGTCGACGGGATCGGGCTTCGCGGTCATCACGTCGCAGAAGCCGCATCGGCGGGTGCACCGGTCGCCGAGGATCAGGAACGTGGCCTCGCGCTCCTCCCAGCATTCCCCGATGTTCGGACACATCGCCTCCTCGCAGACGGTGTGGAGGCGGTGCTCCCGGACGATCCCCTGGACGTCGCGGTAGTTCGATCCCGTCCCCAAGCGGACCTTCAGCCAGGGCGGCTTGCGGCCGTCGGATGCGGGGGCGCCGTTCGTGCCGACGATCGGCAGGTGGAGGCGTCGGTTGTGGGGGTTGTGGTCGCGGACCTGCATCGCACCGAGTCTAGCCGGCCTCCGCCGTAGCCTCGGGCGCTGCGTCGAGCCCCTCGGATCCGGTACGGGCCGCCCGCCGGGGCAGGAACACGCGGAACGAGGCGCCGCCGCCCTCGCGATCCTGGACCCAGGCGCGGCCCCCGTGGAGCTCCGCGAACATCGACACCAGGGACAGCCCGATCCCGGTCCCCGGTGAGTGCGGCGAGGCGGTGGGCCCCTGCCGGAACGGTTCGAAGATCGCACGCTGGAGGGCCTCGGGCACGCCGGGCCCCGCATCCTCGACCGCGATGACCGCGCCGTCGGGCTGGGACCAGACGCGGACCCAGATCGTGATCTCGGGGCGCGTGTGCCGGGCGGCGTTCGCGATCAGGTTCTCGACGATGCGTTCGACCTTCGGCGGGTCGGCCTCGATCCGAACGCGCTTGGCCTCGACGAGGACCCTGCGCTCTCCCAGCAGGTCGAGGTTGTCCACGGTGCGGCGGACCAGGCGCCCGAGGTCGACGGATCGGTAGTTCGGCGTCACGATCCCGCGGTTCAGTCGGTCGATGTCCAACAGGTCCCGGAGCAGACGGTCGAGCTTGCGCGCGTTCGCCGCCAGGCGCGCGAGCAGGTCGCCGTCCTCGTCGCCTGGCTCACGCATCTTCTCGAGGGTCGCGGCCAGGCCGAGGATCGACGTCAGCGGGCTCCGCAGCTCGTGCGAGACCGCCGCGAGGAACGTGTTCTTCATCTCGTCGAGCGTCCGGAGGTTCTCCGCCGCCTCGCGCTCGCGCCGCTCGCTCTCGCGAAGGGCGCGTTCCGCGAGCTTGCGCTCGGTGATGTCGTACAGGACGCCCTGGAGGAAGAGCGGCTTGCCGCCGCCGTCGGCCACGAACGTCGTCTCGTCGTGCACCCAGACGTCGCGACCGTCCGGGGTATGGACCAGGTACTCGCCGACCCAGGAACGACCGTCCTCGACGGCGTCGAGGTAGGCGCGGCGGATCTCGTCCCGGTCGGCGGGGTCGATCAGCTCCAGCCAGAGCTCGGGATCGTCGATGTACGCCTGCGGGGACACGCCGAGGATCCGCTCGATCTGCGGGCTCACGTACACCGAGCGCATGCTGCCGTCCGGACGGTCCACGTAGATCGCGGCCGGGACGTGCTCGACGATGGCCCGGTAGCGCGCCTCCGTCTCGCGGAGCCGTTCCTGGGCCTCCTTGAGCGCCGTGATGTCGGACATGAGGCCCTGCGAGAGCGTGGGCGCGTCCTGCTCGTCGCGGACGATGGTGGCCTGGTCGCGGACCCACCGCCACGAGCCGTCGCCGGCCCGGAACCGGTACTCGGCATCCAGGGGTGCCCCGTGCGCGTGGTGGTCCTCGACCGCGGCGAGGACCCGGTCGAGGTCGCTCGGGTGAAGGTTCCGGTGCCACATGTTCGGGTCCTCCATCCAGTCCTCGACCGCATACCCGAACATCTCCTCGATCTGCGGGCTGACGTAGAGGGTGGTGGAGGCGTCGTCGACACGATCGATGTAGATCACGGCCGAGATCGTCTCGACGAGCCGGCGGTACCGTTCCTCGGCCACCCGCGCCTGTTCCTCGGCCTCCTTGCGGCTGGCGAGGGCCTGCAGGAGCTGCTCCTCGGCGTGCTTGCGCTCGGTGATGTCGTACATCACGCCCTGGTAGCGACGCGACGTCCCCACGCGGGTGACCGGGACCGCCTCGTCGCGGATCCACACGGGGTGGCCGTCGCGCGCGAGGACGCGGTACTCCGAGCGGAACACCCCGCGCGTGCGCACCGCCGTCTCCCAGTCCGCGAGGACGCGGTCGCGGTCGTCGGGATGGATGGCCTCCCGCCACAGGTCGGGGTCCGTGCTCCAGTCCTCGGCCGGGTACCCGAGGAGGTGCTCGATCTGCGGGCTGACGTACGGTGCGGATGCGGACCCCTGGCCTCCGCGGGTGTCGCGCGTGTACGTGACGGCGGGGACCTGCTCGACGAGCGCGCGGTATCGGGCCTCGGTCTCCCGGGCGCTATCCTCCGCCTCCCGCCGCTGCGTGATGTCGTACAGGAGCCCTTGCGCGAGGGTCGGGCCCCCGTGGGCATCGCGCTCGACGACGACCGCCTCGTCGCGGATCCACACGACCGTGCCATCCTCCTTGACGTGCCGGTACTCGATCGCGAGCGGCTCGCCCTCGTGTTGGGCCCGGGCGGTGGCCGCGAGGACCGCGGCGCGGTCGTCCGGATGGATCCGCCGCACCCAGAGCTGGGGGTCCGCCCGGAGCTCCTCGGCGGGGAACCCGAGGATCCGTTCGACCTGCGGACTCACGTATGGGGTGGGCGAGGTGCCGGGGCGCGAGCTCGGATCCCACGTATAGACCACCGCGGGCATCTGCTCGACGAGCCTTCGGTACCGCGTCTCCGCCCGCTCTCGGGCGGTGTGCTCACGGTGCGCCGCCGCCCAGCGCCGGCCGGCGAACGCCGCGAACCCCGTGGCGGCGAGCAGCAGGCCGAGGAAGAGCTCGTCCTCCGAGTCCGCGGCCCGTTGGTGGATCCAGTCGAGGCCGTTCTCGAGCACGTCCGTCGCCGCGGCGAGCCAGAGCAGCATGAAGACGGCCAGCAGGATGACCAGCAGATCCCACAGGCCGCGCGTGCGCCGGCTGCGCTGCGTGCGTCGACCCATCCTGTACCCGTTACCAGGGACATCGGTTGCCCGATCTGGGCACCTGAGCCGGGGAGACGGCCGCTAGAAGCGGGCGAGCTCGAGCATGCGCTCGAACACCAGGTCGGCGTCGGGCATGAAGGCGTGCTCGAGGTTCGAGGCGAAGCCCATCGCCGGCACGTCCGGCCCGCCGATCCGTACGAGCGGTCCGTCCAGGTCGAACATCGCCTCTTCGGCGATCGTGGCCACGATCTCGGCGCCGGCGCCGTACGTGCGGTTGTCCTCGTAGACGACGATCGCCTTGCCGGTCTTGCGGACGGAGGCCAGGATCGTCTCCCGGTCGAGCGGGCTGATCGTTCGCACGTCGACGACCTCGACCGAGATCCCGTGCTCCTGGTCGAGCCGCTGGGCAGCCTCGAGGCAGTGGTGGAGCATGAGCCCGTACGCGACCGCCGTCAGGTCGGTGCCCTCGCGCTTCACGTCGGCCGGGCCGATCGGCACCGTGTATGGCTCGTCGGGCACCTCGCCGGAGATGAGCCGGTACGTCCGCTTGTGCTCGAGGAACAGCACGGGGTCCGGGTCGTCGATCGCAGAACGCAGCATCCCGGCGGCGTCGTACGGGGTCGAGGGGACCACGACCTTGAGGCCGGGGACGTGCCCGTAGAACGCCTCGATCGACTGCGAGTGGTACAGGGCGCCGTGGACGCCCCCGCCCCACGGCGCGCGGACCACCATCGGCAGCCCGAAGTCGCCGTTCGTGCGGTAGCGCATGCGAGCGACCTCGCTCACCATCTGGTCGAAGGCCGGGTGGATGAAGTCGGCGAACTCGATCTCGGCCACCGGGAGCAGGCCGTGGAGAGCCATCCCCACCGCGAGGCCGACGATCGCCCCCTCGGCGAGCGGGGTGTCGATCACCCGCCGCTCCCCGAACTCCTCGAGGAACCCCTGCGTCACCCGGAACACGCCGCCGCGGGCTCCGACGTCCTCGCCGAGCACCACCAGCCGCTCGTCGGCGGCCATCCGCTCGTGCAACGTGTCGTGGATCGCGGTGACGACGTTCTTCTCGGTCACGCCGGGTCGTCCTCGGCGTAGAGGTGTCGCAGGAGCGAGTCCGGATCGGGGTCGGGCGCGTTCCACGCGTCGTCGATCTGCCGGTCGACGTCCGCCTTGATCTCGGCGGCGATCGGCTCCACCTCATCCTTGCCCATCACGCCGGCGTCGCGCAGGTAGTGCTCGAACTTGTGGATCGGGTCGTGGTGCTTGGCCTCCTCGACCTCCTCGCGGCTGCGGTAGGTCCTGTCGTCGTCGTCGGAGGTGTGCGGGAAGAACCGATACGTCTTCGCCTCGATCAGGGTCGGTCCCTCGCCGGCGCGGGCGCGGGCGACGGCGTCCTTCATGGCCGCGTAGCACGCGAGCACGTCGTTGCCGTCCACGACCACGCCGGGCATACCGTAGCCGGCGGCGCGATCGGCCACGTTCTCGACCGCCATCTGCTTGGACTGGGCGACCGAGATCGCGTAGTGGTTGTTCTCGCAGACGAAGATCGCCGGGACCTCGTGGATCCCGGCGAAGTTCAGCGCCTCGTGCCAGATGCCCTCGCTCGTCGCGCCCTCGCCGAACCAGCAACCCACCGCGGAGTCCTCGCCACGGAACTTCATCGCGTACGCGATCCCCGAGGCGTGCGGCATCTGCGAGGCGATCGGTGAGGAGTGCGAGATGATCCCGAGCCGTCGGGATCCCCAGTGGCTCGGCATCTGCCGACCCGCCGAGGACGGGTCGTCGGCCTTGGCGAACAGCCCCAGGAAGATGTCGCAGGGCGTCATCCCGGCGACCAGTACCACGGCCACGTCGCGGTAGTAGGGGAGCCAGACGTCGCGGCCGCGTTCGAGCGCCCAGGCGGTGCCCACCTGACAGCCCTCGTGCCCCGAGACCGGGACGACGAACGCGGCCTTGCCTTGCCGGTTGAGCCGGAAGGACGCCTCGTCGACGAGGCGAGCGGTGACCATCGTTCGGTACATGGAGCGGATGTCGTCGGCCGACAGGCCGAGATCCTCGTGTATCGGGCGGCGCGTTACTCGGGTCGCCACATCACGCTCCCTCCGCGGTCGAGTCTAGCATCGGCCCCGTGGCAACCCGGCCGGTCGCGGCCCGGTACGGCGGGTTGACGATAGGATACCCCCCCAGGGTATAATGCGCTCATCGGATCGTCGGACGAGGAGGGCTGCACCGCATGGCCGGGTACAGCATGAACAAGAAGGACCTGCAGGACCGGCTCCGCCGGATCGAGGGCCAGGTCCGGGGCATCCAACGGATGGTGGACGAGGATCAGTACTGCATCGACATCCTGACGCAGCTGAACTCCGTCACCGCAGCCGTGAAGGCCGTCGGCATGGGGCTCCTCGACGAGCACGTGCGGCACTGCGTGAAGGACAGCATCGCCGCGGGCACCAGCGACGAGAAGGTCGAGGAACTGCTCGCCGCCGTGGCGCGGTTCAGCGGGAAGTGAGCGGGCGTGAAGACGAGCGAGACGATCACGCCGGTCGATACGGAGCGTGAGCTCCGTCTCGACGTGCTCGGCATGACCTGCGGGTCGTGCGCCGTCCGGGTCGAGAAGACGCTGAACAAGCAGCCCGGGGTCGAGGCATCCGTCAACTTCGCGACCGGCGAGGCCCTCGTTCGCCTGGCGGAGGGCGCGCCCGCGTTCGCGGAGCTGCGGCGGGCGGTGCAGGACCGCGGCTACGACGTCCGCGAACACGTCGACGAGGCCGAGGAGGCCGCGAGGCGCGAGGAGCGCGCGTGGCTACGCCGGCTGCTCGTGGCCTGGCCGCTCGGGCTCGCCGCCATGGTGGTCTCGATGCTCTGGATGGATCAGGCCTGGGCCCGCTGGACCGCGTTCGTGCTCGCGACGCCCGTCCAGTTCTACTCCGGCTGGCCGTTCTTGAAGGGTGCCGCCGTCCGCGCGAGGAGCCGCACGGCGAACATGGACACGCTCATCGCGCTCGGCACGATGTCGGCCTACCTCTACTCGGTCTGGGCGCTGCTCACGAGCCTGGACGAGCTCGGCACGGGCATGGCGACGGACCTGCCCAACCTGTACTTCGAGAGCGCGGCGATCATCATCGCGTTCCTGTCGCTCGGGCGATGGCTCGAGGCCAGGGCGAAGGGCCGAGCGTCCCAAGCGATCAAGCGCCTCCTCGAGATCGGCGCGAAGGAGGCTCGCGTCCTCCGCGGAGACAAGGAGCTCAAGGTCCCCGTCGACGCGGTGAAGGTCGGCTGGACGGTGAAGGTCCTGCCCGGCGAGAAGATCCCGGTCGACGGCCGGGTGATCGAGGGCGCCGCCGCGGTCGACGAGTCGATGCTGACCGGAGAGTCCATCCCGGTCGAGAAGACACCGGGGGACGAGGTGGCCGGCGCCACCGTGAACACGGACGGTGTGCTCGTCGTCGAGGCGACCCGCGTGGGGCAGGACACGGCGCTCGCCCAGATCGCGCGTCTCGTGGCCGAGGCACAGGGCTCGAAGGCGCCGATCCAACGGCTCGCCGATCGGGTCTCGGGCATCTTCGTGCCGGTGGTGATAGGGATCGCCGCCGTCACCGCCGTCGTCTGGTACTTGATCGACGGGACGTTCGAGGGAGCGCTCGTGCCGGCGGTGGCCGTGCTGATCATCGCGTGTCCGTGCGCGCTCGGCCTGGCGACACCGGCCGCACTCATGGTCGGGACCGGCCGAGGCGCGCAGATGGGCATCCTGATCCGCGGCGCCGAGATCCTCGAGCGCTCGCGGAGCGTGGACACCGTGGTGTTCGACAAGACCGGCACGCTCACCGAGGCCCGGATGCGGCTCACCGACGTGTTCGGGTGCGTCGAGACGCTCGAGCGGGCCGCCGCGGTCGAGACCGGGAGCGAGCACCCGATCGCGCGCGCGATCGTCGAGGGCGCCGCCGAGCGCGACGCGACGGTTCCTCAGGTCACCGCGTTCCGCTCGGTCGTCGGGTCCGGCACCCGAGCCACGCTCGGCGATGAGGAGGTGCTGGTCGGGCGTCGCGCGTTCCTCGAGGGCGCGGGCATGACCGTTCCGCCCTCGGTCGAGCGCGAGGCCGAGCGCCTGGAGGCGGAGGGCAAGACCGTGGTCTGGGCGGGGTGGAGCGGCGTCGCGGGCGGCGTGCTCGCGGTCGCCGACACGCTGAAGCCCGGTGCGCTCGAGGCCATCGCGGGCCTCCACGAGCTCGGCATCGAGGTCGTGATGATGACGGGCGACAACCGCGTGACGGGCGAGGCGATCGCACAGCAGGTGGGCATCGACCGCGTGATCGCCGAGGTCCGTCCCGGGGACAAGGTCGATGAGATCCGCCGACTGCAGGCCGACGGCAGGGTCGTCGCGATGGTCGGCGACGGCATCAACGACGGTCCGGCCCTCGCGCAGGCGGACGTCGGCATCGCGATCGGAACCGGGACGGACGTCGCGATCGAGGCGAGCGACCTCACGTTGATGCGCGGGGAGCTCGAGGGCGTCGTCGCGGCGATCCGGCTCTCGCGGCGCACGTTCCGCACCATCGTCGAGAACCTGTTCTGGGCGTTCGGATACAACGTGGCGGCGATCCCATTGGCGGCGCTCGGCCTCCTGAACCCGATCATCGCCGGCGGCGCGATGGCGATGTCGTCGGTGTCGGTGCTCGCGAACTCGCTCCGGCTGCGGCGGTTCCGAGGCTAGGCCGACCGATGGACCACTCGATGCACGGGGGAGCGCACGGCGGCGGCCACGGCGGTCACACGACCGCCACCGGCGCTCCCGCCGAGGCCGTGCTGCACGTCGGCGGCATGTTCTATGCGATGTCGGCGCGCGGGGTCGAGCGCCGGCTCGCGGCCCGCCCCGGCGTCCAGCGAGTCGAGGCGAACGCGCTGAACCAGACGGCGACGGTCCGCTACGACCCGCAGCTGACGACGCTCGAGAAGCTCGAGCGCTGGGTCGACGAGTGCGGGTACCACTGCGCGGGGCGGTCGGTGCCAGGGCATGTCTGCGACCCGGAGGAACCGCCGCCGGCCGCCCACCCGGAGCACGGCGCCCCGGTCCCGGACGAGCACGCGCGTCATCGCATGGCGGTGCCCGCGGACGACCACGCGACTCGCGCTGCGGCGCGGCGGGCGGCCGAGGCCCACACAGGCCACGGTGGACACGCCGGCATGTCGATGGCCGACATGACGCGCGACATGCGCCGTCGGTTCATCGTCGCGATCGTCTTCGCCGTGCCGATCTTCCTGTACTCGCCGATCGCGGTGGAGGTCTTCGGCCTGGAGCTCGCGGCGCCGTTCGGGATGCGGACGGACGTGCTGTCGCTCCTGCTCTCGCTCCCGGTGGTGTTCTACAGCTCGATGCTGTTCTTCCGCGGCGCGATCGCGGCGCTGCGGAACCGGAACCTCGACATGATGGTCCTCGTCGCCACCTCGATCGGCATCGGGTGGGTGTACTCGGTCGCGGTGGTGCTCGGCCTGGAGGGTGAGCACTTCTTCGAGGCGATCGCGCTGCTCGCGGCGTTCGTGCTGTTCGGACACTGGATGGAGATGCGGGCGCGCACCGGAGCGTCGGATGCCGTGCGGGCCCTCCTGGACCTGGCGCCGCCGCTGGCGGTCGTGCTCCGCGACGACGAGCCGGTCGAGATCCCGACGGCCGAGGTGGAGGTCGGCGACCTCCTGCTCGTGCGTCCCGGCTCGAAGGTGCCCGCCGACGCGCTCGTCGAGGAGGGGACCTCCAGCGTCGACGAGTCGATGATCACCGGC
Organism: Actinomycetota bacterium; assembly: GCA_035718185.1. Classification (GTDB taxonomy): domain Bacteria; phylum Actinomycetota; class UBA4738; order UBA4738; family HRBIN12; genus HRBIN12. The sequence goes on from DASTHN010000101.1 coordinate 13,924, forward strand.
GAGAGCCTGCCCGTGACGAAGCGGCCGGGGGACAGCCTGATCGGGGCCACGATCAACGGGGAGGGCTCGCTGCGTGCGCGGGCCGCGAAGGTCGGCTCGGACACGGCGCTCGCGCAGATCGTCGCGCTCGTGCAGGCTGCGCAGAACTCGAAGGCGCCGGCCCAGCGGCTCGCGGACCGGGCGGCGTTCTGGCTGGTGCTCGTCGCGCTCGGCGGGGGGCTGCTGACGTTCGCCGCGTGGTTCTGGGTGGTCGGGTCCTCGCTCGAGACGGCGCTGCTGTTCGCGATCACGGTCGTGGTCATCGCGTGTCCCGACGCGCTCGGCCTCGCCACGCCGACCGCGATCATGGTGGGCACGGGCTTGGGCGCCCGGCGCGGGATCCTGTTCAAGGACGCCGGCGCCCTCGAGCAGGCCTCGTCGCTCACGACCGTGGTCTTCGACAAGACCGGGACCCTGACGATGGGGGAGCCCGCCGTGGACGCCGTGCGGGCGGACGGGCTCGGCGAGGCCGAGGTGCTCCGCCTGGCCGCTGCGGTCGAGCGCGAGAGCGAGCACCCGCTCGCCGAGGCGATCGTGCGGGCCGCCGACGCCCGGGGCCTCGACGTTCCGCGCGCGAGCGGCTTCCACGCCGTCGCCGGCGCCGGCGCCATCGGCGAGGTCGCCGACCGGCGGGTCGCCGTCGGCAGTCGGCGCCTGCTCGAGCGGGAGGGCGTCGGGGTCGACGGGATCGCCGCGATCGGCGCCGAGCTCCAGGGGGCCGGCCGCACGGTCGCGTACGTCGCCGTCGACGGCCATGCCGCCGGTGTGATCGCCCTTGCGGACGGTGTGCGCCCCACGGCGAGGGACGCCGTCCAGCGGCTCGGATCCGAGGGCGTGGAGGTCATCATGCTCACGGGCGACAACCGCGCCACCGCGGAGCGGGTGGCCGGCGAGCTCGGCATCTCGCGCGTGTTGGCCGAGGTCCGGCCCGAGGACAAGGAGCGGCAGGTCTCCGCCCTGCAGACCGAGGGTCGAACGGTCGGCATGGTCGGTGACGGCGTGAACGACGCGCCGGCGCTCGCGCGGGCCGACGTCGGGGTCGCGATCGGCACGGGCACCGACGTCGCGATGGAGACGGCAGACGTCGTGTTGATGCGCGCGGACCCCGCGGACGTCGCGACGGCGATGAGCCTGTCTCGCGCGACAGTGCGGAAGATGCGACAGAACCTCGGCTGGGCGGTCGGGTACAACGCGTTCGCCCTGCCGATCGCGGCCGGCGCGTTCGCGTGGGCCGGCCTCACGCTCCGGCCCGAGATCGCGGCGCTCGCGATGAGCGGGTCGAGCCTGTTGGTGGCGCTGAACGCCCTGCTCTTGCGCCGGGCGAAGGTAGCCTGAGGAGAAAGGCGGGAAGGATGGACGCGGTGGTGACGACGAACGTGGTCGAGGTCACGGACGAGAACTTCGAGCAGGTGGTGATCGAGGGGTCGAAGGAGCGCCCGGTCGTGGTGGACCTGTGGGCGGCCTGGTGCGGTCCGTGCCGGGTGCTCGGCCCGATCCTCGAGAAGGTCGCGGAGGAGCGCAAGGGCGCGTTCCTGGTCGCGAAGGTCGACGTGGACTCGCAGGGCGTGGGACAGGCGCTGCTCCAGGCGGTGAAGTCGCAGGGCATCCCGACGGTGGTCGGGTTCCGCGACGGTGCCGCGGTGGACATGTTCATCGGCGCGTACCCCGAGCCCGCGGTGAACGAGTTCGTCGACCGGCTCCTGCCGACGGAGGCCGATCGCGACGCACAGGCGGCGCTCGAGGAGGAGGCCGTGGGGGATCTGGACGACGCCGAGGCGAAGTACCGGGAGGCGCTCGAGGCGGACGAGAACAACCGCGCGGCGCGGCTCGGCCTCGGTCGGATCCTCGCGCAGCACGGCGCCGCGACCGAGGCGCGCCAGACGCTCATGCCGCTGCTCCCGGACCCCGAGGCCGAGCGCCTCCTCGCGGAGCTCGAGGTCGCGTCGTGGGCGGCCGTCTCCGAACCCGGCACGCTCGCCTCGGCGAAGCGGCTCGCGGCGCAGGGGAGGTGGCGGGAGGCGCTCGACGGCATGGTGGGCTCGCTCGGCGACGACCCGGACGCGCGCCAGGCGATGCTCGAGGTCTTCGCGGTGCTCGGGGAGGAGGACGAACTCGTCCCCGAGTACCGGCGCAGGATGGCGAACGCGCTGTTCTGACGACACGGAAGGAGGTCGGAGCGATGGCCGACGTCCACGACACGATCCGCGACTGGTGGGATCGCGACTCGCACACGTACGACGAGGCGAAGTCGCACGCGATCAGCGACCCGCTCGAGGCCGCGGCGTGGCGACAGGCGCTCCGTGAGGCGCTGCCCGCGCCCGCGGCCAACGTGCTCGACGTGGGGACCGGCACGGGCGCGCTGTCCCTGCTCGCGGCCGAGCTCGGGCACCGCGTGACCGCCCTCGACCTGTCCGAGGGCATGCTCGCGGTCGCCAGGCGGAAGGCGGCCGAGCGCGGCCTCGAGCTCGCGTTCGTCGTGGGCTCCGGAGCCGAGCCCCCATCCGGCCCGTTCGACGCCGTGATCGAGCGCCACGTCCTGTGGACGATGCCGGACCCCGAGGGCGCCCTGCGTGCCTGGCGCGAGGTCATGAGCCCGGGCGGTCGACTCGTCCTGTTCGAGGGCGTCTGGGGACAACGCGATCCGCTCAGCCGTGCGAAGGATCTCGTGGCCGAGCGCCTGCGCGCACTCCTGCGGATCCCGGACGACCACCACGCCCCGTACCCCGACGAGGTCCTGCGCGAACTCCCGCTCGCGGGGAGGTCGACCCCCCTGCCGATGGTCGAGGCGGTCTACCGGGGCGGCTGGCGGGCCGTGCGGATCAAGCGCCTGCGCGACGTCGAGTGGGCCGCCGAGCTCCACGAGCCATGGCCCCTGGGCCGGCTCGAGCGCCGTCCTCGGTACGCGCTCGTCGCCGACGCGTAGCTCAGCGGCGCTCGCACCAGAAGACGTCGGTGCGGTACGGCATGAGGATCTCGTCCCTGCCGGCGAGCTCGGGATCCGAGTCGAGGAGCCGGTTCACGTCCTCGAGCACCTGCGCTCGCTGCTCGGGGGAGGTGCTGGCGACGTAGCTCACGCTGAGCACGCGGTCGAGGAACCCCTCCCGCGTGACGGCATGCGCGTGCCATGCGAGCGAACGGTGCAGCGGCCCGAACAGCTCGGTCCGTTCGAACGCGCGCCTCCACGCTCGGTCCCGGTACCGGGGCGCGTCCGCGCCGGCCACGCGATCGAAGATCGCCGTGAGACGCTCGGACCAGTCGCTCGTCTCGTCGCGGACGTTCCAGATCAGCCCCAATCGCCCGGCCGATCGCAGGACGCGGTGGATCTCGGGGAGCGCGCGGTCGCCGTCGAACCAGTGGAACGCCTGCGCGGCGACCACGGCATCGACGGACCCGTCGGGGATCGGGATCTCCTCGGCGGTCCCGTCGAGGGCCGTGACGGTCGGGCAGGCGCTCTCCAAGGCCTCGCGCATCGCCGCGACCGGCTCGATCGCGGTGATCGTCGCCCCGGTGTGGACCATGAGCTCGGTGAACCGGCCGGTCCCCGCCCCGAGCTCGAGCACGGTCGACGCAGGACCGATGTGCAGCTGCTGCATGAGGTAGCTGACGGCGTCGTCCGGATACGTCGGGCGGCCGCGCCGGTAGTGCTCCACCCCGGCCTCGTACCCACGGGCGGCGGCCTCGTGGATGCCGGCTCGAGGGATCAGCTCGCCGCCGCCGGCGCGGGCGTCCCGCTCGGCCATGCTCGCTCCTCCCGCTCGAACCGGAGGTCGAAGACCTCTCCGAACCTGCGGGCGACGATCGGGGCCATCTCGTCCACGGTGACGTCGCGCCCGGCGAGCTCGGACAGCGAGGTCACCCCCGTGTGGCCAAGGCCACACGGGACGATCGCGTCGAACCAGGTCAGGTCGGTGGTGCAGTTCAGCGCGAACCCATGCAGGGACACGCGCATCCGCATCAGCCGGACGCCGATCGCGCAGACCTTGCGGTCGCCGGACCAGACGCCGGTCTGCACATCGCTGCGGTGCAGCGAGACCCCGATCTCTTCGGCAGAGCGGATCACGACCTCCTCGAGCTTCCGCACGTGCGCGAGCGCCTCGGGCCGCGAGCCCAGGTCGACGATCGGATAGCCGACGAGCTGTCCCGGACCGTGGAAGGTGAGCGAGCCCCCTCGGTCGATGAAGTGGAGCTCCGCCCCCGCGGCGCGCATCCGTTCCTCCGTCCAGACGACGTCTTCGTCCTTCGACGTCCGTCCCGCGGTGTACACGGGCGGGTGCTCGAGCAGGATCAGCGTGTCCTGCCCCTCCCCGCGAAGACGCGCCTCCGCCAGCTCGTGCATCCGGGCGTTCGCGTCCGCGTACGGGATCGTCCCGGCGGGCCGGATGAGCAGCCCGGAGCGCATATCGGTCAGAGCGCCAGGTCCTCGGCGAAGTCCCACGTCTCGAGGTTCTGCTTCACCCGCGACAGGAACTGCGACGCGAGGGCGCCGTCGATCAGGCGGTGGTCCCACGACAGCGACAGGTAGACCATATGGCGGATCGCGATCGCGTCGTCGATCACGACCGGTCGCTTCTCGACCGTGTCGAAACCCAGGATCGCGCTCTCGGGCTGGTTGATGATCGGCACGCTGATGAGCGAGCCGAACGGTCCCGGGTTCGTGATCGTGAACGTGCCGCCGTGGATCTCGTCGGGCTTGAGCGCCTTCGCGCGCGCACGCGTGGCGAGGTCGTTGATCCCGCGGGCCATGCCGAGCAGGTTCATCGTGTCCGCGCCCTTCAGCACGGGGACGATGAGGCCCTCGTCGTAGCTCACCGCGATGCCCATGTTCACGTAGTGCTTCACGACGATCTGGTCGCCCCGCAGCTCCGAGTTCACCATCGGGTACGCGAGCAGCGCCTCGGTGACGGCGCGGGTGACGAACGGCATGTAGGTGAGGCCGAACCCCTCGCGGGCCTTGAACGCCTCCTTCTTCCGCTCGCGGAGGCGGGCCACGTTCTCCATGTTGACCTCGACCGCGTTCCACGCGCGCGCCGAGATCTCGAGCGACCGCTTCATGTGCTCGGCGATCAGCGCCCGCACGCGGGGGACCGGCACGACCTCCTCGCCGCCCGCGACCCCGGCCGGCGCCGGCACCGGCGCCCCCTGGAACGCGGCCGGCGCCCCAGCGACAGCCCCCGGGGCGGTCCCGGCAGCCGGAGCGGGACCCGCAGCGGCCGCCGCGAGCACGTCGTTCTTCGTGATCCGCCCCCCGGTCCCCGTTCCCTGGACCGTGGACAGATCGACGCCGTGCTCGGATGCGAGTCGCCGCACGAGCGGCGACAGGATCTGCGACCGAGGCCCTCGATCCGGCAGCGGCGCCGCCTGCGCGGCGGTCGTCATGGGCGCCGGCGTCGGGGCGACCGTCGTGGGAGCCGGGGCCGGAGCGGAGGAGCCTCCTGAGCTCCCGTCCGGAGCGGTCCCCGCCGGAGCGGCCTCGGCCGGTGCCGCAGCGGGCTGCGAGGAAGGCTCCGCAGTCCCCGCCTCGGCGCCATCCCCCTCGATCACCGCGAGTTCGGTTCCCACCGAAACCGTCGTGCCCTCCGGAACGATGATCTTCGTCAGCGTCCCCGAGGCCACGCTGGGGACCTCCGTGTCGACCTTGTCGGTCGAGATCTCGAACAGGGGCTCGTCGAGCTCGACGGGATCGCCCTCGGCCTTGAGCCACTTCAGGATCGTGCCCTCGACGACGGTCTCGCCGAGTTGAGGCATCTTCACGGACGTCATCAGGCCCTCCCGATCACCACGCGATGAGCTCGTCGACGGCGGCGGCGATATCCGACACCTGGGGCAGGTACGCGTCCTCGAGCGTCGGGGAGAACGGCACGGGCACGTTCGGCGGCGCGAGCCGCGCGACCGGAGCGTCGAGGTGTTCGAACGCCTCCTCGGCGATCACCGAAGCCACCTCGGCACCCACGCCGAGGAACCGGTGGCTCTCGTACAGGACGAGCGCCCGGCTCGTCTTCTCGACCGACTCGAGCACGGTCTGCGTGTCGAGCGGCTGGATCGTGCGCAGATCCACGATCTCGGCCGAGACCCCGCGCTGGGCCAGCTCCTCGGCGGCCTCGAGCGCCTGGTGGGCCATCATCCCGTACGTCACGATGGAGACATCGGTGCCCGGGCGCAGCACGTTCGCCTCCCCGATCGGGACGAGGAAGTCGGGATCCTCGGACACGACCTCCTTCACCCGCCGGTAGATCCACTTGTGCTCGAGGAACACGACGGGGTTGTCGTCCCGGATCGCGGACTTGAGCAGACCCTTCGCGTCCCCGGGGAAGGCCGGGCAGATCACCTTGAGCCCGGGCGTGTGCGCGAACCACGGCTCCGGGTTGAACGAGTGGAAGCTGCTCGCGCGCACCCCGCCGCCCGACGGTGCGCGCAGGACCACCGGCGCGGGGACGCCGCTGCGGTAGTGGTACCGGGCGAGCGCCGTCGTGATCTCGTCGAACCCGCTCGACATGAAGTCGGCGTACTGGAACTCGGCGATCGGACGGAACCCCTCCATCGCCGCGCCGAGCGCCATGCCGACGATCGTCTCCTCCGCGATCGGGGTGTCCATGACGCGCTCGGGGCCGAACCGCTCGATGAAGCCCTCGGTGACCTTGAAGGCACCCCCGTAGACCCCGATGTCCTCGCCGAGGAGGAACACGCGCTCGTCGCGCTCCATCTCCTCCCAGAGGGCCTCGGCGATCGCGATGAGGTACGTGGCCTCCCCGGCGTCCGTGCGCTTGCCGCGCGGCTCCGCGCCGTGGCCCGCCGCGCCCGCCTCGAGCGTCGTCGTCGCCATCAGGCCTCCGTCCCGCCCTCGCGCGAGGGCTCGCGCCGCCAGTACCCGTCCTCGACCCAGAGGCCCATCGTGGCCTCCTCGGGCACCGGGAAGGGCGAGGCCTGCGCGTACGCGTATCCCTCCTGGAACTCCTCCTTGATGCGCTCGTCGATCTCGGCGACCGCGGCGTCGTCGACCACCTCGTGCGCGAGCAGCAGCTCCTGGAACCGGCGGACCGGGTCCTTCGTCTCCATGTACTCGTCGAGCAGCGCCTTCGGCACGTACTTCGCCGGATCGTGGCCGGCGTGACCGCGCCACCGCAGGCTGACCGACTCGATCAGGGTCGGGCCGAGGCCCTCGCGGGCCCGCTCCACCGCCTCGCGGGCGACGCGATAGACCTCGAGCACGTCCTGGCCCTCGACGCGGACGCCCGGCATGCCGTACGCGTCGGCGCGCTCGGCGATCGTAGGCGTGGGCATCTCGAGCTCGTTCGGCGTGGAGTAGGCGTACTGGTTGTTGTTCACGATCCACACGACCGGCAGCTGGAACACGGCCGACGTGTTCAGCGCCTCGTGCCACCGGCCGTTCGAGGTCGCACCGTCGCCGCAGATCGCCATCGCGACCCGCGGGTCGCCGCGCCGCTTGTACGCCAACGCCGCGCCACACGCGACGGGGTAGGCGATCGGCAGGTGGGACATCACCGTCCAGGTCCGATGGCCGTCCCAGTCACCGATGTGGCTGTTGCCGTCGCGTCCGCGCGTGTACCCGTCGATCCGCCCCCAGAACTGCGCCATCACGCGCTTCAGGTCCAGGCCCTTCGTCAGCTGCGCCGACAGGTCGCGGTGCGTCGGGAACAGCGAGTCGTCCTCGCGCAGGGCGTACGCGACCCCGACGTGGGTGCCCTCCTGCCCGCGCCCCGAGTAGATCGCGCCGGGGAGCCGCCCCTGCCGGTACAGGGCCTCCATGCGCTCGTCGAAGTACCGGCACAGCTTCAGCATGTGCAGGACGTCGCGGAGCTGATCGTCGGAAAGGCCCGCGCGCCAATCACGCTCGGCAGTCATGGCCATCTCGTCGATCTTCGTCGCCACCGCGTCTCCTACGCTCCGTGCAGCGGTTTGCCGACGAGCGCCAGGTGCGCCTCGCCGATGGCCTCGGACAGGCTGGGGTGGGGGTGGATGAGCGCCGCGACCTCGGCGGGCGCCGCCTCCCAGTTCACGATCAACATGGTCTCGGCGACCAGGTCGGTGACGTGCGGGCCGACCATGTGGACGCCGAGCACCGGACCGCCGCCCTTGCCGGCGACGATCTTCACGATGCCGCCCTCGCCGACGATGTTCGCCTTGCCCACGCCCTGGAAGTTGAAGACCTCGACATCGACCTCGTGACCCCGATCGACGGCCTGCGCCTCGGTGAGGCCGACCGAGGCGATCTCGGGCGTGCAGTACGTGACGCGCGGGATCCCCGTGTATTCGATCTCGGGCACGTCGATGCCGGCGATCCGCTCGGCGACGGCGTAGCCCTCCGTGAAGGCGACGTGCGCGAGCTGCAGAGGCGTGGCCGCCACGTCGCCGACCGCCCAGACGTGCGGCGCGCTGGTCTGCAGCTGGGCGTCCACCTTCACGAAGCCGCGGTCGAGCTCGACGCCCGCCCCCTCGAGCTCGAGCCCGTCGGTCACCGGGCCGCGGCCGACGGCCACGAGGCAGACCTCCGCCTCGACCGTCGCCGCCTTCCCCTTCGCCTCGTAGGCGATCCGGACGCCGGAGCCCGTGTCGCGCACCTCGTTGACCGAGGCACCCGGAACGCCCGCGATCCCGCGCCTTCGGAAGGCGCGGGCGATCTCCTTCGAGACGTCGGCGTCCTCGAGCGGGGCGAGCGTCGGGAGCATCTCGAGGACGGTCACCTCGGCGCCGAACGAACGGTAGAAGCTGGCGAACTCCAGGCCGATCGCGCCGGCTCCGATGATCACGGCCGACGCGGGCGCCGGCTGCCACAGGGCCTGGTCCGACGTGAGGATCCGCTCTCCGACCTGGAGGCCCGGCAGCAGCTTGGGCTGGGACCCGGTCGCGAGGACCACGTCCGCGGCCTCGACCCTGCGCCCGTCGACCTCGACCGCCGGCCCGGGCAGGAGCTTCGCGGTGCCCTGGATCACGTCGACCCTTCGGCCCTTTAGGAGCCCGGTGACGCCCTTGACCAGCTTGTCGACGATGCGGTCCTCGAACGCGCGGATCTGCGGCCAATCCGGCTCGCCCGTCGCCTTCACGCCCCATTCCTCGGAGCGCTGCACGCTGTCCATGACGGCGGCCGACTGCAGCAGCGCCTTCGTCGGGATGCACCCGCGAAGCAGACAGGTGCCGCCGATCCGGTCGTCTCGCTCGATGAGCCCGACGCGCTTGCCCAGCTGTGCCAGGCGGAGCGCGCAGGAGTAGCCTCCCGTGCCTCCGCCGATCACGAGTACGTCGTACGCGTCCCCCATCGACCGACCATGCTACCGCCCCGGTGGTCAACGTAGGATGGGGCCCGATGGTCGACGCGCTCCGACACAGCCCGCTCGAGCGGGTGCACAAGGAGCTCGGCGCGAAGCTCGGGCCGTTCGGCGGCTGGCTCATGCCGATCGAGTACGAGGGTGTGCTCGCCGAGCACCGCGCGGTCCGGGAGCGCGTCGGGCTCTTCGACCTCTCGCACCTCGGCAAGGTGGACGTGCGCGGTGCCGGAGGGCTGTCGGCGCTGCAGCGGACGCTCTCGAACGACCTCGCGAAGGTGGAGATCGGACGCGCCCAGTACAACCTGGTCCTCAACCACCACGGCGGCGTGGACGAGGACCTCATCGTCTACCGCCTGACCGAGGAGCGCTGGTTCGTCGTCCCGAACGCGTCGAACACCGACCGCGTGGTGGCCCGGCTGTCGGAGGTGGCCGGTGCGGAGGCCGTCCAGTCGCACCCGGCGTGGTACTTCCTCGGAGTCCAGGGCCCTCGCGCCCTCGAGACCGTCGGCACCCGGTTCCCGGAGGCGGCCGACCTAGAGTTCATGGGTGGCGTCGAGGCGTCGTTCGACGGGGTGCCGATCGTGCTGACGCGCTCCGGGTACACCGGCGAGCTCGGGTACGAGCTGTTCGGTCCGCCCGAGATCGCCGCGGCGCTCTGGGACGAGCTTGCCGACGCCGGGGCCGCCTTCGGGATCGAGCCCTGCGGGCTGGGGGCCCGCGACGTGCTTCGCCTGGAGATGGGCTACCCGCTGTACGGGCAGGACCTGCTCCCCGACCGGACCCCGCTCGAAGCCGGCGTCGGGTGGGCGGTCGCGCTCGACAAGGACGATCTCCCGGGACGGGACACGCTGCTTCGCCAGCGCGAGGAGGGGGTTCCGTCCAGGCTCCGCGGCCTGGTCACCGAGGGGCGCCGCCACATCCCACGTCCGCATCAAGAGGTCCGGGCGGGGGACGAGGTCGTCGGGAGCGTCACGAGCGGAACCTTCTCGCCGACCATCGGAACGGGGATCGCCATGGCGTACCTGGCCCCCAGCGGGCGGTTCGAGCCCGGAGCGGCCGTGACGATCGATATCCGCGGACGTCCGGCGTCCGCGAGGGTCACCCGACCGCCGTTCGTCGACCGGAACCCTCGCTGAGCCTCAGGTCGGACGGGCGGCGGCGATGAAGTCCTGGATCGTCGCGCCGGCGAACTCCGTCCTGAACAGGACCTTGTTGAGCACGTCGGGCGTCCTCGGCCCGTCGGGCATCACCGCGACGACCACGTAGAGGCCCGAGCTCGGGATGCCGACCTGCCGGGCCGGGCCGTATCCGGGCGCAGCGACGAAGTAGGCCCATCGCGTGGGCACGTCGTCGACCTGGCAGGTGCCGTGCCCCCGCGCGATGTAGTCGCCCGGCGAATCGGCGTCGCCCGCCACGTACGAGGGAACGTGGTCGACGATCACGGTCTCACGGGTGACGCGGCAGTTTCGGGAACGCGTGAGGTCGAGCGCATGGCTCGTCGCCGCCAGGTAGTAGTAGTCCGAGGGCACGCCGACCTTGGCGCCGTCAACCCACAGCGCGGCCATGCCCTCGCGGATCCGACCGTCCTCCCACGCGCCCGGCCGCGGTCGCGCCACGATGCCCTCGCGCGGATCGTCCTGGCCGAACGCCTGGATCGGGCGCCACTCGTCGGGGATCACGGTCCGGACGTCCCCCACGGTGACCGATCGGAAGGGGCTCGGTGACTCGTGGATCTCGGGCGCCTGCGCGCCGGGGGGCGGCGGGACGGGCAGGGCCGCCGCGTGACACCCGGCGGCGACCAGGGCAAGCACGACGCACCCAACGACCCTGTGCACCCGGCGACCTCGGGTCGAGCATAGTGCCCCCGCGTGGCAGCGGCCAGCCCTCGGAGGGTCCCCGCGTCCGCGTCGTGCGCGGTAGCATCCGATCGACAACTGCAGAGGTTCGTGCCCTCGAGGTGACCAGGCCGGCGGCAGCCGGCCGGGTCGGGAGCGGGGCGGGCGGATCCCGACCCCGCGAACAGGGAAGCCGGTGGAAGACCGGCGCGGTCGCGCCACTGTGACCGGGGAGTGAACCCGACGGAGCCACTGGGAGCGATCCCGGGAAGGGTCGGGGGAGCGTGGATCCGGGAGCCAGGAGACCTGCCCCGGGGGAACGCACGGGTCGTCCTTCGCACGAAAGGAGACGCGTATGCGACCTTCCCGGTCGTGGTCCACCCCGATCGTCCCGGCCTTCCTGGTCCTGGTGCTGCTCGGCCCCGCGTGCGCCGGGGGTTCCGAGACACCCGCGAACGAGGTCTCGCCCTCTCCGACGTCCACCGCCCGGGCCACGTTCCCGCTCATGCTCGTCGACGACGACGGCGTCGAGGTCACGATCGAGGCGGAGCCGCAGCGGATCGTGACGTTCGCCCCCTCGATGACCGAGACCCTCTTCGCGCTGGGGGCGGGTGATCGGATCGTCGGCGTCTCGGGACCGTTCGACGACTACCCCGCGGAGGCCAAGGGCATCGAGCAGGTGGGCGGCGGGGGGGAGTTCGGGGTCGATCCCAACATCGAGCGCGTCCTCGCGCTGGCCCCGGATCTGTTCCTCGCGATCAGCGGCGGAGACGCGTGGAAGGCGGAGCTCCGTGATCTCGACGTGCCGGTCGTGACGCTCGACGCCGTCGACTTCGACGATCTGCTCGACGACATCCGGACCATGGGCGAGCTGACGGGCACGGGCGACGCGGCGGAGACACTCGTCGAGGACATGGCCGCGCGAGCGGACGCCGTCGAGGCGCAGACCGCCGAGCCGGTGAGTTGCTTCTTCGAGGTCTACTACCCGCCGCTCACCACGGTCGGCCCGGACACGTTCCTCTTCGACCTGCTCGAGCGGGCCGGGTGCGACCCGGTCACGGCCGACGCCACGAGCGACTACCCCGAGTGGTCGGTGGAGGACCTCGTCGCCGAGGGTCCAGACGTCTACCTGGCGACCCCCGAGTCGGCGAAGAGCACGTCCAAGATCGCGGAGCGCCCAGGCTTCGATGCGATCCCCGCCGTGGCGTCCGGCTCGATCGCCCTCGTCGACGGGGACCTCGTGACGCGGCCCGGCCCGCGGGTCATCGACGGTCTCGAGCAGCTCGCCGCCGCCCTGCACGCCTCCGGGGACTGACGTGCGGGTGTGGGGCGGACGCTACCGTCTCGTGCTTGCGCTGCTCGCGCTCGGGCTGGCGGCGTCGGTGCTGCTCGCGGTGGGGATCGGGGCGGTGCGCATCTCGCCCGGGTCCGCGCTGGAGCTCGTCGCGTGGAAGCTGGGTCTCGTCGACCGTCCCGACGTCCCGCGCTCGACCGAGGTGATCCTCTTCCAGCTCCGCGTGCCCCGGGTCGCGCTCGCGGTGGTGGTGGGGCTGGCGCTCGCCACGAGCGGGACGCTGTTCCAGGGGTTGTTCCGCAACCCGCTCGCCGATCCCGCGATCATCGGTGTGTCGAGCGGCGCGGCGCTCGGGGCGATCGCCGTCATCGTGCTCGGCGGGGGCGCGCTGCTCGGCGGTCTCGGGGTCTCGCTCGCCGCGTTCGTCGGAGGGATGCTCACGGCGTTCTTCGTCTACCGGCTCGCGAGGGTGGGGCCCGCGGTCCATGTCGCGACCCTGCTGCTCGCCGGCATCGCCGTGGCGGCCGTGATCTCCGCGGTGATGTCCCTGGTGATGTCGTTCGCCGGCGAGGAGATCCGCAGCATCTACTTCTGGCTCCTCGGTGGTCTCTCGGCACGGGGATGGACCGCCGTCGAGGTCGTGGCTCCACTCGTGGCGATGGGGGTCCTCGGCTCGCTCGTGCTGATCCGCGACCTGAACATCGTCGCGCTCGGCGAAGAGCGGGCGGCGCAGCTCGGCGTCGACGTCGACCGGTTCAAGTGGCGGGTGGTGGCGCTCGGCGCGCTCCTGGCGGGGGCTGCGGTGTCGGTCAGCGGGGTGATCGGGTTCGTCGGACTCATGACCCCGCACCTGCTGCGGCTGGTGGTCGGCGCCGACCACCGCCGCCTGCTGCCCGCCGTGCTGCTCGCCGGCCCGATGTTCCTCGTGCTCGCCGACCTGGTGGCGCGGGTGGCGCTCGCGCCGCAGGAGCTCCCGCTCGGCGCCGTGACCGCCCTCGTCGGTGGGCCGTTCTTCCTCCTGCTGCTCCGCCGGGAACGGAGGGGTGCCGGTGCCCCCGCCTGAGCCACGGCTCGTGCTCGATGGCATCACCGCGGGGTACGGCGCCGCCCCGCCGGCGCTGCGCGAGGTCTCCCTCCACGTCCGGCCGGGTGAGGTGGTCGGGCTCGTGGGTCCGAACGGCTCTGGCAAGACGACGGTCGTCCGGGTCGTCTCGCGGACGCTTCGCCCGAAGACCGGCGCCGTGCGCGTCGTCGGACGCGACCCGTACGAGATCCCCGGACGCGAGCTCGCCCGCCTGGTCGCCGTCGTCCCGCAGGACGTGCTGCCGGCCTTCTCGTTCACCGCGCTCGAGATGGTGTTCATGGGCCGGACGCCGTACGGCTCGGCGTGGGGCGGCGGGTCGCCGGAGGACTGGGCTCGCGCCCGGGCGGCGATGGTCGCGGCCTCGGTGCAGCACCTGGCGGACCGGCCGCTCGAGGAGCTCTCGGGCGGCGAGCGCCAGCGCGTGATCCTGGCGCAGGCCCTGGCCCAGGACGCGCCCGTGCTCCTGCTGGACGAGCCCACCAGCCACCTCGACGTGCGGCACGTCGTCGACGTCCTCGCGATCGTACGCGGGCTGGCCGAGCGTGACGGGACCGCCGTGCTGGCCATCCTCCACGACCTGAACGTCGCCTCGATCGCCTGCGATCGGATGGTCGTGCTCGATCGCGGGGCCGTGGTTGCGGAGGGCGACCCGGCAGCGGTCCTCACCCACGGCCTGCTGCGCGAGGTCTACGGCGTCGACGCCGACGTGGTCGTCGACGACGCGACCGGGCGTCCGTCGGTTCGGCTCGGCGCTCCGCGCGCCGTCGGACCGGCGCTCGGGCGCCGTGCGCACGTCGTGGGGGGCGCCGGCAGGGGCGCGCCGCTGTTCCGCCGCCTCACCGAGGCGGGCTACGAGGTCAGCGTGGGTATCCTCCACGCGAGCGACACCGATCAGGCCGCGGCCGAGCGCCTGAACCTCGTTCGGGTGAGCGTCCCACCGTTCTCGACGATCGACCCCGAGAGCGTTCGGGCGTGCCGGGCGCTCATGGAGGCGGCGGACCTGCTGGTGGTGTGCGACGCGCCGTTCGGTCCCGGGAACGTCGAGAACCTGCGCCTCGCGCTCGATGTCGCGAGGGGCGGGGTCCCGACGGTGCTCCTCGAGCAGGTGCCGATCGCCGAGCGCGACTTCACCGGCGGCGAGGCCACCGAGCTCTGGGGTGCGCTCCGGAGCCTCGCTCGGGTGGCGGCGAGCTACGAGGAGCTCGCGGCCTCGGCGGCGGGGTGAACGAAGGGCACGACGTTGTCCGGCGTCGCCTGGTCGCCCGGCGCCTCGAGACCGAGGTCCGGCTGCGCCGTCACGCGCTCGCCCACGTGATGGGGCAGACAGAACGAGACACGGGTGCCGCCGGCCGGGAGCGGGTCGGCCCACAGGATCCCGCCGTGCTGCACGACCAGCTGCCGGGCCATGTGCAGCCCGACGCCCGCGCCGGCGCGCTCCTTGCGCAGGATCTCCTCGCCCGCCGTGAAGGGCTCGTCGAAGGCCTGCGCCAGCGTCCGGCGCTCCATGCCCTCGCCGCGGTCGGTGATCGAGACGACGACGCCCTCGTCCATCGAACGCGCGCGGATCTGGACCGGACGTCCCTCGGCGGTGAAGCGGCAGGCGTTGTCGAGGATCTGTCTGACGACCTCCGTGAAGCGCACCGGGTCGGCCGAGGCGATGAGAGGCTCGGGGATCGCCCGCTCGATCCGGACGTTCGGGTACCGCCGGTCGAGGTGATCGGCCGCATGCCGGAGCAGCGGCGCGACGTCCATCTCGGCGACGTTCAGCGTGAGGGCCCCGCGGTCCAGGTCGGCGATGGTCAGCATGTCGTCGACGAGCGTGATGAGCTTGTCGAGCGAGCCCTCCAGCTGAGCGAGGAACTCGTCCTGCTCGTCCTCGGGGATCCCGCGTCGTTTGAGGACGTAGGTGATGCCCTTCGCGACGGTCGCGGGCGTCCGGAGCTCGTGCGAGACGTTCGCGAGGAACTCCGCCTTCGCGGTGGTGAGCTCCTCGAGTCGCCCGGAGGTCTCGAGCAGCCGCGCCTCGAGCTCGCGGCGCCGGGCCGTCTCCGCCGCGAAGCGCTCGGCCACCTGGCGCGCGGCGCGGTGGCTGAGCGCGACCGTGCCGAGCAGCACCGCCCTGATCGCGAGGAGCACCGCGTCGGACCCGTCCTCCTTCAGCAGATAGCCGGAGGCTCCGGCGCCGAGGACCTCCGCGGCCGCCACGGGAGAGGCGACCTCGGTCCAGCACAGGACCCGCGTCTCGGGCACCACGGCGAGCAGGCGACGGACGAGCTCGGCGCCGGCGAGGCCCTCGAGCCCGATCTCGGTCACGACCACGGCGGGTTGGATCCGAGAGGCCACCTCGACGGCACGGAACCCGTCGGTCACGGCCTCCACCTGGAGCTCGGCGCCCGAGCGCAGCAACGCGTACTGGAGCTGCGCGAGACCGTCCGCCGTGTCGCACAGCAGGATCGCGGTCGACATCTCCTGAAGGTATCGAACGCGTATGCCCTCGGGTTGAGGTTCCGTCGGCCGAACGGGTGAGGACCTAGTCGACGAGGCCGCTGCGGATCGCGATCGCGACCGCCTGCGCGCGGTCGTTCGCGCCGAGCTTCTCGAAGATCCGCTCGAGGTGCGTCTTGACCGTATGCGGGCTGATCCCGAGGTCGTGCGCGACCTCCTTGGTCGTCGCGCCGTACGCGACCTTCTGGAGGATCTCCTTCTCCCGCTTGGAAAGCGGCGGCGACTCGATCCGCTTCTCGGCCAGCTGGACCTCCTCGATGAAGGCGGCCGTGAGCGCGGGGTGGATGACCGCCTTGCCCTCGAGCGCCAGCCTGGCGGCGTTCACCAGCTCGTCGGCGTCGGCGTCCTTCAGCAGGTAGCCCGAGACCCCGGCCTGGATCGCCTCGGAGATCGAGGCACGCGACTCGTCCACCGTGAACAGGATCACGCGGGTCTCGGGGGAGGCGTGCTTGATCGCCTTCGTGGCCTCGATGCCGTTCATGCCGGGCATGCGCACGTCCATGAAAACGATGTCCGGGGTGAGCTCGCCCGCCCTCTCGATCGCGGTCTCGCCGCTGTCGGCCTCGCCGACGATGACGACGTCGTTCGCGAGGTCGAGCGCCGCGTGGAGTCCTTCCCGGGTCACAGGATGGTCGTCGACGATCAGGACGCGGATCGTGGTCATCTCCCTCCGATGGATACCGAATCGCGGGCCGCCCTTAGGATAGAGGTTCGAGACCCCGGAAGGAACGAAGCGATGGGCGAGGCCGCGACCGACATCGACGCACCCGAACCGAGCGACGGCGGATCGATCACGCCGGCGTCCCCCTCGGCGCCGAGCACGGAGCAGGTGTACGACGCGCTGAAGAACGTCTACGACCCCGAGCTCGGGATCAACATCGTCGATCTCGGGCTCGTCTACGACGTGGAGGTCACCGAGGGTGGGGACGTCCACATCGAGTACACGTTGACCACGATGGGCTGCCCGATCGGCCCGCTGATCGAGCAGCAGATGCAGGCGCTCCTCGCGAGCCTCCCGGGTGTGACCTCGGTGCAGGCCGAGATGGTCCTGCGCCCAGCGTGGAGCCCGGAGATGATGTCCGAGGAGGCCAAGGCCGCGCTCGGCTACTTCTGACTCGGCCCCTTGACGTTGCAGATGCACGGTGGCAGCATGCATCTGCAAATCCGAGCGGGAGGGTCGGAAATCGGTGGTCCCGACGCGTGAACGGGGTGTGGTGGGACAGATGATCCCCGCCCGTCTGTGCTGTCGGATGCAGCCGTGCCCGCATCGCGCCGTCGACGGCGCGCGCTAGGCCGAACCCACCGAACCCGCGAAGGAGGACATCGCCGAATGACCGGCTACGCGAAGCCCGAGGTGCTCGTCGAGACCGAGTGGCTCGAGGAGCACCTGGACGATCCGAACGTCCGCGTGATCGAGGTGGACGAGGACACCACCGCGTACGAGAAGGGGCACATCCGGGGAGCCGTCCCGTGGAACTGGAGCTCGGATCTCCATACAGAGGTGGGCCGTGATTACGTCGACCGCGAGGGGTTCGAGCGGCTGCTGTCGGCGGCCGGCGTCGGACCCGCGACGACCGTGGTCCTGTACGGCGGCAACAACAACTGGTTCGCCGCCTACGCCTACTGGCTGCTCGAACTCCGCGGGTTCGAGGACGTGAAGCTCCTGAACGGTGGACGCAAGAAGTGGGAGCTCGAGAGTCGCGAGCTCACGCAGGACGTGCCGTCGTACCCACCGACCGGCATCACGCTCGCGGGCCCGGAACGCCCGCAGATCCGGGCGCTCCGCGACGACGTCCTGGCCCAGGTCTCCGGGGAGGCGGCCTTCGTCGACGTGCGATCGCCCGAGGAGTTCCGCGGAGAGAAGCTCGCGCCCGACCACCTGCCCCAGGAGCAGTCGCAGGTCCCCGGGCACATCGCCGGGGCCGTGAACATCCCGTGGGTGAAGGCCGCGAACGACGACGGCACGTTCAAGAGCGCCGATGAGCTCCGGGCGCTCTACGGGTCCGAGGGCGTGACCCCGGACCGCCCGGTCGTCGCGTACTGCCGGATCGGAGAGCGATCGAGCCACACCTGGTTCGTGCTCCAGGAGCTCCTGGGGTACCCGAACGTGAGGAACTACGACGGCTCGTGGACGGAGTACGGCTCGCTCGTCGGTGTCCCCGTCGAGCGAGGCTGAACGGAGCCGCGGCGCAGGGCCGCCCCCCTCCGCCGCACCTGCAGGGGCCCGGGTGACCGGGCCCCTGCCGTGCTCCGCGCGTACGCCTCCGCGGCCGGCCTCGGACGTTCGGGGGTCCGGCCGATCGCGTGCCGCAACGGGGTCTCTCGCTGCTCGAGCGATCGAGGGGCGGAATCCGACCTGCGAAGTAGACTTTCGATGGGTCGCGGGGCTATCCTGGGACTCGAGGAACCTTCGATCGCGGGAAGGATGCGACGGTGGCCGTCAGCCAGGAAGAACACCTGAAGGAGCTCTCGAAGGGCTACCGCTTCGGCTGGAGCGACGCGGATCACTCCGTTTTCACGCCGAAGAAGGGCCTGTCGCCGGCCGTGGTCGAGGAGATCTCGGCGCTGAAGTCCGAGCCGGAGTGGATGCGCAAGTACCGGCTGAAGGCGTTGAAGCACTTCGAGGGCCGGCCGATGCCGTGGTGGGGCGCGGACCTGTCCGACATCGACTTCCAAGACATCTACTATTTCATCCGCTCTACGGAGAAGCAGGCGAAGAACTGGGAGGACCTGCCCGAGGACATCCGCGGCACGTGGGACAAGCTCGGGATCCCCGAGGCGGAGAAGAGATACCTCGGCGGCGTGAGCGCCCAGTACGAGTCCGAGGTCGTCTACCACAAGATCCGCGAGGAACTCGAGTCGATGGGCGTGCTGTTCGGCGACATGGACAGCGCGCTGCGAGACCACCCGGACATCGTGAAGGAGTACTTCGGTACGATCATCCCGGCGAACGACAACAAGTTCGCAGCCCTGAACTCGGCCGTGTGGTCGGGCGGATCCTTCATCTACGTTCCGCCGGGCGTGCACGTGGACATCCCGCTCCAGGCCTACTTCCGGATCAACGCGGAGAACATGGGCCAGTTCGAGCGGACGCTGATCATCGCCGACGAGGGCTCGTACGTGCACTACGTCGAGGGCTGCTCGGCGC
>DASTHN010000102.1:0-2349 GCA_035718185.1 Actinomycetota bacterium
CGCGCTCGGTGAGCCGCGGCTCACACGTTCCGACAAGAGTGGTCGGCTCACGGCCTCGCCGGGTCGCGCAGCTGTTCACGGACCGGTATCCGTGGGACCCCGCTCTCCGGATCGCATGCAGTCCCCTCGGGAAGGGCATACAGTCGAAGCTCGATGTCACGGTCCCGATCCGATGCGCCCGCTGCCGAGGGATCGGCTCAGATGCCGGGCTGGGGGGCGGCGATCCTGCGTGCGGCCGTGATGCTCGCAGCGGTCTTCGTTGCGTTCGCCCTCGTCCCGAACTGGCTCCTCGACCGCCTCGCGACGCGGGTCACCCCCGCTGGCCGCGACCTGATCATCGTCGGGTGGTGGCTGCTAGGACTGGTCGGCTGCAGCGTGCTCTTCGTCCGTCTCCAGGGCCGGGGAAGCTGAGCGCATGACCTTCGCCGCGCGGAAGGTCGGTGGCGAGTGGTTCGACGACAACGTTCCCTGCACCCGCGCGTGCCCGGTGCTCACGATGGCGGGGCGGTACGTGTCGGCGATCGCGGCGGGCGACGACCGTCTCGCGTACGAGATCGCGCGCCTCCCGAACCCCTTCCCCTCGATCTGCGGTCGCGTGTGCGCAGCTCCGTGCGAGATCGCGTGTCGCCGAGGCTCGATCGACGAGCCGATCGCGATCCGGGCGCTCAAGCGTTACGTGTGCGAGCGGTTCGGCGTCGAGAGCGACCACGGCGACGAGGTGTACCGCCGCGCCGCGTCGACGGCACCGGCACGGAGCGAGCGTGTTGCGGTGATCGGCTCCGGGCCAGCCGGGCTCGCGTGCGCGCACGATCTGGCCACGTACGGGTACCGGCCGGTGGTGTTCGAGGCCGCCGATCGCCCTGGCGGGCAGATGGTGCTATCCATCCCGCCGTACCGCTTGCGACGCGACCTGCTGCAGCGCGAGATCGATGCCGTATTGGGGATGGGCGTCGAGCTGCGGACCCGGATGGCGCTCGGCCGCGACTTCACGCTCCGGTCCCTACGGGACGATGGGTTCGAGGCGGTCTTCCTCGGGATCGGTGCCACCCGAGGCCGAGACCTGAACATCCCCGGGCACGACAAGGACGGCGTGCTGAAGGCGATCGATTTCCTTCTGAACGCGAGTCTCGGGTACACGGTCGACCTCGGCGAGGAGGTCCTCGTGATCGGCGGGGGGAACGTCGCGCTCGACGCGGCGCGCACCGCACTCCGCGAGGTCGCCCAGGGCCAGCTCCCGGCGCAGGTGGAGGAGCGATCGGCCGCCGATGCCGCTGGGACCCAGGCGACGGCCGTGTTCGACGTCGCCCGGACCGCCGCCCGGATGGGGGCGCGGGTCACTGTCGTGTCGCTCGAGACGCGTGAGGAGATGCCGGCACACGAGTTCGAGATCGAGGAGGCGGAGGTCGAGGGGATCGCGCTGCGTCATCGACTCGGCCCGAAGGCGATCGTCGGCAACGGCCGTGCGACGGGTCTCGAGGTGCTCGACGTCTCGTCGGTGTTCGATCCCGACGGCAGGTTCAACCCGAAGACGATCGAAGGCACCGAGCAGGTGATCCCGTGCGACTCCGTGATCATCGCGATCGGGCAGTCCCCGGACCTGTCGTGGCTGGAACCCGCGGATGGCGTCGAGACGGGGCGAGGTGGAACGATCGCGGTCGACGCCGAGACGCTCGCGACGAGCGCCGAGCGGGTCTACGCGGGCGGCGACGTCGCGTTCGGTCCACGGAACCTTATCGACGCGATCGGTGACGGCCGTCGGGCCGCGGCATCGATCCATCGCCAGGTCGCCGGCGCCGAGCCGCCGCGGCCGTCGCTGTCCGGCCGTCGGATGTTGCCGATCGTCTCCGTCACGCGCGGTCCCGACGCGGACAAGTACACCGAGCGCGATCGTCTGGCGGTCCCGGCGGAGCCGACGGGACGACGGATCGGCTCGCCCGAGGTGGAGCTCGGCTACACCGAGGAGCAGGCCCGCCATGAGGCGGGGCGATGCCTGCAGTGCTTCCTGAACATCATGCTCGACGAGACGAAGTGCATCCTGTGCCGCGGCTGCGTCGACGTCTGTCCCGAGAACTGCATCCGGATCCTGCCGGCCGAGCAGGTCGAGGGCATCGATCCCCCGGCGCCCTCGAGCGTTCTGGTGATCCAGGAGGATCTGTGCATCCGATGCGCTCTGTGCGTGGAGCGGTGCCCCACGCATGCACTGTCCCTCGATGGTTGGTCGGAGGCGTCCACCGCTCCGATCGCGCTCGACCTGCTTCCAGGGTGAGGTGACCCACATGTCCGCGAACGGCCGGAAGGTGCGGGATCGGGACTGGTACAAGGCCATCGTCCATCCTGGCGAGACCTTCC
>DASTHN010000103.1:0-33079 GCA_035718185.1 Actinomycetota bacterium
GGACGGTGATCTCGGACACGCCGAGCTCGGCGACGAGCTCTGACGCGCGCACCGCCCCGCGCTCGCGCAGGATCTCGAGGATGCGGCGGCGTCGTTCGGCGGGGAGCGGCTGGGGCACGGCCCAGACGCTACACCGCCCCCGCCGTCACGACGTCGCGTCGCCCTACGGCAGGACGACCTTGAACGTGAACCGGCAGCGGCCGACCTGGTCCCCGCCCACGTAGCAGTGCAACCGCATCTGGCCCTGCGCCCGCCGGAAATCACCCGTCCCTCCGGTGATCGCCAGGACCGAGTCGGCCGCATCGTAGAACGGGCCCTCGACGGTGATCGACCCATCGTCGAGGAACGTGGTCCAGTTGCACTCCCACGCGCCGTTCGCGACGCTCGTCCGGAAGCACTGCCCCTGGTCCGTGCCGACGACCGAGACGTCAGCCTCGTTGTAGACGTCGTTCGCGAACCACAGGATGTCGCCCTCGGTGTCTCCCGCGCCGCCGATGTCCACGACCGCATCGGACGTCGCGTGCTCGACGACCGTGATCGTCATCCTCGTCGTGCCGAAGGCCGACGACGACAGCGCGACCACGATCACGAGCGCACAGACGCTCGCGGCGGCGATCAGCATCCTGGCTTTCGTCCCCATCACCCCTCCTCACCGCGGGCAGCCGGATCGGACGGCGCATCCTCGCGCCTCGGAGGCGATGCCGCAACTCGGGTCCGACCCGCCGGGCGGCTCCCAGTCGACGACGCGTTCTCGCAGCCCGGCGAGTGGCGGAGCCGCTCCCTGTTCGACGTCTAGCGTCGCCTGGGTCCGGACGGGCGCTCGACGATGCGGCCCCGGCGGTGGTCGCGCACGATCACCCTCGCGGCGTTGCGCCCCGGCACCCCCATGACCCCGCCGCCGGGGTGTGTGCCCGAGCCGCACAGGTAGAGGCCGGGAACCGGGGTGCGGTAGTCGCCGTAGCCGGGGATCGGGCGCAGGCTGAACATCTGATCGGGCGTGAGCTCGCCCTGCATGATGTTGCCGCCGATCAGCCCGAACCGCTCCTCGATGTCGCGCGGCGTGAGAACCTCGACCTCCTCGACGGCCGCCTCGAGGTTCGGCGCGAACGTCCCGAGGGCGCCGAGGGCGCGGCGGGCGTACTCCTCGCGCCCGCCCTCGTCCCATGACCCCTCGCGGAGCTGGTACGGGCCGTACTGGCTGAACCCGAGCATGACGTGCTTGCCCGCCGGCGCGAGGCCCTCCGGCTCGTGCGCGGTGGGGAACACCACCTCGATGTAGGGGTGCTCGGACATCCGCCCGTACTTCGCGTCGTCCCACGCCCGCTCGAGGTACTCGATCGAGGGCGAGACGGCCGCGAGCCCGCGGTGCGGGTCTCCATCCTGGTCCCAGCTCGGGAACGTGGGGAGTTCGCCGAGCGCGACGTTGACCTTGACCGAGCCGCTCCGCGTCCGGTACCGCTTCACGTCGCGGACGACCTGGGCCGGCAGCCGGTCCTCGCCGATCAGGTCGAGGTAGGTCGTGATCGGGTGGGCGCTCGAGACCACCCTGCGGGCGCGTACGAGGGAGCCGTCGGTCAGCTCGACGCCGACGGTCCGGCCCGTTCCGGCGATCGCCACGCGCTGCACCTCGGCGCCGGTCCGGATCTCGGCGCCGGCCGCCTGCGCCGAGTGCGCGATCGCCGACGAGACACCACCCATGCCGCCCTTCACCCACCCCCACGCGCCGGCGTGGCCGTCGATCTCGCCGATCCAATGGTGCATCAGCACGTAGGCCGAGCCCGGCGTCATCGGCCCGCACCACGCGCCGATGATGGCCTGCGTCGCGAGCGCGCCCTTCACGCGATCGTCCTCGAACCACTCGTCGAGGAAGTCGGCCGCGCTCATCGTGAACAGCCGCACGACCTCGGCGATGTCCCGGCCCGCCCACGAGCGCATCTTCCCGGCGGTCCATACCCACGCCGGCAGGTCCGAGAGCCGCAGGTCGGGCGGGACGACGAACAGCAGGTCCTTGAGCAGCTTCGCGACGCGGTCGAAGTACCGGTCGAACCGCACGTAGGCCTCGGCGTCGCCCCTCGAGAGCCTGGCGATGTTCGCGGCGTCGCGCGTCGTATCGCCCCACAGGGTGAGCGACGTGCCGTCGGGGAACGGCACGAAGTAGTCGGGCGTGATGATCGATACCTCGTAGCCGAAGCGCTTCAGCTCGAGCTCGTCGACGACCCGGGGCGGCATGAGCGACACGACGTACGCGCCGCTCGAGATCCGGTAGCCGGGCCAGGGCTCCTCGGTCGCCGCGGCGCCGCCCAGGACGTCCCGGCGCTCGAGGACCAGCACGTCGAGGCCGGCCCTCGCGAGGTACGCGGCACAGGCGAGGCCGTTGTGTCCCCCGCCGACGATGACGACGTCGCGCTCGAGTGCCACGGCGACGGAGCGTACTACCTCCCGCCCGCCCCTTCGATCGAGACGCCGCGATGCCGGCGCGTGTCCAGCCGAGACGCGCCGGTCCCTCCGATGGATGCCCTACGGCACGAACCACCCGTCCGACAGCGTCTTCAGGAACGCAACGATGGCCTTCTCCTGGTGGCGGGTGAGGCCGAGGTTCCCGAGCTCCGTGTCGTTCACGTTGTACGGATACTCGGGCGCCGGCCAGCAGTCCTTGCCCTCGACCCACCCGGGATGGGCGGCCCGGTCGCAGGTCGGCAGCACGTCCCGAGTGTTGTAGAAGTGGACGATCGCCTCGAGCGACTTGAAGTACCCGTTGTGCCCGAACGCCTTCACGGACTCCGGATACGGACGCAGGTCGACGTTGCGCAGGGTCGGAACCTTGAACTTGCCGTTGTTCATGTCGGCGTACGCCGCGTAGTCGGGGCGGTGCGCCAGGTATCCGCCGAGCCCGAGGTCCACGAACGACGGGTTGTGCGCGTAGACCGGATTCTCGGCGTTGGCGGGGATCCCGAGGTTGTCGTACGTGAAGTCGGTGAACACCGCCCTCCACCCGTACACGGTGTGGCAGTTCGCACAGTTGCCCTTGTGCTTGAACAGGTCGAACCCCCGACGCTCGAGGTCCGTGAACGTCGCGCGGTCCGCCTTGCGAGCGTCCCACTTCGACGTGAACGCGTTGACCTGGCGGGAGCCCTCGTATGCCGCGATCGAGTAGCCGATCTGGTCGTATGCCGTCGCGATGAGCGCCTGGTCATCGCCGGACAGCGGACCCGCGTCGCACGTCGTCGCCATGTCGGCCGGCCAGACGACAGCGTCGATCGCATCGCCCCAGACGTCCTGGAACGACGGGTCGTACGGGCCGGTCACCACCTTGTACACGAGGCACGCGGCGTTCGGGATCGCCTGCTCGACCGGGTTGAGGAACGGGCCTTTCGCCTGCTCGGCGGTCGGGCTCCCGAGGATCTCACCGGTCGCGCGCCCGTCCCAGAACATGCCACCCACGAAGGATCCCGGCGTCGGCATGTGCAGGATCGGCGCCTGGGTCGCGTACGCGGCCGATGGTGGCTTCCGATCGCCGAACGCCCCTGGGATCGAGCCCTCGTAAACCCCACCGTGCCTGTTGATGGCCTCGTTCGGGCCGACCCACCCGGCCTCCGGACCGTGGCACGTGGCGCACGATTGGTTCTCGTTCAAGGAGAGCCGTTCGTCGAAGAAGATCGCCTTGCCGAGGGCCACCTCGTCCTTCATGGATGTCGTGTCTGCGGTCGCCGTCCAAAGCCCGCCCACCACCAGCGACACGACCGCGACCACGCCGAGCAACGCCTTCCGCCGCATCGTCCCACCCCCTCCTCGGCACGACGCGCACCGGGGCCATCCCGCGCGCTGCCTCTGCTCGCATCTGACCGCGGAACGCACAGAGCCGGGCAGGGTCGAGGGGCCCATCCGACGACAGGGCCGGCCCTAGGGCGACGGCGCCGGACGAGTACGCCGGGCACACGAGGCGCTTCGGCTGCGGGCGGACCGAACGCTCAGCCAACGCCAGCGAGCTCCGAGAGCACGGCGACGTAGGCGGCCGCGAACTGCTCGATGGCGACGTCGCTCACGTTCTCGAGCCGGTCGCACGCCTGGTGGTAGCAGGGATCCATCGGCTCACCCGCGACGCCGCCCTGGAGTTCGGCCTGATCGGGGGTCTTCCCCTCCAGCGCCCCGGCGAACAGCCCGCCGACCGGGATCCCGGCCTGCGAGAAGGCGCCGTGATCGGCGCCGCCGTAAGTCTCGACCGGTTCGACCTCGAGCCCGCGATCGTCGAAGTACGCCGAGAACAGACGCCGGATCCGCTCGTCGCCCGCGGCGGCATCCACGTCCGTCTGCGCGTCGGCGATCAGATACCGGACGAAGTTCGGTGAGGCCATCATGTCCAGGTCGAGGTACGCCGCGATCGCCTCGGTCTCCGCGTCCGACAGGCCGGCGACGTAGGCTCGCGACCCGTACAGGCCCTCCTCCTCGCCCGCCCATAGCGCGAACCGCACCGTGGCCTCGGCATCACGGGTCGAGAGCCATCGGGCGATCTCGAGCACGATCGCCACACCGGAGCCGTTGTCGTTGATCCCGGGTCCATCCATCACCGAGTCCAGGTGCGCCCCGAGCATCACGACCCGGTGCGGATCGCCGCCGGTCGTCTGCGCGATCACGCTCTCGGCACGGGCCCACCCGGACACGGCGTCGACCCGGATCCGGACCGTCGGCGCCGCTCCTCCGACCGCAACGAGCGCCGCCCCGACCTCGGGGGTCACGCTCAGCGCCGGGATCTCGATGCCGTCCGGAGACAGGAGCGTGGGTCGTACCGGCCGGCCCGGGGCGGTGTCCGCGTACGGGAAGACGACAGCCGAAGCGCCGGCCGCCTGCGCGTTCAGGACCTGCTCCCGTCGCAGGCAGGGTCCCGGCTGCAGCAGGGCGACGTCCCCCGTCGGGAAGCCGTCCAGGTCCGTCGGGTCACACCCTCCCTCCGCCGGCGTCACGCGGGCGCGCACGTCTGCGCTCGGCGAGAAGAGCATCGCGCGAAGATCCACGTCGTCGCTCCACGTCTGTGGGGAGGGCGAGACACGATCGAGGACCGTCGGCGAGCGCTGCTCGAACGTCGGGGCGTCGACGGGCAGCGTTCGGACCTCGTATCCGGCGTCGCGGAGGACCTGCACGACGTGGTCGACGGATGCCTCGTACCCGGGAGACCCCACGACACGGGTCCCGCCGTGCTCATCGGCGATGCGCTGGAGCGCCTCGAGGTGCGCGCGGACCCCTCCGACGGTGACCTCGGCCACCGCGGGCGGCGCGGGGCCGCCCCGCGAGGACCCTGCGCGCGGCTCGGTCGCGGTGCAGGCAGATGCCAGCGCCAGCGCGAGCAGCGCCGGGACGATGAGGTGTCTGCGCACGGCGATCCCTGGACGGCCGGTCTCCACCCCTCGATACGCGAGACGCGGCTCGCCAGGCTCGACGAGCGCGGATGGCTACCAGTACCTCGCGGTCGCCATCGCGAGAACCGCGACCACGATCAGCGCGAGGGCGGCCCGGGCGAGGGTCTTCAGCTGCGTCTGGACCCGTGGGATCTCCTCGGCGACCTCGGGTGGGGGCGGTCCCTCGGCCGCGGCGGCCTGCGCGGCGAGCGCCATCAGCCGGGCGACCGCCGGTCTGGTGCCGAAGAACCCGATCAGGAAGGCCGCGATCGCCGCCACCGCGCCGATCGTGAGCGCCAAACCGAAGTCCGACGACACGAAGTCCCCGAGGCCCATCTCGTCGACGTGCTTCCAGTACAGGAAACCGCCCGCCACGATCGTGGTGCCGGCAAGGGAGAGCAGCCACGTCACGAGCTTGCGGCGGCCGAGCAGCTCCATCATGAACGGGCCCGCCGCGGGTCCGATGGCGCCGGCGCTCGGCTGGACGAGGACGACGAGCATGAACACCGATCCCGCCCACGCGACGCCCGCCGCGATGTGCAAAATCCGGAACACCAGCATGTACGTGCTGGCAGCGGTCACGGGTCTCTCCCTCCTGCGGGCACGGGCGCATGTTCCTGCTCGCCGGCGCCTCGGTCAAACCCGGGGCAGTCAGGCGGCGGGGAGCGTGACCGTGAAGGCGGCGCCACCGGTCTCACGGTTCCGCGCGCCGATCGAGCCGCCGTGAGCGGCGATGAGCTCGGCGGCGACGGCGAGCCCGATCCCGCTCCCCGAGCCGCCCTCGGCGCCCGCGCCGCGGTAGAAGCGCTCGAAGACGTGCGGGAGATCCTCGGGCTCGATCCCCGGACCCGTGTCCAGCACCTCGAGCGTGGCGCCGCCGTCCGTCGCGGACGTGCGGACCTCGATCCGGCCGCCGGCGGGCGTGTGCCGGAGCGCGTTCGAAAGCAGGTTCACGACCACCTGGCGCAGACGCTCGGGGTCGCCCTCGACCGGCGCCGGCCGCAGCGACGCGTCGAGCGTCACCTCCGCGTCGGCCGCCGCACCACGGGCCAGGGCTACGGCGGCGCCCGCGACCTCCGCCACGTCGACCCGCCTCATGTCGAGTCGCAGGGTCGCGGCGTCGGCAGCCGCGAGCGTCTCCAGATCGACCACGAGGCCCGTCAGCCGCAGGACCTCCTCGTGCAGCGAGCGCAGCGTCTCGGGGTCCGGCTCCAAGACGCCGTCCACGAGCCCCTCGGTCGTCCCCCGCAGGATCGTGAGCGGCGTTCGGACCTCGTGCGCGAGGTCCCGGACCAGCTGCCGCCGCAGCGCCTCCTGCCGCTCGACCGACTCCGACATCTGGTCGAACGCGGTCGAGAGCACCCCGAGCTCGCCCGGCGCGTCGCCCAGACCCACCCGGACACCACGCGCCCCGCCACCGATCTCGGCCGCGGCGTCGGTCAGGGCGACGATCGGGCGACCCATCCTCGCGACAACGAACATCGCGATGCCGATCGCGACGAGCGCGGCGACCCCGGCGCCGAGCACCGCCGTCCGGAACAGCGCGGACCGGACCTGCTCGGCGGACGCCGACAGATGGCTCTCGGGGAACCGGAGGACGATGCTGCCGACACGCTCGCCGTTCACCATCACCGGCGCCGTCACCGGATCGCCCCGTGGCATGTCCACGAGCTCGACGCCGTGCATCTCCTCGAGCATCCGAGCGGCCTCCTCGGCGGGCGCGGCGACGACCGCGCCGCTCGCGTCTCGGACGGCGAGCGTCGCCTGGCCCCGCGCGGCGACGGCGACCGCCCCCGTGAGGTCGGCGTCCTCCCAGCTCCCCGCCGCCTCGTACGCCTCCGCGGCGGCGGCCGCGGCGGCCGAGGCGTCCTCGTGATGGACCTCGAGCATGAGCTCGGTGAGCTGGGCCCGGGTCGAGATGACGGTCAGGATCGCGTACACGCCGACCGCCACGATCGCGACGAGCACGAAGGCCGCGGCGAGCCGGAGCCCGAGCGACGACCGCAGCAGCCGCGACCTAGCCGTCACGCCGCAACCCCAGCCGGTAGCCCGTCCCGAGCACGGTCTCGACGATCCGTGGATCGTGCGGGTCCGCCTCGATCTTGCGCCGGAGGTTCTTCACGTGGCTGTCGATCGCCCGCTCGGAGGCGAACTCGTACCCGCGCGTGCGGTTGATCAGCTCGGTCCGCGAGTACACACGCCCGGGGGCACCGGCCAGCGCGACGAGCAGGGACCACTCGCTCGGCGTGAGGTCGACCGGCTCGCCGCGGACGCGAGCCTCGTGCCGGTCCTCGTCGATCGTGAGCTCCCCGTCGCCGAACGAACGCACGCTCGACGCATCGGGACCGCTCGCACCGCGACGCAGGATGGCCTGGACCCGGAGCACGACCTCCTGCGGGCTGAACGGCTTCGTCACGTAGTCGTCGGCGCCCATCTCGAGGCCGGCGATCCGGTCCTCCTCGCCGGCCTTCGCCGTGAGCATGAGGATCGGCGTGCGCCCCGAGCGCCGGATCTCGCGCGCCACGGTCTCGCCCGGCACGTCCGGCAGTCCGAGGTCCAGCACGACCAGGTCCGCCGAGGCCGTGACCGCGAGCGTGAGCGCCTCGGCACCGCTGCCGGTCGTGAGCACCGAGAACCCCGCGCGCTCCAGGTACCCACGCAGGAGCGACCGGATCTTCGTCTCGTCCTCGACCACCAGGATCGTCTGTGCCATCGCTTCCCCCACGCGACCGTGGGAGCGATGCTACGCGCCCACGCACGGCGAGGGATCGAAGGCTCCATCGGCCGGGCACCGGACCTCCACACGACCTCCACACCTCAGGTTGAGCATCGAGGCACACGGAGGTGGGAACGATGAAGGAGTCCGGATCCGACGCCCCTCGCGCCGACGGCACGCGCGTGGGGTTCACGGCGCTCGCGGTGCTCGGGGTCGCCGCGCTGCTGATCGTCGCGGGTGGCGTGACCGGCGTGTGGATGGGGGCACGCGGGTCGCATCCGATGATGTGGGGCGGCCCGGGCCCGGCCGCGGGCGTCGAGCGGGTGGCGCCGGAGGGCTTCACGCTCGACGGAATGCCCTCGGACATGGTGGCCCACTACGGGTACGCCAGGGCCAACGCCGATGTCTACGCGCAGATCCCGTGCTTCTGCGGCTGCCAGGAGATGCTCGGGCACCGCAACCTCGAGGACTGCTTCGTGACCCCGGACGGCGCGTGGGAGTCGCACGCGGCCGGCTGCCGGGTGTGCATCGACGAGTCCCGGATGGTGATGCGGATGATGGGCCGCGGCATGGGCCCGCAGATGATGCAGGGCCGCATCGTGGGCGAGTTCGGCGGCCCGATGATGGGTTCCTGAGGAGGACCAGATGGCGACGACGATGGCGAAGCGGCGTTCGAAGCGGCGGAGCGGGAGCGACCTGGCGGTGATCGGGGCCATCGCCGCGGCGGTGGTGTTCGTGGTGGCGCTGGCCGCCGTCTTCGCGACCTCGGCGGGAGGCGGCGGCAGCACGGCCGTCGGCGGCTCGGGTGAGGTCGCGGCCGCGACCGACGCTGGTGCCCTCGCGCCCACCGGTGAGGTCAACGACATGGGCCTGCCGGTCTACGAGACCCCCGGGTACGCATCGGGCTCCGCCCGAGCCTCCGGCGTCACGGTGCAGGGCGCCGACTGGGCGATGGGGCAGGTGCCCCTCGACATCGCGGTGCGGCCGTTCTGGACACTGACGAACACGGGCACGACCGAGGTGCGGCTCGGCCAGCCGGAGGCGCAGGTGCGCGAGGGCTGCTGCCCCGGGCCGTTCGCGCTCGGCGCGACGAGGCTCGCGCCCGGCGATTCGACGTGGCTCACGTTCGAGCTCGCGATGCACGAGGGCATGGACGGCTGGCACGACATGGGCGTGGTCGTCCCGATCGAAGGTGCCGGCGGGCCCGAGGTGCTCGAGCTCAACGTGACCGGCGACTTCCGGAACTGAGGGAGGCACGGATGGCCTGGCAGGACTTCCGCCAGTGCCCCGGGTGCGGCTTCGACCTGGCGACCGGCGACGGCGAGCGAGGGTGCTCATGGGGCGAGTGCCCGTACCTCCCCGAGGACCTGGACGTCTTCTGCCCGAACTGCCGGTTCAACTTCCTCACGATGGAAGGGAACTCACAGTGCGGGAGGCCGGGGGTCTGCGAGCACGCCGCCGGGTCCCGGGAGCACGTGCCGAACCTCCGAGCTTGGCTCGCGTCGAGCGCGCCGGCGGCCCCGTAGATCCTCAGACCATGTCGCGGGGAACGACGAGGTCGTCGTACTCGGCCTCGGTCAGGTAGCCGAGCGCGAGAGCGGCCTCCCGGAGGCTGGTGCCCTCGTGGTGCGCCTTCTTCGCGATCTCGGCCGCGCGGTCGTACCCGATCCTCGGCGTGAGCGCCGTGACGAGCATGAGCGAGGATCGAACGAGCTCGTCGATCCGCTCGCGGTCGGGCTCCAGTCCCTCGACGCAGAACTCCCGGAACGTTCGACACGAGTCTGCCAGCAGTCGCGCCGAGTGCAGCAGGTTCCGGATCATCACCGGCTTGAAGACGTTGAGCTCGAAGTTGCCCTGCGAACCGGCGAGCTTGATCGCCGTGTCGTTCCCCAGCACCTGACACGCGACCATCGTCATCGCCTCGGATTGGGTCGGGTTCACCTTCCCGGGCATGATCGACGACCCGGGTTCGTTCTCGGGCAGGCGGAGCTCGCCGATCCCGGCCCGAGGGCCCGATCCCAGCCACCGGACGTCGTTCGCGATCTTCATCAGCGCGGCGGCGAGCGTCGCGAGTGCCCCGCTCATGAACACCACTGCGTCGTGCGCCGCGAGCGCCGAGAACTTGTCCGGCGCGTCGACGAACGGCAGGCCGGTGAGCTCGGCGATCTTCGCCGCGCATGCGGCCCCGAAGCCCGCGGGGGCGTTGAGGCCGGTGCCGACGGCGGTCCCGCCGATCGCCAGCTCGTACAGGCCGGGCAGCGCCTGCTCGATCCGCGCGATGCAGGCGCCGAGCTGCGCGACGTACCCGCCGAACTCCTGCCCGAGCGTGAGCGGCACGGCATCCTGCAGGTGCGTCCGGCCGATCTTCACGATGTCGGCGAACTCCCGGGAGCGGCGCGACAGGGCATCGCGCAGCTCGCGGACGCTCGGCACCAGGTCGTGGACGATCGTCGTCGCTCCCGCGATGTGCATGGCGGTCGGGAACGTGTCGTTCGAGGACTGGGACATGTTCACGTGATCGTTCGGGTGGACGGGTGTCTTCGAGCCGAGGACGCCGCCCGCGGCCTCGATCGCAACGTTCGCGATGACCTCGTTCGCGTTCATGTTCGACTGGGTTCCCGAGCCCGTCTGCCAGACGAACAGCGGGAAGTGGTCGTCCAACTCGCCGTCGATCACGCGTTCGGCCGCCTGGACGATCAGCCGGCCGAGCTCGGGGTCCAGGCGCCCGCTCTCGACGTTCGCGAGCGCCGCGGCCTTCTTCAGCACGCCCATCGCACGGACGACCTCGACCGGCATGCGGTCGGCCTGCGGCCAGCCGATCGAGAAGTGGAGGATCGACCGCTGCGTCTGCGCGCCCCAGTAGCGCTCGGCGGGGACCTCGACGGCGCCCATCGAGTCGGTCTCGGTCCGGTGCTCATCGCCCATGGTCGCGACATCATCGCCCACCGGCGATCCGGGCGCGAGCGTGGCCGGCGTGACGACCCTCGTCGCATCCCGGTGCGAGGGGCCCAGGGAGGGACGGGTTCAACGCCGATCCCGGCGACGCGGTGAGCTCGGCCGAGGTCGGCTCCTTCGCCCGTGAGGGCGGCTGATCGACCTCCCATGTGTCGTGCCGGCCTGCTATCCGGGCGCCGGCGCGACGTTGTGGTTGATCCGGAATACGTTGTCCGGGTCGTACTCGCGCTTCAGCCGGGTGAGGCGCTCGAGGTTCGCGCCGTAGGCCGCCTGGACCTGCGCGTCGTGCTCGTCGAGGAACCCGGGGAAGTTGAGGTACGTCCCGCCGGTCGAGAACGGCCGGAGGTCCTCCACGCATCCCCGCGCCCACGCGATGTTCGCGTCGTCGTGCTGGGCGCCCTCCCAGTTCGCCTCGACGCCGATCAGGATCGGAGCGCTGCGATCGCCGTACGCAGTGGCGTTGGGCGCGACGGCGGCCATCGCGCCACCCTGGAACCAGACGTCGATCGTCGAGAGCCCAGAGGGCGAGACCTCGGCGCTGGCCATGAGGATCCGGATCGCGTCGTCGGACAGGCCGGCGAGCTCGATCGACTTCCAGTAGTAGCGGCGGCCCGCCGGGTAGTCCTCGTCGAGCAGCCGCTGCGCCTGGACGTAGGGCAGCGTGTCGCTGAGATCGACGATCGGCTCGCCCAGGTCGCGGAGGCGCCGGAACGCCCGCTCGCCTTCCGCAGGCTGGCCGGGGTGGACGCACCCGATCGCGGCGAACGGCCGGCCGTGGGCCGCGGCGGGGAAGGCCTCACCCTCGGGCACGCGGCCGAGGAACGCGATCGGGGCGACGTCGTCCGGCGCGGCCGCCATGAAGTCCCGCACGCCGCCGAACACGTCGAGGGCGCGCTCGGCCGGATAGATGACGAAGCAGAGGAACACGTCCGGACCCACCGGATACGAGCGGAGCGTGAACGACGTGACGACGCCGAAGTTTCCCCCGCCGCCGCGCAGGCCCCACAGCAGGTCGGGGTTCCCGTCCTCGCTCGCGGTCACGATCTGCCCGTCGGCGGTGACGACCTCCGCGCGGATCAGGTTGTCGCACGTCAGCCCGTGCCTGCGGCGGAGCCACCCCATGCCGCCGGACAGCGTCAGCCCGGCCACGCCGGTCTCGGATACCACGCCGAACGGCACCGCGAGCCCGTGGGCCTGCGTCGCGCCGTCCACGTCGCCGAGCGTCGCGCCGCCGCCGACGACGACCGTTCGCTCGTCGGGGTCCACGGCGACCGTGCGCATCGCCGACAGGTCGAGGACCAGACCGCCGTCCGCCGAGCCGGTCCCCGCGACGTTGTGGCCGCCACCACGGACGGCGATCGGGAGACCGAGCTCACGGCCGAACCGCACCGCCTTCGCGACGTCGCTCGCGCCGACGCACCGCGCGATCGCGGCAGGCCGAGTGTCGAACACGCCGTTCCACAGCTGCCGGGCCCCGTCGTAGTCGGGATCCCCGGGCAGGATCAGCTCGCCCTGCAGGAGCTCGCTCAGCCCGGTCAGATCGCCGCGTGTGCCCATCGGTCCCCCGATCGTCGATGGCGAAGGAGCCTACCCGAGCGGGGTCATCGAGGCCGGTCGGCCGGCGGCTCCTCTCGGCGGCGCTCGTACCGGACGCCGTGCCAGACGTCGTGGCCGTACCGCCGCTCGAAGCGCTCGACCAGGTGCAGGCCGACCTTCTCGGCCACGCGCGTCGAGGGCACGTTGTCCGCGTTCGCGTACGCCCGGACGACCTCGGCGCCGAGTGTGTCGAAGAGGTAGGCGACCAGCGCTCCGACCCCCTCGGTCGCGTAGCCGCGACCCTGGAACGCGGGATCGACCGTGTAGCCGATCTTCACGACGCCGGGCTCACCGGTGGCCCGGCTGAAGCCGACGTCGCCGACCAGGCGCCCGCTCTCGCGCTCCAGGACCGAGAGCTGCACCCAGCCGCCGTCCTCACCCGGGGCCCGAGCGGACATCCGCCGGATCTCGGCGCGGGTGCCCTCGACGTCGGTGCGGTCCCAGCCCTGGAACCGGTGCACATCCGGGTCGCGCCGGTAGGCGGAGATCGCCTCGGCGTCCTCGGGAACCGACCTGCGCAGCAGCAGGCGCTCGGTGACCAGGGACTCGAAGCCGGCGTCGACGCGCATCGCCGGCAAGGGTACCCAGGACGGCGCGAGGTGCACGGGTCCGGACGTGAGGCGTCCTTGTCGCACGTCGCTGCGGTCGGTTCGGTCGCGGTCGAGGGCGCTACTGGGCCTCGTACTTGAAGGAGATGTTCACGCGCGCACGGTAGTGCGTGACGCGACCGTCCTCGATCGTGACGTCGAGCTTCACGATCTCGCCGACCCGGAGATCGCGGAGCGAGTGCGCGGCGGTCTCGACCGCGTTCTTCGCGGCGTCCTCCCACGAGGTCGTGCTCGTTCCGATGACCTCGGTGACGCGGTAGATGCTGTCGGTCATGGCATCGCCCTCCTCTCGTCCACGGGAATCCTCGCACGCTCACGCCCCGCGGCGCCGAGCAGCCACCCGCCCACGACGCCGAGGCCCGTTGCCAGATACAGGGACAGGTACGCGGCCCACGTGCCGAGCCCCTCTGCGCCGGGAACGCCCACGAGCGTAGCCGCACGCTCGTCGATCAGTAGGGCGGGGAGGGCGAGGACGAGCGCGACCGCCAGGCAGGCCGTCCCGGCGAAGACCAGGCGGCGCCCCCGTGCCCATGGCAGCCCGACGTCGTGAGACAGCATCCAGGCCGCACCCGCCGAGACGGCGACGCTCGACGCGGCGAGCAACGGCCCCATCGGAACGGGCCGGATCGGCCACCAGTACCAGCCCGAGGACCCGGGGATCCACAGGGCCACGGGCACCGACAGCCCCAGGGCGAGCAGGACGGCGGCGCGCACGCGCACGGACGGCACGCGGAGCAGGCTCGCGCCCGCGACGAGCAGCCCGAGAGCGAGCCAGGCGACGAAGAAGCCGTTCGCGACACCCGAGCGCCGATCACGCATCGCGACGTTCCGGTGCGCGCTCCCCAACAGGCGCAGCTCGAACCCCGGGCTCCCCTCGCGGGCCCGCAGGCGAACGACGGTGACCTCGTCGTCCCCGAGCGCGAAGCCCGGTCCGAACGCGCACGGGCCCTCCTCGCTCGGGCAGTCGGCGTCCAGCAAGGCCACGGCGTCGAGCGGGTCCAGCGTCTGCCGCCACGCCGGGGCGGAGGGCGAGCGCACCTCGACCTCGAGCGGGCCCGCACCGGCACGCACGTGGAGCTCGTACCCCATCCCGGACAGGATGGTGCCGCCCTCCGAGCTGATCTCGAGCACGCCGTCGGGGCGTCCCCACTCCACCGTCCGGCAGTTCGAGCACCGTGTCCGGATCCGGACGACCCCGTCCGAGCGCTCGACGCCCTCGATCCGAACGGCGCGACCGGCGTCCGGTCCGTAGGGGACGGGGAAGGTCTCCCCCGCACGCGGGCGCGGCATCGGGAGCCCATCCATGGTCGACCGCCCCGACCTCGGGTCGAGCGCGATCCTCAGCTGGAACGGATCCGCGCCGAGCCGAGGATCGGAGAGCTCGAGCCGATGCCCCACGGTGACGCGAGCCGGGCCGAGCCACGCGTAGGCCCCGACGGCGGCGACGACCAGGCCGAGCACCAGCGTCGCGACGTCGCCGGCGCCGAAGGATCGCTCCCGCCCCTGCAGGTCCTGTGCACCCACGATGGCCGGCACGATAGGGCCACCCGCAGGTGTTTGCGAGGCCGGGTCATCGGGGATGGAGCCCTAGGAGACGCCGAGGACGAGGAGGCGCCATGAGCTGCGGGCACACAGGCTGCACGTGCCAGGCCGCAGAGGGTCAGGAGTTCTGCAGCGACCACTGCCGAGAGCACGCGGCGATGTCCGAGCACCCGGATCACGCCTGCGGCTGCGGACACGCCGCCTGCACGATGTGAGGAGGTGACCGTCATGGCGGATCTCGACACCGCCGAGCGCCGGAAGCTGGCCGAACAGGGCAAGGCGCTCCCCGATGGGTCGTTCCCGATCCGGAACCGCGAGGACCTGAGGGACGCGATCCGGTCCTACGGTCGGGCCGACGACCGGACCGAGGCCAAGCGCTGGATCAAGCGTCGCGCCCGCGAGCTGAACGCTGAGAAGGAGCTTCCCGAGGACTGGTGAGGCAAGGGGGAAGGAGCGAGGATGTGCCTGTCATGCGGATGCGGTGAGCCGAACGCCGATCACGGCGACCCCCGGCACATCACCGCCACGGACCTGAAGGACGCCGCGGAGGCCGCCGGCATCAGCGAACAGCAGGCCGCCGAGAACATCTCGACGGCCGCCAGAGGCTGACATCGGGGCGAGGACCGAGCGACCCCACAAGTGAGAGACCGCCGGGGCCCGAGGGCTCCAGCGGTCTCTCATTGCGGAATCTACCAGTCCCCGGGACGCCGTCAAACCGGAAAGGGGTTCTTGTCGGACTTTCACGTCGGCGAGGCGCGCGCGCGCGCCCGCGCCGCCCCCGGCGACCTCGGCGACCTCGGCGTAGTGTTCCCCCATGCTGACCTGTCCCTCGTGCGGTGCCGAGAACCCGGCGGGCTCGAGGTTCTGCAACGCGTGCGGGAACGCCCTCGGGCGGACCGAGGAGCAGCGGAAGGAGCGGAAGTTCGCGACCGCGCTGTTCGCGGACCTCGTCGGCTCGACCGCGCTCGCCGAGCGCGAGGATCCCGAGGTCGTGCAGTCGGTCGTGGGGCGGACCTTCGATCGGCTCGCCGAGGAGATCTCGCGATATGAGGGCCTGCTGGAGAAGTTCATGGGCGACGCCGTCCTCGCCGTGTTCGGCGTGCCGAGGGCGCACGAGGACGACGCCGAGCGCGCGGTGCGCGCCGCCCTCGAGATGCAGGCCGTCCTGTCGGAGCTGAACCACGGGTTCGCGGACGAGGGCCGGCCCACGCTCTCGATGCGGATCGGGATCGAGGCCGGGGAGGTGCTCGTCGACGTCGAGCGCGCATCGGGTCCGCGCGACCGGATGCTGACCGGCGACGCCGTGAACACCGCGGCCCGCCTGCAGACCGCGGCCGAGCCCGCGCAGATCGTCGTCGGTCCCGCCGTGTACGCGAGTACGAAGGACGTGATCGAGTATCGCGAGCTCGAGCCGCTCGCGCTCAAGGGCAAGGCCGAGCCGGTACCCGCGTGGCGCGCGCTCCGCATCAAGGCGCGCACCCGTGGCGAGCGTCCCAGGCTGGGCCTCGAGGCGCGCCTGGTCGGGCGCGACGAGGAGCTCGCCGTCCTGAAACAGACCCTCCGACGGGTCGAGACCGAGGGGCGGCCCGCGCTCGTGACCGTGATCGGCTCGGCCGGCGTCGGCAAGTCGCGCCTGGTCGCCGAGCTCGAGCACTATGCCGAGGGGCTCCCGGAGATCGTGTACTGGCGCCGCGGCCGGTGCCTCGCGTACGGGAACACGTCCTACTCGGCGTTCGCCGAGGCGATCAAGGCGCAGTGCGAGATCTTCGAGGACGACGCCGCCGAGGTGGCGACGAAGAAGGCCGACGCCGCGGTCCGAGAGCTCTTCGGCGACGAGACCGTGGCGCCGCAGATCCGCGCGCTCGTCGGCGCCGGCGAGGCGCGGGCGATCAGCCGCGAGGACCTGTTCGACGCCTGGCGGCGCTTCCTCGAGCGCCTCGCCGCCCGTTACCCCCTGGTCGTGGTGCTCGACGATCTCCATTGGGCGGACGACGGCCTGCTCGACTTCGTCGACCACGTCGCCGACTGGGCCCAGGGCCCGATCCTGCTGCTCGCGACCGCCCGCGCCGAGCTGTTCGAGATGCGACCCACATGGGGCG
This sequence comes from Actinomycetota bacterium, assembly GCA_035718185.1. Taxonomy (GTDB): domain Bacteria; phylum Actinomycetota; class UBA4738; order UBA4738; family HRBIN12; genus HRBIN12. Next base: position 16,907 of record DASTHN010000103.1, read on the forward strand.
GGGGCAAGCGCAACGCGGCATCGATCTACCTCGACCCGCTCTCGGAGGCCGAGGGCGAGGCGATGCTCGACGACCTCCTCCCCGGCCCGGTCGCGCCGGACCTCAAGCGCACGATCGTCGAACGCAGCGAAGGCAACCCGCTGTACGTCGAGGAGATCGTCCGCAAGCTGATCGACGACGGCGTGCTGCGCGCCACGGAGGCATCGCGCTGGGAGGTCGCGCAGCCGGTGGCCGACATCGAGCTCCCGAGGTCGGTCCAGGGACTGATCGCGGCACGCCTCGACGGCCTGCCCGAGGACGAGAAGGCCGTCCTCCAGGACGCCGCCGTCGTCGGCCGGGTCTTCTGGGTCGGCGCGGTCGCGGACCTCACCGGACGCGCGATGGCCGAGGTGCGGGATGCGCTCGGTCGCCTGCGCGTGAAGGAGATCGTGGTTCCGCACGAGCCCTCGTCGTTCTCCGACGAGCTCGAGTTCTCGTTCCGCCACAACCTGATCCGCGACGGGGCGTACGAGTCGCTCCCCAAGTCGCTCCGAGCCGACAAGCATGCCGGCGTCGCGCGATGGGCCGAGCACCGTGCGGGCGACCGCGCGGACGAGATCGCCGAGCTCATCGCGACCCACCTGCTCGAAGCCCTGCGGTACCTCGACGAGCTCGGTGAGACCGGCGAGCGGCGGGACGGGTTGCGCCGGAGCGCCTTCCGATGGGCCCAGGCCGCGGGATCCCGGACGTCCGCGCTGTGGCTGCGGTCCGAGGCGACCCGCTGGTACCGAGAGGCCGAGCGCCTCGCCGACGAGCTCGACGTACCGCCGGCCGAGCGCGTGGAGATGATCCGCGCTCACACGGACGCCTCGTGGGCGACCGACCCGATCACCGAGACCGAGCGCATCCTGCGGCGCGCGATCGACATCTTCACGGAGCTCGACGACCCCCTCGGCCTGGGCTGGGCGTGGGCCCACCTCGTGATCCCGATGCTGCTGCAGGCACGTGACGCGGACGCGGAGGCGGCGGGGCGGACGGCGGTCGAGATCCTCGAGCCGCTCGGCGAGAGCCCCGAGCTCGCGGACGCCCTCCACCGGCTGGGGTGGTACCTGTGGCGGCGCGGGCGGACCGAGGAGGCCGAGCCCCTCGCCCGCCGTTCGGTCGAGATGTCCGTCCGGGTGGGCGCGAAGCTGGTGCATGCCGAATCCATGCAGACGCTCGCCGTCTGCCTCTACCAGGCCGGCAGGTCGGACGAGGCGATCGAAGCCGGCGAGGAGGCGTACCGGCTCGCGAAGGAGGTCGGCGACTTCTCCGCCCAGATGCGCGCGTACAACAACCTTCCATCGGTCCTGCTCGACATCGCCTCGGACTACCGGCGGGGAGAGGAGATCCTCCTCGAGGGGCTCGAGATCGCGCGGCGAGCGGGATCGCTCTCCCACCAGGGCTGGTTGACGGGGAGCCTCGGCGACACGCGTGGCCGGGTCGGACGCCTCGAGGAGGCCGAGGCGCTCCAGCGTGAGGCGATCCAGCTCGCCGTCCGGGTCGGCGACGAGCCGCTGCGGGGGATGCGCCTGACCGCCCTGGCGGGCATCGTCCTGGCCCGGGGCCGGATCGAGGAGGCGGAGGCGATCCACCGGGAGTCGATCCCGGTCCTGGACGCGAACCCGGAGCCGCAGAGCCAGGTCTTCATCCCCCAGGTCGAGGGTCACCTGGCGCTCGCGCGGGGGGACGACGACGGTGCGGCCGCCTCCTTCGTCGAGCTCGTCGACCGGCTCCGGGCGTTCAACCTCGAGGCCGTGCCCGAGGGGTTCACCGACCTCGTGCGGGTCCTCGTGCGCAGCGGTCGAGCCGAGGAGGCCGCGAGCTACCGTGATCTGTCCGACCACGGTCGCTCGCCGGCCGCCCACGCGAACGCGGCGCTCGTCGAGGGCCTCCTCTCCTCCGACCCCGCCGAGTCGCGACGCCTGCTCGCGGAGGGGGTCGCGAGCATGGAGGAGATCGGTCTGCGGGTCGACGCCGCCCGGGCGATGGTTGACCTCGCCGGGGCGATGGATCGCGCCGGCGAGGACCCGCGCCCCGTGCTCCAGCGCGCCCGTGCGATCCTGCTCGAGTGTGACGCCCGGGCCTTCCTGCCCGAGGTCGATCGGGCGGAGGCCGAGCTCGACCGCTGAGCCTCCCCGGAGGGACGGGGCCTGCTGGCGCGGCGCGGCTCCGCCCCCTAGAGTGGGATAACCCGACGGAAGGGGGTCACATGATCGCAGCCGACATCGGGTTCTGGGACATCGTGATCTATGTGATCGCGGGCGCGGTCATCGGCGTGATCGGTCGCATGCTCGTCCCCGGCAGGCAGGCGATGGGCTGGGTCGTCACGGTCGTCCTCGGGATCGTCGCGGCCATCATCGGCGGGCTCCTGTGGAACGCGGTGTTCTCCGGCAACGAGGGGGTCGCCTGGATCGGCTCGATCATCGTGGCCGTCGTGCTCGTGTACCTCTACGTGAGGCTCTTCGGCTCTCGGTCCGCAGCGTAGGACGCCCGGGCGGGGGTGGCTCAGGCCAGCAGCGTCTGCGACAGGAACAGGCCGGCGCCACCCGCCCACGCGAGGACGGCGAGCGGCGCCGTCAACCGGACCCACCTCGGCCACAACGCGATCGCCACGCCTCCCGCCAGCCCGAGGGTCACGCACGCGAGCTTGAGGAGGGACCAGCGGACCGGCTCCGAGGTCGTGGGCGGGTGCATGCAGAGCCCCAGCACCTCGTCGAATCGGCCCCGTTCACACGTGAAGGCGGGGATCCGCCACGCGAGCAGCAACAGTCCGAGCGCGAACAGCGCCGCGATCCCCAGGACGAAGCTCGAACTGCCCTCCGGGTGCACGGGGCGCCGCGAGATCCGCAGCCAGACCCAGATGCCTCCGGCGATGGCCGCCACCGAACCGATCGATGCCAGCGCTGCCGCCGCGGCGGACGTCGTGCACCCCTCCATCGAGGGGCCGCACCGTTGCCACAGCTCGTCCCAGCCCGCGGCGATGACGACGATGCCCGAGACGACGAGCACCGCGGCGAGCGTGAACCCCGCGAGACGGCCCTCGGGTGAGATGTCGGTGAGGACCTCGCTGCCTCGGGCCTCGTCGGCATGACGCATGTGGCGCCAGCATGCGCCATCCGGCGAGGGGCCGCAGCGACGTCCCGCGGCTCCGTCAGTACGTGGTCATCCGGGCGACCACGACGTCCCGAGCATCGGGGTCGTTCGCAGACGTGAACTCGGTCGTGCAGCGATAGGTCCGGCCCTCGATCGCGTTCGAGAGCATGTTCAGCGTGAACACGACCTTCTCACCGACATCGAGGTCGAACGTGAGCGTGCCCCGGATGTAGCGGCGCCGGAGATCCTCGGCGAGCGGGTCCTGCCGCTTGTGCTTGCCGAGCAGGACCCGGTTCACCTCGAAGACGCGGTTCCCGCCGCAGCCCTGGACCGTGAAGGTGTCGGCGGCGCCGCCATCGTTCTGCACCACGATCCAGAAGCGCACCCCCTGCCCGTCGTTCAGGTCGACCTTGACCGTCTGGCGACGACCCGTCGCGTTGTGGACGTCCTTGCCGCGCCACGGGTGGGGCGGCGGATCGATCACGCAGCCCACGTTGATCCCGCAGAGCTTGATCCAGCCGTCGGGCTGGGACGTCGGCTCGAGGCCTCGGGCGCTCGGAGCGGCCGTCGCGAGGAGGCTCGAGACCACCAGCATCCCCAGCAGGGCACGCGAGCTCAGCTTCGACGATCGACGCATCCGTCCATCCTCCCTGTCCCGTGTTCGATCGCCGTGGCGTCTGGAGGCCCGCCGGGCGTCCGGGATCGACCCGGCCAGCCTACCGGTCGACCTATCGGGGCCGGAGGATCCGGATCGACAGGATGTCGCGGAGGCTGACGATGCCGGCGAGCGCGCCTCCCTGGAGGACGGGCAGGTGTCGGAAGCCGCGGCTCAGCATCATCTCGGCGGCGTCGTCGGCGTCCGTCTCGGGTTCGACCGTCACCGGATCCTGGGTCATCCACTCGGACACGGGCGACGACGTGAGGTCCGAACCGGACGCGGCCGCGCGGAGCACGTCGCGCTCGGTGAGGATGCCGAGGAGCATCGACCCCTGCGTCACGACGGCGGAGCCGACCCGGCTCCGGAGCATCCGGGCGGCGACCTCGGCGACCGGCGACCCGGGCGCCGTCGTGAAGACCTCGCGAGTCATGATGTCGTTCAGCGCCGGCATGGCCCTCCCCTCTCCTTCAGCCGCCCTCGCCACCGACGTCGTGGTGTTCCGAGTCGACGAGCGGGGTCGCGGCGTCCGCCAGGTCCTCGTTCAGCCGGCGCCACACGGCTCCGCCCCACGAGCTGACCTGGGGCCACCGCTGCCAGAAGACCTGGAGGGACGCCTCGTCGAACGTGCCGACGGCCTCATCAGGCGTGACGAGCTCGATGGCGCCCTCCCACGCCTCCAGGGCCCTCAGCAGTCGCTCGGACGCGTCCTCCACGTGAGCCTCCCTCCCGAAGCCGCCAAGTCTAGCCCGCGAGAGCCACTTCCGCGAAGCCAAGTCGGACCCCGAACACGCCCTCGGGGTCCGTCCACGCGACGCCGTCCCTCGTCTCCACCAGCGGTGCCCGCAGGGCGTCCCGCGTCTGGTCGAGCGAGCTCACGCCGAGGACGATCCCGCTGATCCGCCCCCCGCGGTCCTCGTGCAGGACCACCTCGCCCGTCACGAGCGACACGTGCGCCGGACCGCGCACCGGCCGCTCCGGCTGCCGACCGAGGAGCCGCCCGTACGCCTCCAGCGCCTCGCCCACCGAGGGCACCTCGACGTGGACGGCGGCCAGCGTGCGCGCGCCGCAACGGTGTGGCTCGCCGAGCGCGGGCGGCCAGTCGCGGGCGACATCGGACGGGGCAGTCCTGCGGATCAGCGTGGGGAGGGGCACGGCGCCGATGCGGAGCTCGACGTCGTCCCACGTGCCGTCCACGCCCTGATACTCGCTCCACCGGTACTCGATGCTGGTCGTCTCGAGATGCGCCCGGAGCGCGTCGGGGTCGTCGAACCGGAGGAAGAACATCGTCGGGTGCCACCGCCCGTCGCGCGACCCGGCCGAGACCTCCAGGTAGCTCCGGTGCAGGTGGACGCGGCTGTGGCGGGTGGGGGCGGCGGGGCTCACGGTCGCGCGGAGCCCGAGCCGCCGATCAAGGTGGTCGACGGCGGCGGTCAGGTCCGGTACCAGGATCGATGCGTGGTCGAGCCACACGGGCATCGCGTCGCCCCCTCCGGAAGTGAGAAACCGCCGGGGCCCGAGGGCTCCAGCGGTCTCTCACCACGAACCATAGGTCTCCGATCGTTCGCCGTCAAACCGGATCCGGGTTCTTGTCACACTTTCATCGGCGGCGCTCCGGCGGGAGCGTGGACGCGCCGACGTGATCGCGGAGCCACCCGTTCAGCGGCGACGACTGGCGGAGGAACACCACGATCCGATCCTTCGCCGTGCGCCTCCCGAGCCACGCGCCGGCCGGCCACGCACGCCACGTGATGAGGCCCTTGTGCCGGAGGAGCTCGATCCGTGGGTGGTCCTTCGGGTAGCCGCGTGGGGCGGTCTTCAGGGTCTGGCGGGCCGTGACCTCGAGCCCGGCCGCGCGCGCCTCGGCGACGATCCCGACCAGCTCGCCGCCCGTGCGGTCGTCCGCTACCGCCGCGCGGAAGCGCTCGAGCTGGTCGGGGGCCATCTCCCACATGCCGCACCCGGCCGCCAGCCCGTCGGCGTCCAGCTGCACGTAGCCGTCGCCGACCATCGCACCGATCTGCGTCTTGTACGGCGTCTTGTCCGCGCTGAACCGGACGTCCCGGTACGGCCGGAAGATGTGGCCCTCGCCCCACTCGGGCTCCAGCTCCTCGAGCAGGGCCTCCATCGGCGCGCGGACCGTGCCCTCGTACACGCCGCGGTTCGCCTCCCAGAAGGACCTCGTGTTGTCCGCTTCGAGCGCCTCGAAGAACTCGAGCGCCTCCACCGGCCATCCACGGAACGGCATCCCCCGCCTCCTTCGACCCGACGCCCGAGAGCCTATCCGAGCGGCCGCGGTCAACCCGGCCGTCCGTACACGAGAGGGCCTACCGACCCGTCCGGTACGCGCTGCGTCTTGGTTCCGTTGGCCGACGTGGACACGTAGACAGCCCGGGTCGAACCCGAGAGGACGACGCGATGCAGGCCGCCAGCGAGGGGTGACCGTGATCGACGGTGGGTGCCGCTGATGTTCGGGCCGACGGCCGACGGCGGTCACAAGGTGATGCGGCTCATGTGCACCCTGACCGCCAAGGTTCCCCGTCTGGTCTGATCGCCACCCCCTTTCCCATCCGGCGTTGTTGCCATCTCGCGGCTCGTGTCGCACGATTGGCGGTACGGGAGAAAGGAGGTGGTCCTACTTGCATAGACCGCAGGAGACCCCCGAGGTGACTGGCTGCTGAGCCGTCCCTCGCGGGCCGGGGCCACCGCCCCGCCCGTCATGCCGGGCGACCGGCAGAGTCCAACCAGCTCACCGACCTCACGAGCTCCGGCTGGTCTACCGGACGAAGCCTCGACAGGGCCGAAGTGCTCGTGAGCCGATCGGCAAATGACCGGGCCGGGCCCATACGGGCCCGGCCCGGTCGCACCTGACGGGAGGCGCCACCGGTGACGCGGTCGGTGGGTCACGAGGGTCCGCTACCTCCCCGGAGCTCGGAGCCGCCTGGCCTCGTAGCGCACGACCGGAGGAAGGAGCAGGAACACCAGGCTGATCGCCGCGAGCACGAAGCTCCCGATCGCCTGCGCGTCCGCGTGCGCCAGCGCCGCGGACCCCGTGAAGAGCGCCGCCGCGACGGCAAGCGCGCAGTGCACGCCCCAGAGCCACCGCACGCCCAGGATCGTGCCGGCGACCGCCACCGTCAGGAACGCCGCCCCACCGAACGACGGCTCGAACGAGAGCGCTTCGGACCATCGGGCGGGCGCGACGGCCTCGACCCACAGTGGGGCCGCGATCCCCGTCGCGATCGCTGCCCAAACGGCGAGCGGAGGTTCTCTTCCGGGGATACGCACGCGAGTCCTCTTCGGTCCCCCACCACGCTATCGCTCGAGCCTGCGCCGCAGGAGGCCGAGCGTCCCGAGCCCGACGGACCCCCGTCCGCGAAGTAGGCGTGCGAGCCGCGCCCTGTGTCAGACTGCCCGTGACCCGCTCCCGCCCGCGCGCATGGTCGAGGTGCTCGCATGACCGACGGTCGAGACGGCCCACAACCCGTGTCGGTACCAGCCGACGCTCCGCCCCGGGAGCCGACGTGGCCAGAGGAGCCCGCTCGAGGCATCGAGCGGTGGGTGCCGGCCGTCCATATGCTCCGGACCTACCGAGCGTCCTGGCTCCGGTCCGACCTGATCGCGGGTTTCGTCCTCGCGGCGATCCTGGTGCCGCAGGGGATGGCCTACGCGGAGCTCGCGGGGCTCCCAGCGGTCACCGGTCTCTACACGACGATCGCCTGTCTCGTGGGCTACGCCCTCATGGGTCCCTCCCGCGTGCTCGTCCTCGGGCCCGACTCGTCGGTGTCGCCGCTGATCTTCGCCGCCATCACGCCGTTGCTCGCGGGCGGAGATCCCGCCACGGCGATCACGCTGGCGGGGATGCTCGCGCTCTTCGTCGGCGCGATCGAGATCGGTCTCGGGATCGGAAGGCTCGGCTTCGTCGCAGACCTCCTGTCGAAGGAGGTGCAGGTCGGATACATGAACGGGCTGGCGATCACGATCGTGGCCGGCCAGCTCCCGAAGCTCTTCGGGTTCTCGACCGATGCCGAGGGGTTCGTGGCCGAGGCGCGGGCGTTCGTCGCCGGGCTCGACGAGACCGATGCGACGACGTTGCTGCTCGGGCTCGCCGTCCTTGGGGTGCTGCTCGTGCTGCCGAAGTTCACCCGGCACGTGCCCGCGGTGCTCGTCGCGGTCGTCGGGGCCACGATCGTGACCGCGATGCTCGGGCTCGCCGAAGAGGGCGTGGCGACGGTCGGCGCCCTGCCGAGGGGCCTCCCCGTCCCAGCGGTGCCCTGGACGACGATGGAGGACGTCGTTCCGCTGCTCGTCGCGGCGATCGGGATCGTGCTCGTGTCGCTCACCGACACGATCGCGACCTCCACGAGCTTCGCCGCCCGCCGAGGCGACGAGGTCGACCCGAACCAGGAGATGATCGGGATCGGGTGCGCGAACCTCGCCGCCGGGCTGTTCGAGGGGTTCGCGGTCTCGACGAGCGGGTCTCGGACCGCCGTCGCCGAGCAGTCCGGGTCGAACAGCCAGGTGACCGGGCTGGTCGGCGCCGCAACGGTCGTCATCCTGCTGGTGTTCCTCCCCTCGCTCCTGCGCGATCTGCCGCAGTCCGCGCTCGCCGCGGTGGTGATGGCGGCCGCCTTCTCGCTGATGGATCTCCCGATCCTGGGCAGGTACCTCCACGTGCGGAAGAGCGCGCTCGTGCTGTCCCTCGTCGCGACGATCGGTGTCGTGCTGTTCGGTGTCCTCGAGGGGATCGCGCTCGCCGTGGTGCTCTCGATCCTGCTGTTCTTCCGCCGAAGCTGGTGGCCGCCCGGTCAGGTGCTCGGGCACGTCGCGCGCCTGGACGGCTGGCACAACGTGGAGCGGAACCCAGATGCCCGGCAGGAGCCGGACTTCCTGGTCTACCGGTGGGAGGCGCCGTTGTTCTTCGCGAACGCTGGGATCTTCCGCCAGCAGGTCCGTCGCCTCGTCCGACGTCACCAGCCCCGCTGGTTCGTCCTCCAGTGCGAGGCGATCACCGACATCGACGTGACGGCCGCCGACATGCTCGAGCGCCTGGACCTCGAGCTCAACGCCAAGGGCATCAACATGGCGTTCGTCGAGCTCCGCGGCCGGCTCCGGGACCTCGTCCTGCGGTACGGCCTGCTCGAGACGCTGGACCGCGACCACTTCTACCCGTCGATCGGGCAGGCGATCAGCGATCTCCGTCGCCAGGAGACGGAGGCGGTGGGCCGACCCGGCGTCGACGACCAAGGGCCCGGACGCTGACGGACCGACTCTCTCGTGTCGGGGCCGCCGGGTCGGTCAGCCCTCCGCCAACGGTCGGCCGAGCGCCGTCTGGAGCAGGTCCGGGATCGTCGATCGCCAGCCTCTCGCGCGACCGGCGGGCGACGAGCCGATCGCGTGCCTCGGGAGCCGGACGCGGAGGGCGCCCGGTCTGGAGGAGAAACGCAGGGGCGGTTCCAGTTCCAGCGCCTCCCCGTCGAGCCCCACGGGGACCGGTCCGGTCGACGTGACCTCGAACGAGGGTGTGCTCCAGCTGGTGAGACCCGGATATCGCTCGGGGCGGCCGGTCGCCAGGGCGCTCAGGAACCGCCGTCCCGCGCGGTCGTCGGGGATGATCAGCGCGACGATGCCGAGCTCTCCGGTGTCGAGCCGGGGGCGCGTCCCACGACCGCCGAGCGTCCGACCGTACGGGCCGTTCGAGACCTGGAGCACGTGTGCGCTGTCGTGATGCGTCCCATCCGGGCCGTCGTAGCCGAGGGGGAACGGCTCCGTCCCGGGCCCGAGGATCCCGGGGAGCGCGCCGAGGATCGCATCGGCCTTGGCGTCTCGGTACTCGGGCGATCGCACGATCGTCGCGTAGAGGCCGAGCGACACATTGTTCACGAACACCCGGCCGTTCACCTCGGCGAGGTCGATGCTGGACTCGACGGCGTCGCCGAACGCGTCGAGCGCGCCGACGACGTCGTTCCTGTCCAGGCCCAGATCGACAGCCAGGTGGTTCCGCGTCCCCGCCGGTACAACCACCATCGGGACCCCGCGCTCGGCTGCGGCGCTCGCGACGAGGCCCTGCGATCCATCGCCTCCCGCGATGCCGATCACGTCCGCGCCGCCGTCGATCGCGTCTCGTGCGAGCGCACGCAGGTCGTCGCCGGGCTTCAGGACGACGGGCTCGATCCCTCGCGCCCGGCATCCATCCTCGAGGTGGGAGCGTTCGGCCTTGCCACCGCCAGACCTCGGATTGATGAACAGCACGGCCATGGCCGCCGGCCCGACGGGGACCCCGGAGGTCTCCAGCGCCCGCAGGGTTCGGACGTCCCGGACGAGCGCGTAGCGCCCGAGCACCAGCGCCAGGAGGAGGAGCGCCCCTCGGACCGCGAGCGGCCATCCCGGGGCCGAGATCACGACCGCGAGCAGCCCGGCGAGCGTGCCGACGGCCACGACCACGGCGATATGCCTGCCCGCCCCCTCTCGCGAGATCGTGTACCAGACCGCGCCGAAGAAGACCGTGAGGAGGACCGCGACCAGCACGACCAGCACGCCGAAGGCCCGGTCGACGATCCTCGCCACCGTCAAGGCGACGACCAGGAGCACCAGGAGGATGGCCGCCACAGCCGCGAGTCGGCGGAGAACCGACGGCCTCGAGAGCGGGCGGCCCATCGATCGGAGCATAGCGAGGGCGCCCCGGCCGGGCGACGCCATCACCGCAGGTGGTCGGGCTACCGGCCGGCGAACGCCCTCCTGCTACCGCCCTCCAGTGAACGGCGCTTCGCCCTCGCGCAGCGGTCGGAAGCGGAGCGCCGACCAGACGTCGTCCACCGCGACCTGTCCGATCGGGCGCATGCCGTGCTCGGCGACGATCGGCCACAGCGTGTCCCGGTTGATGTCGGCGCGGTTCCCCTTCGGGTACGCGATCCACAGCGCCTCGGCTCCCGAGAGCTGGTCGCCGTCGGTCCCCAGGATCTTGCGCAGCGACGCGGCGTCCTCGACGAACACGACCGCGGTGGAGGCCTTCCCCGGCGAGCTCACGATGCGCGTCCCTTCGGGGAGCGGCGCGAGCAGCTCCCCACGCGCCCGATCGGAGACCCACACGGTGGTGTTCGGTTTGATGAGGAGCTTCTCGGCCACGGTCTTCGCGCTCACGATGCCTCCCTTCCCCCGCCGACCGCCTCGTAGGTCAGGGATACCACGCCCGTGCCGAACGTCCTCGAGTCCAGGTACCGTCCGGCTCAGGTCGGCCACTCGGGCTTCTTCTGCTCCTTGCCCAAGAGGTCGTCGAGTGAGGGTTTGCGGGTGCGCTCCGTCTCGGCCAACTTCTCCTCGAGGCTGTCCGGTCGCAGGTCGCCTGCGGCCTCGAGCAGGTCCTCGAGCGACTCACCCTCGCTCCCCTTCAGACGGATGCGGAGCGCGGCGAGCACCGACGCGTGGCGGTCGGACAGACCCTGGTTGACCTTGATCTCGGTGAGGGCCTCCTCGGCCCTGCCCAGCAGCTCTTCGTCGTCCACGCGGACAGTCTGCCACGCTCCCCGCCCCGACTGCCCTCTCTGCGACCGACGGCAGCTCCGCGATGGGGGGTCGACTCCCAGCCGAACGGCCGGTACTGTCCCCTGTACGTCCAGCGAGACCTCGGATGGGGAAGGGAGGATCCGATGGAGCTCTCGGACCGAGAAGCCTGGACCGTGATCCACGGTCTGCTCGCGGGCACGCTGTTCCTCCTCGCGTTCGCCGGCGGCCTGGCGGGATTGTGGAGCCTGCGCCCCGGGTTCCTCACACCGGCTGCGATCAAGGAGCGGATGCGACGGCTGTACGTCGGCGTGTGGGTGATGGCGGTCGTGTCGTGGTTCACCGTGATCTCCGGCACGTGGATCGTGTACCCCTGGTACCGCGCGGCGTTGGCCGGAGACACGTACCAGGGCTGCGCGGGTCTGCATCTCCCGGACCCGCACCTGTGCTCGCCGAGGGACTTCCTGCTGTCCAACGTGTCGGGGCAGACCCAGGACTGGCACGAGTTCGGCATGGAATGGAAGGAGCACATCGCCTGGATCGCGCCGATCCTCGCGACCGCGGTCGCGTTCATCGTGACCTACTACGGCGCACGCCTCATCCCGAGGACGTGGTTGCGGGTCGCCGTGATCGTCATGTTCGTCGCGGCCTTCGCCGCCGCGGTCGTCGGTGGCGCCTTCGGTGCGTTCCTCAACAAGGTCGCCCCGATCGTCTGAGGAGGAGCGATGTCGAGCGAGTACAACATGATGAGGGACGTCGAGCGGGCGCCCGAGATCACCGAACTGCACTTGGAGCCTCGTCCGGACGGCCCCGCCGCGGCGGCGATGTTGGCCGCGGGCATCGGGGTCTTCGCCCTGGGGCTGCTCACGACGTTGTCGGAGGCATCGACCGCCATGCACGACTGGCTCGAGGCCTGGGACTTCGATCGGGGCGTGGGGCCGCTCGCGGGGAAGACGACGCTCGCCGTGATCGTCTGGCTGGTGGCCTGGATCGTGCTCGCGATCCCCCTCTGGAAGAAGGAGGTCAACCTCAAGGTCTGGTTCTGGGCGAGCGTGGTCCTCGGGGCGCTCGGCTTGCTCGGAACGTTCCCGCCCTTCTTCACGTCCTTCGCGTCGGGATGAACGACGAGCGGGGGGAGATCGTCGCCGCACGGGCGATCGGGGTCGGCGTCGGGCTCATCGCGCTGATGCTCGTGTGGCTCGTCGGGAACCGCCTCACGGCGCTCGCGTGGGGCCCGCCCGTGGGTCCGACGGTCGCGTTCGTCGCCGCCATCGTGATCGGCCTCGCGACGGCGCTGATCTCGGGGCGTCGTCTGGTCGCCCGGGTGCGCGAGGGCCGGCCGTAGCGAGGTTCGAACGGACCTACCCGCGCGCGACCGAGACCGCGCCGTCACGCCACCGGAAGTCGAGCGTCACCACGTCGCCCGGTGCGCCGGTCCGCACCCGGTCGCCGTTGACCCGCAGCCGTACCCCGCCGGCGTTGCCGAGGGTCAGCTCGAGCGACCTCCGCGCCCGGTACGTCGTGGTCTTGCCCGGCTCGAACGAGGCGGCCGCGAGGGTCTCGCCGTCCGAGACGGCCTGCACCCACGAGCGCTGGGTCACCGTGACCTCCACCCGGACGCCGCGCCGCTCGCGTGCCGGGGCAGCGGGCGCCTCCGGTTGGTCCTGGCTCGGCCCGGCCGTGACGGGGGCCTGGTCGGGAGGAAGGTCCGACTGCACACCCGCCGGTGACTCCGGTCGGTTGAGGACGATCAGGGCGAGCGCCGCTACCGAGAGCACCGTCAGGACGATGGCGAGGACCCTCCGTCGGCCCCGGTGATCGGGGAGCGGCTCGAGCAGCGGCTCCTCGACGGCCTCGGGGTGCAGCGCGTCGAGGTCCGCGAGCAGCGGCTCGGGCTCCAACCCGATGGACTGCGCGTACTCGCGGAGGTACATGCGGGCGTAGGAGTGCGCGGGGAACTCCTCGACGGGCGCGTCGTCCTCGAGCGCCATCAGGTAGCGCTCCCACACCCCGGTCGCCCTGGACACGTCGGCGAGGGTCTTCCCCGCCTCGTGTCGGGCGCGTCGCAGGACGATGCCCGGACCGGCGGGGCGCGCCGCCTCGGGCGTGGGGTCGGTTCCCGAGGGTGGCGCCTCGGGGGCGGTGCGATCGCCCCTCTCCCACAGGCGGAGGTCGGCGTGAGCCGCCGGATCCCACCGCAGGCCGCAGGAGCGGCACAGCCAGCGGGCGGAGCCCGACTCGGCGACCGGGACGTTCTCGCCGCGCAGCTCCATGACCAGCTCGGACGGCGCGTCCGACGGTGCGGCGACGATCAGGTCGGAGCCGCACCGTGGACAGTCGGGTCTCGCCATCTCGCAGCCTCAGCGATGTTCGTGGGGGCAGCGCGAGCGGAACGGGACGCGCACACGGAGAACGTGCGCACGACAACACGACGCCGATCGCGCCACTACCCCGGCCATGGGGACCCATCCACGCTAGCCACGTCACCCGAGCCGAGTCAAGTCGACCTCCCGTCTCGTCCGGAAGGGCGCGACCGTGGCATGATGCGCGTGAGCTCCGATCGGGGGTCATGCGGATGGAGTTCGGACGGTTCGCGTTCGGGTCGATCCAGGTCGACGGCGCCACCTTCACGCATGACGTGGTGATCGACCGCGGTCGTATCCGCAAGCGGAAGAAGGGGCCGTCCAAGGCGCTCCGTCCGCGGTACGGACACACGCCGCTCACGCCCGCCGAGGACATCCCGTGGGCCTGCCGCCGCCTGGTCGTCGGCACGGGAGCAGCGGGATCGCTCCCGGTGACGGACGAGCTCGTCCACGAGGCCGAGCGCCGGCGGGTCGAGCTCGTGACGATGCCCACGGCGCAGGCGATCGAGGAGCTCCGCGACGCATCGCCCGACACGAACGCGATCCTCCACGTGACCTGCTGATCCGGTACACGGGACGGGAGCGCCCCCGTCATGGCGGGGGCGCTCATGCCGACGGTCGTCGTCAGACGCGGACGCGCTCGACGCTCACGACCGGCTGCTCCGCGGGCCGCGGGAGCCGCTTGAGGCCGAACATGTACCGCGTGGGGTTCGTGCGGCGGATGAGCTCGTACGCCGCGAGCGACAGGCCGAACGACGTCACCATGACGGCACCGAACTTCGTCCACAGGCTCGCGTTCCAGCGCACGACCACGTACGCCACCCCGATGATCACCGTCTGGTGGACAAGGTAGAAGGGATAGGCGGCCGGGTTCGCGTATCGCAGCACGCGGTTCTCGCGGCGTAGGAACCGGTGACCCAGCCCGAGGAGCGCGAGCACCCAGACCCACGTGTTGACCTGCTGGAGCATCTCGAAGGCGTTCTGGATCGCCGAGCCGTCCGACCACGTCTCCGCGACGCCCGAGCGAGCGACCAGGAACACGGCTGTCATCGTCAGGATCGCCGCGGCGAGCAGCGGCCGCCATGCACGGTGGACCAGCCACTCGGCCCTCGGATCGGCCACCAGCAGGAACCCGCCGATGAACAGCGTGAGCGAGTAGAAGGGGTTCTGCGGCCCGTCGTCGGGCGCCGGCAGCGCGTTCGTCAGCGCGAGGATGACCGGCATCGCGAACAGGAGCCACCGCGCGCCGATCGGGCGCCGGCGCCAGCGCGCGAACAGCGGTGCCGCGCCGAGCGAGAACAGGAACAGGAATCCGATGAACCACAGGTGCGCCGGTGTGAACCCGCCGGTGTAGCCGGTCGGGTCGCCGCCGAACGTGAAGAAGCCCTTGACCGGCTCGATGCCCTTCGACCACTGGGCCAGGTAGGTCTGGGGCGGGACGATCACGAGCAGTCCGAACAGGAACGGGATCAGCAGGCGGTGGAAGCGCTCGCCCACGTACCCACCGGTGGTGCGGTGCCCCAGCGCGTACCAGCTCGCCGCACCGGCGAGCACGAACAGCAGCGCCATGTGCCAGGGCTCGAGGAAGCCGATCACGGCCCACGTCAGCCCCTCGCTCCGCTCCGCGTTCTTCACGTAGAAGTCGTCCCACACGTCGAACACGCGCGCCGAGTGGAACGGGATCAGCAGCAGCACGGCCAGCACGCGCAGCCAGTCGAGGTCGTGGCGACGCGCCGATGCGGTCGTGAGGACCTTCGGCTCCGATGTCCTCTCCAGGGTCTCCATCTGATTGCCTCCCCTCATCACGACGTACCCGCATCGTGACCCGGAGGGGATCCGCCGCCATCGGCGCAGGGGTCGATTCCGCCTCAACCCCGGGGTTGATGTGCCCCCGGGACCGGCGCGCCTACAGTGCAGGCATGGAGGGCACACGAGCGATCGGTCGGCGGCTCGAGGCCGTGAACCCACGCGTCGTCGATGCGGGGATCGCGCTCGGGCTCGCTGCGATCATGCTCACCGAGCTCTGGACGCTCCGCGACGAGGGCTCGACCGCCGATCTCTGGTGGACGGCGGGGTTCGCCCTCGTCCAGACGCTCCCTCTCGCGTTCCGGCGTCGGTACCCGTTCACGGTGTTCGCCGTCATCGGGGTCGCGTCCATCGTGTACGACGTGCTGAACCTCCAGCCCGACCCGGATACGGACCTGTTCGCCAGCCTGCTCACGATCTACTCGGTGTCTGCCTATGCGAGCCGACGGCGCGCGCTCACGGCCGCGATCATCCTCGTCGCCGCCCTCGTCGTGCTGAATGCTCCGCCCATCACCGACGAGGAGGACTTCGCGAGCCTCCTGACCCAGTTCGCGCTGATCGGCGGGGCGTGGGTCGTCGGGCAGAACACCCGCTACCGGCAGCGTGAGGCCGAGCTCGTCGCCGAGCGCGCACAGGCGATCGAGCGCGAACGGCTCGAGCGCGACCGCGTCGCGGCGCTCGAGGAGCGAGACCGCCTGGCGCGCGAGATCCACGACGTGATCGCGCACAGCGTGA
>DASTHN010000104.1:0-30242 GCA_035718185.1 Actinomycetota bacterium
GGTGGTCTGGACCGCCGAGGGTCCCGACGAGGCCGGTGGGATCCAGAACCTCTGGGGCCAGCGCCTGAACGCCGCCGGGAGCGAGGTCGGCGCCAACGACCGCCAGCTCACCGACCCCGCGGTCGGCAACTTCGATGCCGACGACGCCGTCGGTCTCGCCTACGATCAGCGCGACAGGCGCTACCTGGCAGTGGTTCGCGGACGGGACGGCTCGACCGTCGGTTTCGAGGTCTTCGGCCACCTGATGAACGCGAAGGGCGCGCCGATCGGCGTGGCCCAATTCCGTATCTCGCACGTCATCGACACGAATGCGAGCGGGGAGGCACGGCCCCCATCGGTCGCCTATGACCCGGTGAAGAACCGATTCCTGGTGGCCTGGACCGGGAACCCTCAGATAGACGCGATGGCTGCAGACGAATTCGAGATCTTCGGGCGATTCGTGAGGCCCGATGGATCGCTCGTCGGGAGCGAGGACGTGCGCTTCTCCAGCGTCGGCCCGGACGGGGACCCGAACTTCTGGCCGGTACGTCCGAGGATCGAGTTCAATCCCTTCCTCGGCCAGTTCCTGTTCGCTTGGGCGGGCGACAACGACACCGAGGGCGGCGTCGACGAGGAGTCGGATATCTGGGGGCAGCGTGTTGCCGGCGATGGCGACCTGATCGGCGCCGTGGGCTTCCGTATCTCTTCCTCGGGCCCGGACGGCAACACCAACTTCGCGGCCAACCGACCGGCCCTCGCGTTCGATCCATCGAACTGTGGCTATCTGGTCGTTTGGTCCTCGGGGAACATCCGATGGGGCGGACCGAACCAGGAGTGGGAGATCTGGGACAACACCGTTCCCTCGAGGTGCCCGCGCGGGTGAACCGACCACGCGACTCGACAAGCTGACATGCACGCGCCGGGGTTTCCCCCGGCGCGTGCTCGAGGGCTCCCGGCGCATCCCGCCGCGACGGCCTCGCGATGGCTACGTCAGGTACCGGACGAGCGCGAAGGCCTGCGGGTCCTCGGCGCCACCGGCGACGAGGACCTTTCCGTCGGCCTGGAGCGCAACGCCCCTCGCGAACGAACCACCAGCGAAGTCGGTGATGACCTTGCCGTTACCGCTCCAGGAGTCGTCGAGCCTGCCGTTCCGTAGGTGCCGCGTCACCGCCATGTGGAAGACCTCGTCGGTCCCGCCCTCGTGCGGGCCCACGTAGCCGGCGGCCACGATCCGGCCATCGGGCTGGATCGCGAGCCCGGCGACGGCCTGCTCACCGCTGCCGACCCGTGTGCGGACGATCCCGTCGCCGCCGAACGTGTCGTCGAGCCGCCCCGCGGACGTGAACCGCGCTAGGCCACGCGCGAAGATGTCGAAGTCGCCGCCGACGACGATCTTGCCGTTCGACTGCAGCGCGATGGCGAGTGGGAGGATCTCGCTCACGACACGCCGGACGAAGCCGTCGCCGCTGAACGTGTCGTCGGGGGTTCCGTCGGTCAGGAACCGGGCCACGAGCAGCCCGTACGAGTTGTAGCCGGTCACGACGATGCGGCCATCGGGCTGGATCGCCACCGCTCTACCCACACCCCAACGGCGCTCGATCAGCACCGTGCCGCGGTCGCCGAACGAGCGATCGAGCGTCCCGTCGCTGCGATAGCGGACAAGCGCGAACCGAGACTTCAACCCGGCCCGACCGACCGCGACGATCCTGCCGTTGGCTTGGATCGCGACGCCGTACGCGATGTCCTCGCTCGGGCTCATGTCTGTCCGCACGATCCCGTCGCCGCCGAACGAGTCGTCCAGCGTGCCGTCCGCTCGGTAGCGGACGATCGCGAAGCGCTCGAAGCTGTCCGTGCCCCCGACGACGATCTTGCCGTTCGGCTGGATCGCCACCGACCGCGCCTCGTCGCCGCCGCCGCCGGCGATCGGGGTGGTGACCGTACCGCCGGCGCCGAAGGTGCCATCGAGCCCGCCATCGGTCTCGTATCGGGCGATGGCGAACTCGCCGGTCCCCGTGTCCCCGGCGGCCGCCCCGACGGCCACGATCTTCCCGTCGGCTTGGATCGCGAGGGCGTTCGCGAACGACCCGACCGGGAACGGCGTCGTGACCTTGCCGTCACCGTCGAACCCCGGATCCAGGTCCCCGGCGGCGGCGAGCGCCGGCGGAGCGCCGAGGGTGACCAGGAGCAAGATCGCGGCGAGCGTCGTCATCGGAGCCGTCCGCCGCCGGAAAGGGGATCTGAGCATCTGCATCGCAAGCACCTCCAACACGATGCTCGCCTCGGATGTGCCCGCCCGGCACGGTCGATGGGCCCTCGACGGGAGGGCCAGGCCGGTCAGCGGGCCTCCGCGAGCGCCTGGCGCTCGTAGGCGCCGACGATCCGTTCGAGCTCTCGGGCGACGTCCTCGGGGAGCGGCTCGGGCTCGTGCTCGGCCAGGAGAGCCCGGGCGCGCTCGGCGGCCGCGCGCGTCGGGTCCGGACGACCGGCGGACTCCCACGCCTCCCACGACGAGCGGTCCATCACGGTCTCGCGCCAGAAGGCGCGCATGTTCGCGAGCGTGTGTGGGCGGTCGAGGAAGTGCCCGCCGGGTCCGACCTCGGCGATCGTGTCCACGGACACGTCCTCGGCGGTGAAGGAGAAGCCCTGGGCGAACCGGACGAGCATCTCGAACAGCTCAGCGTCGAGGACCAGCTCGACGAGGGAGTAGACGACGTCGTCGTAGAGCGACCCCGCGCCGTTGATCAGGTGCCCTGGCGAGAGCGCCAGCGCCATCGCCGAGAGCCCGGCCTGGGCGCCCGCCTGCCAGTCCGGCCGCTTGGCCCCCGGCGCGAACGCCCAGACCGAGTACGGGATCTCGTATCGGCGCGCGAGCTGCGTGTTCGCCATCGCCGAGAAGATCTCCTCGGTGGCCCACACGGTGTTGATGCCTCCGCTCGACAGGTCGATCGTCGCCGCGTACGAGATGTGCATCGTCGGCGTTCCCGGCGCGAGCGTCTGGAGGATCGCGATGCCCGAGAGGATCTCGGCGTTCGCCATCGCGAGGACGCCCGCGATCGACAGCGGCGCCGACGCCGCCGCGAGCGGCATCGCGCAGATCCCGACCGGGATCCCGGCCTCGGCGAACACGCGCATGCACTCGACCGGCCCGTCGTCCCAGTGGAGCGGGCTGATCGAGCACTGGAAGTTCGAGATCAGCGGGCGAGTCCGGAGCTCCTCCGAGCCACCGGCGACGACCCGGGCCATCTCGACGATGCCGCGAGCGTTGAGTGGGTCGATCGCGGTCATCTGCTGGATGTGCTTCGTGGTGTTCGGCAGTTGGGCGTGTGTCTCGTGGATCGGCCGCACCGGCACCGGCGTGTCGTTCGCGCTCACCGGCTGCCAGTGGAACGCGATCTGCGGCAGCGCATCCGCGAGGCGGGTGATCTGCTCGAGGTCGTGCTTCGTGCCTGGGCGCCGCTCGCCGGTCTCCAGGTCGATCACGTCGGCGGGGCACCCGTCCGTCGCCAGGTACCCGCCCGAGCCGTCCAGCGGCAGGTCGAGCGCCGGATCCCGCGCCGCCAGCGTGTAGGAGCTCGGGGACCGGCGGAGCGCGTCCTCGACGAACGCGGGGTCGAACCGGATCCGGCGGGCGTCGCGGTCGACCGCCTGGCCGGCCTCGGTCATCGCGTCGAGCAGACCGATGTTCGAGGTCGTGACGCCGACCCGCTCGAGGATCTCGAGGCTGCGCTCGTGCAGGCCGGTCACCTCGTCGTCGCTGAGGACGTCGTGTCGATGGGTGAAGGGGAGGGACCGGATCGAGCGCTCGGCCATCGGGCGAACCTTCCGTTTGAATGGCTGTTCAGACGCTAGGGCAGGCGACGGGGGCCGCGCAAATCGCGATACGGTTCCGCCCGTGCCAGAGGACATCACGATCCGGGTCCCGCCCGACGCCGGCCGCGGCTGGTGGCTCCGCGAGGCGCTCGCGGTCCCCGAGCTGGCCGGCGAGCCGTGCCCGCCGCTCGAACGCGACGTCTCGGCGGACGTCATGATCCTGGGTGGCGGCTACACGGGCATGTGGACGGCCTGGTTCGTGAAGGAGCTCGACCCCGGCGCCGAGGTCGTGATCCTCGAGCAGGACATCTGTGGGGGCGGGCCGAGCGGCCGCAACGGCGGGTTCGTGAACTCCTTCTGGCACCAGCTGCCGACGCTGTGTCGCCGGTTCGGCGACGCGGACGCGTACCGGCTTTGCCGCGCCGGGCAGGCCTCGGTCGAGGCGATCGGCACGTGGTGCCGCGAGCACGACGTCGACGCATGGTTCGCGCAGGACGGCGAGCTGGAGGTCCGGACGTGGGAGCGGGACGCCGACGGGTGGGACGAGATGCTCGAGACGGCCAGGCGCCTGGGGATCCTCGAGCGCTTCCACGTGCTCGACGCGCAGGAGGCGCGGGCGCGGATCGACGCACCTGTGGTCCGCGGAGCGCTCGAGACCTCCTTCGGCGCCACCGTGCATCCGGCGCGGTTGGCCCGTGGGCTGCGACGCGAGTTGCTCGCGCGCGGCGTCCGGATCTTCGAGCACACGCCGGTCGTGCGGTTCCACGCGGGGCGGCCGCCGGTCGCGAGGACGCCGCACGGTGCCGTCCGTGCCGGCGCCGCGGTCGTCGCGCTCAACGCGTGGGCGCAGCACTGGCGGCGGTTCCGTCGCGAGCTCACGGTGCGGGGCACGTACATCGTGCTCACGGCGCCGGCGTCGGACCGCCTCGCCGAGCTCGGCTGGACCGACGGCACCGGACTGTGGGACACCCGCGCCTCGGTCCACTACGTGCGCACGACGCCCGACGGTCGGATCGCGTTCGGGATCGGCGGGATGCAGCCGGACTTCGCGCGGACGATCGACCGGCGCTACGCGTACGACGAGCCGTCGATCAGGGGCGCGATCGCCGACCTCCACCGGATGTTCCCGACGTTCGCCGACGTGCCGATCGAGGCGGCGTGGGGCGGCCCGGTCGACGTCTCGGCGCGACACGTGCCGGCGTTCACGACGCTCGAGCCCGGCACGGTGCACGCCGGCCACGGGTATACGGGCAACGGCGTCGGCCCGTCGCACCTGGGCGGGCAGGTCCTCGCGCACCGGGCGCTCGACCGAGAGGGCGAGGTGCTCCATCTGCCGCTCGTGGACCTGGAGCCGAAGCGGTTCCCGCCGGAGCCGCTCCGGAGCGTCGGCGCGTTCGTGGCGAACCGGGCGATCAAGCGACGGGACGACGCGCTCGACGCTGGCCGGCGCGTGAACCCCTTCGTCGAGGTCGTGTCCCGGGCCCCGCGATGGCTCGACTACGACCTGGGCCCGTGACGCTGTAGGTCGATGGGGCTACGGGATAGCGCTTAACCCAGGACTGCCCTTACGATGGCGGCAGGCTGCTGTTCCGGGAGGGTGGGCCGATGGCGGACGACACGACGACGGGGTCGGTTGAGCAGAGCGGGGGCGCGGGCGAGCACCAGAGCATCATGAGTCGCATCCTCGAGTACCAGCGCCAGTTGCGCGAGGGCGACCCGCCGCCGCCCCCGGTGGAAACGTTGCCCGACCGTCCGATGGTGGAGTTCGCTGCGGCCGAGGCGCTCTCGGCCGAGACCGCCGATCTGGTCGACCTGACCGAGGCCGAGGCCGCCCTCGCGGCCGAGGCCTCTATCGCAGCCGGGACCGCGCCGGCGCCCGATGCAACGGACGACGCAACATCCGCCGGTGACCCCGACGGCGCCGAGGTATCCGAGGAGAAGGTCGCGCCCGTCGTCCGGCTGGTCGAGCCCCCGGCTCCGACACATCCCGCGACGAGCGGTGTCTGGGCGGTCCCCGAACCGCCCGCGCAGGACGAGCGGGACGAGGCGACCGAGCGGCTCGCCGGATTCGAGGGCACCCTCCGCGACGTCTCGAGGTCGATCAGCGAGCTCCGTCAGCGGTTCCAGGACATGGCGGTCGCGTCCGATGAGCGCCTGGCCGAGCTCGAACAGATCGTCGAGCGCGCCCGGCGCTCCACCCGACCCTGATCCTGCTCGCTCGCCTCAGCTGCTCGGGAGCACCAGGCTGCCGTCGGGACCCAGCGTGAACCCCGGGTTGTGCGCCACCTCCCAGGGGTGCCCGTCCGGATCGACGAAGACCCCGCTGTAGCCGCCCCAGAAGGTTTCGGCGGCCTCGCGCGAGATCGTGGCGCCGGCCCCGCGCGCTTCCTCGATCACCCCACGGACCTCCTCCGGCGACCCGACGTTGTGCGCGAGCGTCACACCGCCCCACCCGCCGGGGTCTTGAACACCCGAGTCCTCAGCCAGCCTGTCCCGCCCCCACAGCCCGAGCACGGACCCGCCCGTCTGGAAGAAGACCACGTCCTCGAGCTCGAGCGTCGGCGTCCACCCGAGCCCGACGTAGAAGGCTTTCGCCCGCCCGAGGTCGGCCACTCCGAGTGTGATGAGGCTCACCCGTTGGTCCATGGGCCGTGAGCCTAGACCTGCCCCCGGACAACGATCCGGCGACCGGGCGATGCTATGGTGTCCAGCCGTCGGGGCGGTAGCTCAGTCGGTCAGAGCAGCGGACTCATAATCCGCAGGACGGAGGTTCAAGTCCTCCCCGCCCCACGCGTCTGAACCGCGGAAACGCTCGACGTTGTCGATGATGTTGGAGTACCAGGGAGCCTTCTTGTCGAAGCCGAAGAAGTCGATCACGCAGGTCGCCCCGTCCCTGTTCTTGTCGACCGAGTCCCAGAACTGCATGTAGGACGGCCTCAGCGGCTCGCCCCCCGCAGCATCCCGACGAGCACGCCCTCAGACGGGAGCGATGAGATGGATGACGAAGTCGTCCTTCCTGCGGTGATTCGTCCACGTCCCGTCACCCTGAGCGTTCGCGTAGATCCCCGTGCCTCCGACCACGGCGAACGCAGCCTCGCTGGCTCCCTCCGGGAAGACCCCTTCGATCATGATCTGGCCGCCTTCGAGCGTGAACACGGCCCTGTTGTAGGGGCGGTTGTTGCGCTCTCCGCCCATGTTGACGCCGTCCCAGACGGCTGTGCCCACCCGGGTCGTTCCGTCCGGTGCGAACAGCGGCTCGCGTTTCACACCACGGTCCCCGAACCCGAACCCGTCGTCGTTGCAGTCGCAGCCCTGGCCGTGTCCCTCCGCGGCAACGGTCACGACGTGGATGTCCGTCTGGCCGCTCGCGATGTTGATGCCGGCCATCGCGATGATCAGTGTGCCGACGACAGCGGCAGCAGACAGCAGCAAGATCGTCCTTCGCATCTTCCCCACCTCCTCAGGCGTGGGGGGTGCGCTCCCTCCCGATGGAGAAGCGTGCGCCCTCCGATGCGATTGACACCCAGACCCTCGACCCGAGGAGCGTTCAGCGTCCAGGGACGATGGTCCCGGAGGGGGTAGGGAGGCCTTCAGAAGAGCCTGACTATCTACGGTGATACGTCCGATACGGCTCCGAGCCTTGTACCGGGAAGTGAGCGGTTCGGTGTAAGACGGCGGAAGGGCCGATCTATTCACGGCGAACACGGGGTTTTGGGGGCGAGGTGAGACCTGGGCCGACCGGAGGGAACGAGCCGCCGCCTGATCGCCCATCGTCGGTGTGAAGGGGGTCGCATGAGCCTACTCATGGGACCCGGCTTCAGGCTAGGCGGTCAAGGTGGTTCGGGCGACACCCCGCATCGAAGTCCTCTCGTGCCCTGCCTCCAGCCAGAAGACGATAGCCTCGCCGAGCGCTCGAACGAACGTGTAGGCGGTGCTCATCGGGTGCTGCGGGAGGGAACACCCGGAGCCGTGTCAGGTCGAGGGTGGCGGCGGACGTGCCGTGGCTAGATCCCGCCGTGCCAACGCTCCATCTCCTCAGCGAACCGCTTATGTACGAACGAGAGCCAGACCACATCGCCCGACGGTCGTCCCTGAGGCCAGAAGAACGGCGTCCCCACCACGACGTAGAGAAGCGTGCCGAGGAGCACTCCCAGTCCGACAGCAGCGGCCTCGGATTCACTCAGCAGGCCGACAATCACGAGGAGTCCGGCTACGACGAAGGCAGCCCAGTAGGACCACCTGAACCATGGAGCCCGCCGAAGCGCCTCAGAGGACATCGGGACGTGACCAACGACGCGGACCTTGGCGAAGTAGTCGGCGATCAGAAACGGGAAGATCCAGAACAGCAGCAGGATCCAGACCCAGCCCGGCGTCGATCTGAACTCGATGGTGGGCCAGTCGTCCGCGTAGTTGCCCGTCTTGGCACAGACGGCGGGGAGAGTGCCTGCCTCCAGATCGCCGACCGAGACGGCCACTCGAGCCACCGGTTTCCCCCAACGGTTGACGGTCGGCCTCGATGCTAACGCCCCGCCCTGGACCTCGCCGAAACAGCGCACCAGGTCCGGGCGGTCATCGCAACGACCCGCCGACGGTCCGCGCGGCCATGCTCGCGGTGCTTGAGGCGTCGGAGCCCGAGGGCGGAAGTAGAGAGTGGGCGGACGCGGTGGTCGGGCACGCGGCATCGGAGGCGACGAGCGCCGAGCCCCTTACCGACCCCTTGACAAGGACAACTGCCTGCGGTGGGGGCTCGTCGGGATGCGGGAGGGCGATCGCCCCAGCGAGGGCCGGCACGGCGGGAAACCCGTAGGATAGGGATGCCCACCACTGGTGGAGCCGCCCAAGACGGGCGTTCGCGGACGATCGAGATCCGCGACCTGCCTTTTCCGGTTCCCGGAGATCGAGGAGGCAGGCATGGCCGACTGGCCAAGGTCCGTTCGAGGGAACCTGCTCACGCTCCTTTTCATCGGCGCATCGCTCTGGTTGCTGGTCCAGCTTTCGCTCGCGCTATCGGGTGTAGGGGTCTGGATACTCCTTGCCATCTTGGCCGTCGTCGCATCGGCGTGGCTGGCCGTCTACGGCTGGCGTCGACGGGCGGAGACGGCGCTCGAGATCGCCACGACCGACGCACCATCGTTCGGGGACGTGCTCCGTCGCCGGAACGCAAGCGAGGCCTCCCAAGGCTCGGATCCTCGCGCTGGGCGAGTCAGTCCCGCAGGGAGGAAGGGACGATGAGCGACGAGATCGATCTCATGATCGACCGGGTTCGCGGCCTCCGCAGAGGGCGGGAGCCGCTGTATATCACATGCAACAAGGTGTTCTATGAGTTCGCCTACGAGATGTCCGACGAAGCCCGTACCGCCCTCGAAGAGATGGGGCGAGCAGCCGTCGCGACGGAAGAGCATCCGGTCGAGCCCGTCACCGGGATGGAGTTCCCGCTGCCGGTTGTGGGCTTTCTCGCCGTGACGGGAGAAACGCTGAGGGCAGAGGACGGAGCTAGCGACTAGAGGGAACACGGCCAGGACGGCAATCACCGCCCCGTTCCATCAGGACCAGCTCGCGACCCGGCTCGTGCCGGAGACCGTCGAGATGCTGATCGACGCCGAAAGAGGACAGGCACCTGCGGGCGGTAGTCGCCGGGACGCCGCGAGGCGCAGATCGGGACCCCGACACCGACCTGAGACGGTCTGATGTACGGGTCCCCCATGGCGGGTGTTGGCCGAAGGGTCACCCTCGCCGGGGTCACGACCATCGTTCTCGTAACGGGCCGTCGTCTGCGGAAGCATCGGCACGGGCCGCGCGGATCCGCCTCCTACAGCGGTGACCCTCCAGATGGGTAGCGACTCGTCAGTCGTAGGGCGGCCTCCGGAGCGGTCGCACCGACGTCAGCCAGGTCTTCCTCATGCACGGGGCGGCCTGAGTCGTTCATCGGACGACCCCTCGCTGACGGCTCGGGCCACGGCCTCGTCGAACCCGATCGGCACGATGTCGGGGAAGAGCCGGGACGCCGCATCGTCCCGCACGATCGTCTCGTTCCGCAGCCCCTCGATCAGCGGTCGCGCGATCGAGGTCGGCACCGAGGTGACGAGGCCGCACCAGAGCGATGACAGACGGGGGGTGAGGACCGGCACCGAGACGATCAGCGGGCGCCGCCCCCGGGTGGCCGCCACCCGTCGCATCATCTCCCGGTAGGACAGGACGTCGGCCCCCCCGATCTCGACGACCGCGCCCCGGCCGGCGTCCGCTAGGTCGCGGGCGCGCTCGAGGTAGGAGACGACGTCGTCGATCGCGATCGGCTGGGATCGTGTCTCGACCCACCGGGGGGTGACCATCGCCGGCAGTCGCTTCACGAGGTCCATGAGCATGCGGAAGGACGCGCTCCCGGCGCCGATCACCATGCCTGCCCGGAGCTCGACGACCGCCGGCCCGCGCTCCGCGAGGATGCGTCCGGTCTCGTGCCGGCTCGCGAGATGGGGGGAAAGGCGGTCGTCCTCGACGCCGAGTCCGCCCAGGTAGACGACGCGCTCCACCCCGTTGCGCCCGGCGGCCTCGGCGAAGGCGCGGGCGGCCACCCGGTCGCGCTCCTCGAAGCCGGCCTCCCCTTCGGCCATCGAGTGCATCAGGTAGTACGCGACGCGCACGCCCTCGGTCGCCGGCCCGAGCGTCTCGGTGCGGAAGGCGTCCATCTCCACGGCCTCGGCCTCGGGCCAACGCTCCCTGAGCAGCTCCGGCCGCCGGCCGGCGACGCGCACACGTACGCCGAGATCGGCGAGGCGTCGGACGAGGCGCCCGCCGATGTATCCGCTCGCGCCCGTCACGAGCACGGCTCCCTCCGCCACCATGCCCCCATCCTGGCGGTCCGCACGTGTCGTGTCATCCGAGGCTCGCGCCTCGGGAGGGCACGTGCGGGCCCGCGCGCATCCCGTAGAGTGCCGGGATCGCGCTCGTCGGAGGGACATCGCTGATGCATCAACACCACGTCACGTCTGGGACCGGCCCCTTCTCCAGGGACCCTGCGGGACTGCCGACCACGCTGCCGACGCCGGAGCTCCATCTGGCCGACGGCGACGAGCTCGACCTGCGGATCCAACCCGTCGCCAAGCGGATCGGGGATGCCGAGGTCCGCATGCTCGCCTACAACGGGTCGATCCCCGGTCCCGTCCTGCGCGTGCCCCAGGGCTCAGAGATCGTCGTCCACGTCCAGAACGACGGCGACGTCGACGCGACGGTCCACTGGCACGGCCTGCGGCTCGAGAACAGGTACGACGGTGTCCCGCACGAGACGCAGCGACCGATCCCCGTCGGCGGCCGGTTCACGTACCGCGTCCGCTTCCCCGACGCCGGCCTGTACTGGTACCACCCACACATCCGCGAGGACTACACGCAGGACATGGGGCTCTCGGGCACCATCGTCGTGTCGCCCTCGGATCCGGACTATTGGCCGCCGGTCGACCGGGACGTCGTGCTGGTCGTCGACGACGTCCTCATCGAGGACGGACGCATCGCCGCGTACGACCGCGGTGGGCCCGACCACACCGCCATGGGACGGTTCGGCAACGTGCTCCTCGTGAACGGCGAGCCGGAGTGGTCCCTCGCCGCAACCAGAGGCGAGGTGATCCGATTCCATCTGACGAACACCGCGAACACCCGGGTGTTCAACCTCGCGATCCCGAAGGCCCGCATGAAGCTCGTCGGCGGTGACAGCGGCCGCTACGAGCACGAGACGTTCGTGGATGAGGTGCTCATCGCGCCGTCCGAGCGTGCGATCGTCGACGTCCGGTTCGAGGGCACGGGCACGTTCCCACTCGAGCACCGGACACCGGACCATGCGTACACGCTGGGCCGGATCGTCGTCGAGGATGGCGCCGCGACGGAGGCGTCGGGGTCGTTCGAGCTCCTCCGGAGCGCGCCGGAGCTCGAGGCGGAACGCGCCCGGATCGACGCGGAGCTCGCCCGAGAGCCGGACAAGGTGCTCGCGTTCGTCGCCGAGATGGACATACCGGCTCCCGACGGTGAGGCCGGGGGCCCGCCACCCGACCCCGGCGCTCCCAGGTTCGCCTGCCCGATGGACCCCGAGGTCGTGAGCGTCGAGCCGGCCCGGTGTCCGACGTGCGGGATGAAGCTGCTCCCGATCGAGATGGTGCCGGCCGCGACCGAGCTCCTCGAGAGATCGGGCGAGCGCCCCGAAGGACATCACGCGGACACGGGACACGTCGGCGGGGGTCACGCGGCGGGCAGCATCGAGTGGGAGGACACCATGGAGGCGGTGAACCGCGAGACGAACCCCTCCAACATGCGGTGGCTGCTCGTCGATCGGCAGACGGGTCGCCGGAACGCGCAGATCGAGTGGGCCTTCACCGTCGGCGACCGGGTGAAGATCCGCCTGGTGAACGAGATGGACTCGGATCACCCGATGCACCACCCGTTCCACATCCACGGTGCTGGCCGCTTCCTGGTGCTTTCGCGCGACGGTGACGTCGAGCCCAACCTGGTGTGGAAGGACACGGTCCTCGTGCGGACGGGCGAGGTCGTCGACATCCTGTTCGACGTCTCGAACCCCGGACTATGGATGGCGCACTGCCACATCGCCGAGCACGCCGAGAGCGGGATGATGTTCAGCTTCCCGGTGGCGAGATCGCCCGAGGTCGACGGGCGGCGCTGACTACAGGTCGCCCGAGCGGCTGTCCTCGGCGATCCGATGCGCGAGCACGCGCATCACGGCGAGCGCGATGCTGGGGCGCTCGCGGAGCATGCTCTCGAACTCCCGGTGACCGAGCGTCACCGTCCGTACGCCCCCCTCGGCGATGAGCGTCGCCATCCTCGGCTCCTGCGTGACGATCGACATCTCGCCCACGACGTCGCCGGTCGTGCGCCGGGCGAGCTCATGCTCGGCTCCCTCCCGGTCGCGGATCACGCGGATCGTGCCCTCGACGACGATGTGGAGCTCCTCGCCGGCCTCACCCTCGGCGGCGATGATCTCGGCGTCCGCGTACCCGTGATCCTCGGCCAGCCCGGCCACCCGCTCGAGGTCCACGGGCGCCAGGTCGGCGAACAGCGGGACCTTGCGCAGGAACAGCACGCGCTCCATCACCGAGAGCGCCGTGATCTGGCGTTCCATCGTGCCTCCTTGTCGTGATCGGACCAGCTCCGCACACCGATGGATCAGCTCGTCCTCGTCGTCGAGCGCCGCCGCGAGCCAGTCCACGTTCCGGTCCGGTGCCGCCACCGGCTCCCACAGCGTGAGCAGCGGGCGGACGAGCGCGGCGTCGCCGGCGCTCTCGAGCGTCTCGAGCGCGTTCGCCACCTGCCCCGGCGTGCCGTCGAGGTTCTCGATCGCCGTCTCCATCTCGGCGCGCCGGGGCCCGAGGATCGTGGCGGCCCACAGCCCCGAGCGCGCCAGACGGCGGCCGCGGTCCAGGGTGGCGTCCCGGAGCAGGGTGGTAGCCTCGCCGTCCGACGGGGTCGCGGCGGCCAGCTCGCCGTCGCGGGCGGCGCGCTCGGCGACCGTGCGCACGAACGAGCGGATCCGCTCGCGGCCGCCGTCCGCCTCGGTCCGCCGGATCGCCTCGATCGCCGCGTCGGTCGTCCCGGGGTCCACGAGCGCGTCCAACACGTGCTCGAGCGCACGGCCGTCCGCCGCGCCGAGCGCCCTGCCCGCCGCGGACCGCACCACCGCGTCGGGGTCGTGCAATGCCCGGAGCGCGGGCTCCAGCGCTCGGTCGGGCGCGGCGTCGGCGACCCGCTCGAGGGCGATCGCTCGGACCTCGGGGACCGGGTCGGAGAGGAGGGCGGAACCGAAGCTGGCGGCTGCAGAGGCGGGAGCCAGCGCGAGCTGCTCCGCGGCGGCCAACCGGAGCCGGTCGTCGCGATCGGCGAGCAGCCCCTGGAGTCGGAGCGCGGCGATGTCCCTCTCCATCGTGGCCAGCCCTCGGGCGGCCGCCGCCGCCGCGACGCTCGGATCCGCGTCGTCGAGCAGCGACAGGAGCGCGTTCCGCCCGTCGGCCGCCTGGATGTCCAGGCACATGGTCGCGGCCAGCCGGACGATGGGGTCCGGGTCACGCACTCCGTCGAGCACCTCCGGTGGCCGGGCCTCCGGCGGCAGGTCGGCCAGGAGCTGGAACGCGAGCCTCCGCTCGTGGAGGTCCGGAGACCGCATCGACCGCGCGAGCGCCCTCGTCGAGTCGGCGTCGAGGACGAGCGGGACCGGCGTCCGGCGCTCGAGGGCCCGCTCGAACACCTGCGGCCGCCCGGCGCGGAGCGCGTCGACGAGGGCCGTCGTGTACGAGCGGCGGACGCCGACGGTCGCGACGATCGTCACGACGGCCGCGACCAGCCCGATCGCAGCGAACTGCCGCGCGGTGAGCACGTCCTGCCCGATGAGCGCGATCACGCCGGCGACGACCGTGCCCATCTGCGTCGGGCCGCCGTTGAGGAACGCACGCACCTGGTCGCGACGGCCCTCGGGCACCACGTTGGCCAGCGTCTCCCAGCCCGGCGACGCGACCCCCTGGAGCCACGTTCCCACCGTGAAGCGGAGCGCGACGAGGATCGCGAAGCCCGACCCGAACAACAGGATGCCGAACGCGGCCGAGTAGAGCAGCGGCAGTACGATCACCGCCGCCGCCACACCCACCCACGCGAAGAGGCGGTTGGTGAGGAGCATCGAGACGACGAACGCGGCCGCCGTCAGCGCCGCCCAGAACAGGCCGAAGAACCCCGCGAGCTCGTCGGCGTCGGGGAACCGCTCGGTCGCGGCGCCCGCGAAGGGTAGGTAGAGCGAGAAGAACAGGATCGAGAACAGCATCGCGGCCAGCGTCATCCACACGAGCAGGCCGGACCGCCGGACGTATGCGAGGGCACCTGCCATGTCGCGGACCGCCGATGTCCGCCGGCGCGATGGGCGCCCGCGGCGGGCCTGCGTGGCCCCGCCCAGCAGCATCCGCGCGAGCAGGAACGCCGCCGCCAGCGCGCCGGCCCAGACCAGCAACAGGTTCTGGGCGCCGATCGCCGGCGCGAGCGGCCGGGTCAGCAGCCCGCCGAGCACCGAGCCCAGGATCCCGCCGGCGCCGAAGATCGGGAACAGCCGCTTCGCCTGCCGCAGGTCGACGACGACGCCGGCGACCCCCCACAGGAATACCCCCTGGACGAGCGTCGCGATCGCCACCGTGATCCACAGCACGGGGTAGATCCAGTCCACCCCCGTGACGACGATCGCACGCTCGATCACCACGAGGGCGGCGAGCCCCAGCGGGGCCGCCAGGTACGCGCGCCGGGGGCCGAGCCGGCCGAGCACGCCCGTGAGGGCCAGCATCACGCCGAACGTCGTGGCGCCCTGCAGGAGGTACACGAGCGGGAGCGCGTCGGTGCCGATCCGGTCGAAGAACAGCGCGCTCACGCCGCTGTCGCCGACCGCGATCCCCGCCATCGAGATGCCCATGAGCCCGACGACCAGGGTCGTGACCCGGCCCTCTCCCCGCTGGATCCGCAGGACCCGCGAGACGACGCCCATCCGACGGCCCTTCACGCAGCCACCGAGCGGCTACGCCGCACCGTGCCGCACCGCCTGGTAGAGCGTGACCGGCCGGGCGATCCCCTTGAGCTCGACCGGACCGACCTCGACGATGCGGAACCCTCGCGGCTCGACCGCGCCGACGACGTCCTCTCCGAGGAACACCTGATCGGCCGCCGCCCGCGATGCGATCCTCGCGGCGATGTTCACCGTCCGGCCGAAGTAGTCGCCCTCGTCGTAGATCATCGGTCCCGCGTTCACGCCGATGTGCGCCGGCGGGAGGCCCCGCGGCCGAACGGCCTCGACGATCTCGAGCGAGCCGCGCACCGCGTCTCCGGGGTCCCGGAAGTAGAAGTGCACGCCGTCGCCGAGCATCTTCACGACCGTGCCGCGGTGCCGCGCGGCGACCTCGCTCACCAGTTGCGCGAGCGTGAGCGACACGCTCGCGGCGACCTCGTCACCGGCCCGCTCGGTCAGGCTCGTGTATCCGGTCAGGTCGGCGAACACCGCGGCCTCGGCGCCGCGCGGCGGACGCCGGTGGACGCCGGCCTGCTCGAGCGCGGTCTCGACGTGCTCGAACTGATGCTCGACGAAGAAGACCTCCGCGTGGCGCCGGAGCAGCCACGCGAGCATCTGCTCGCCCGAGTGGCCCATCCGCACGCCGACCTCGCGGATCGCGGCCTCGAACGCATCGTTGTCGGAGAGGCCGCGCTGCCGGAAGGGCTCCTCGATCGTCGCGTGGAAGTAGTGGCTCTGGAACTGGGCCACGCGCCGAGCGCTGTCCCCCCACACGCGCACCGCGCGGAGCACCTCGCCCTCGCCGACCCCCGCCGAGAACAGCACCGGGAGCCCCTCGAGCACCGGAAGGTCCTCCTCGCGCACCCGTTCGTCCGGCTCCGGGCGCGGCAGCCCCAGCGCGACGTAGACCATCTGCATCGTCTCGACGGGGATGCCCATCCTCTCGGCGAGGTCGGTGAAGGTCCGGTCCGACCGCGGGAACCGCCGGCCGGCGCTCTCCAGGTAGCCCAGGCGCAGGTGGCCCGACGCCAGCGCCTGCGCGAGCGCCTCCGCGCCGATGCCCTTGGCCTCCAGGTCCCCGACCACGCGCGCCCGCATCACGTCGCGCCGCGGGAACGTCCCCTCCTCGGGCTCCAGGATCCCGAGGTCGACGAGCTCGCGGACGCGCTCGACGCTGGTGCCGGCGCGTTCGGCGAGCTCGGTCTCGGTCAGACGGTCCCCCACCGGCCCGACCGTCTCAGCTCAGGTACGAGCCGGGATCGGCCACGAACGCATCGTGGCACGCCTGGGAGCAGAAGTGGTATCTCGTGCCGTCGTGCTCGGCCGTCGCGACCGCGTCGTCCTCCTCGATCCGCATCCCACACACGGGGTCGATCACCATCGCCATGAGGACCTCCTTCCGGATGCGGGGACGATACCCGCCATCTGCACGGATGCAACCGGAGCCGCGGCGATCCGCCGGCCGTCCATGAGCTCGCGGTCCGGCCCTGCGGGCTCAATCGGCGAGGTCGGCGCGGTCCCCGACCCGGGTGTCGCCGGGCTCGACCACCGACGCGTACATCCCGAACAACAGCTCCCCGTCGGGCGCCCCGCGGTAGCGCTTGATCACGGACAGGGTGGGGAAGTCGCGCTCGCCGGTCGCCGGGTCCTGGGTCGTGACGACGCATCGGGGCACCGGTTCGCCGACGAGCAACGTCGCCCCGCCGACGCGGACGCGACGGCCCGCCCACGCGTCCTCCTCGTGCGGACGCAGGCCCTCGAGCTCGATCGTCATGCGGAACCGGCCGGGGTCGAGCGGACCGTCGGCCCCGCCCTGCCTCGCGAGCTCGTCGACCGACGCGAGCGAGACGAGCGTGACCGGCCGGATGTCGTTGCCGTCGCCGGGGCGCTCGGCGCGCGCGAGCCGGAGGTCGCGTCGCGCGT
The DNA here is from genome assembly GCA_035718185.1 of Actinomycetota bacterium. Lineage (GTDB taxonomy): Bacteria > Actinomycetota > UBA4738 > UBA4738 > HRBIN12 > HRBIN12. The sequence goes on from DASTHN010000104.1 coordinate 17,237, forward strand.
AGCGCGAGAGGTGCTGGGCCCACGGACCCTCGAGGACGCGGGCCGCGACCGGCCTGCCCCAGAAGTTGACCTCGAGGACCTCGCCGTCCGCGGTGGCCGGACCCTCGAGCCGGACGCCGTCGGGGAAGTCCAGGCGCAGGACGTCGGCGCGGGGGTCGTGCTCGGCGCGGATCCGCACGAGCGGCCCGAGCTTCGAGCCGCCGAAGAGCTTGCCGTCCTGGTCGACGAAGAAGAACTCGCGGTTGCCGACCGCGCCCCAGCCCTCGATCCGGATCCGATCCGGGTGGTGGAGCGCCGTGGACTTCACCGGCGTGACGTTGAAGCGCGCGACCGTCGCCATCGTGCGGGACACGGTACCAACCTCGCTGCGATCGGCGCGGAGCACCGTGGTAGCGTCGGAGCATGGAGCCGGCGCTGCACGCGGACTGCGAGCCGCTGGCGTTCCTGCTCGGGACGTGGCGGGGCGAGGGCGAGGGGGAGTGGCCACGCGGCGAGCCCTTCCGCTACGGCGAGGAGATGACGTTCGAGCATGTCGGCGACGCGTTCCTGATGTACTCGCAGCGGAGCTGGATGCTCACGGATGAGGCGCCGGTGCACTTCGAGCGCGGGTTCTTCCGCCCGGCGGGAGCCGGCCGCGTCGAGCTGGTGCTCGCGCACCCGCTCGGGGTCGCCGAGGTCGCCGAGGGCACGCTCGAGGGCGGCACGATCGACGTGGCCTCCACGAGCGTGGCGACGACCACCACCGGATCGCCGGTCACGATCCTGAAGCGCCACCTCGAGGTCCACGGCGACCGTTTGCGCTACGAGCTCCACATGGCGATGCACGAGGTCGCCGTGATGCGGCACCTGGCCGCCGAGCTCACCCGCGTCTAGTCGGCCGGCTCGGTCTCGGGCGCGGCGACGGGCTGCAGCGGGAGCCGGACGCGGAACGAGGCGCCGCCGCTCTCGCCGTCCTGGACCCACGCATGGCCGCCGTGGAGCTCCGCGAACCCCGCGACGAGCGCGAGTCGTACGCCGACATCGAGCGTGTGCTCTCGGCCCTCGGGGCCGCGGTGGAACGGTTCGAAGACGCGCTCGCGGTCGGCCTCGGGGACGGCCGGCCCTTCGTCGTCCACCGCGATGACGACGTCGTCGCCGTCGGCGGCCGCCCGGACCCGGATCCGCGAGTCGCCGGGGGCGTGGCGGTCGGCGTTCGTGAGCAGGCTCTCCACGATGCGCTCGACCTTGGCCGTATCGACCTCTGCCTCGACCGGCGCGGCGTCGACCTCGACCTCCCGCTCGGCCCGCGTCTCGGACTCGGCCACGACCCGGGTCACGAGCGCGCCGACGTCGGCGCGCGCGAACGTGGGCTCGGTCACCCCTCGCGAGAGCCGGTCCAGGTCGAGCAGGTCGCTCACGATGCGGTCGAGCCGGCGGGCGTTGGCGACGATCCGGCTGACCATGTCCCGCGTGTCCTCGGCCGAGAGCGCCAGGTCCTCGCGCTCGAGCGTGGTCGCGAGGCCGAGGATCGCGGCGATCGGCGTCCGCAGGTCGTGCGAGACCGCCTGCAGGAAGGTCTCCTCCATATCGTCGGACCCGCGCAGGCGGGCGGCCTGCTCGCGTGCGCGCTCGAGCGCGTCGGCCTCGGTGCGCTCGGAACGGCTGCGGGCCTCAGGGGACGGCATCTTGCAGATGCTAGCCGCTATCCGGTCGCGACCCCGCCATCGGCACGAGGATCGGTCCCGGCGTCGAAGGTCCCGTCGGGCTCGACGACGATGAGGTGCGCGTGCCCGACGCTCTCGTCCAGCTCCTCGAGCGCCTCGACCCGGAAGCCGGACCGTTGGAGGGCGTCGCCGACGCTCGCGACGGCCGCCGGCTCGGCCTCGACGAACGGGTCCGGGCCGACCGGGTCCATCCCGCCGGCCAGCCACCGAGGCTCGGCGACGGCGTCGGCGGCCGACCGCCCGAGGTCGAACGCCCGCACCAGCGACATCGCGTTGATCTGCGGGTGGGCCGAGGCGCCCATCGTCCCCGAGATCGCCGCGACGCGCCCCTGCCGGTGCACCATGACCGGCATGAGCGTGTGCGCCGGGAGCTTCCCGGGCGCGAGCTCGTTCGGGTGCCCGGGCTCGAGCGTGAAGCCGCCGCCGCGACTCTGGCTGATGATCCCGGTGGTGGGCTCGAGGATCCCGGCCCAGCCGGCGGGGCCGAGGCTCTGGATCAGACACACGGCCCAGCCCTCCGCGTCGGCGGTGACGAGCCCGATGGTCCCACCCTGCGGGCCCGGGCCCGCGTCGACCGGCGCCGGTCGTCCGGTCCGGACCTCGTCGCAGACGGCGGCGATGTGTCCGTCGTCGAGCAGGCTGTGCGGGTGCATGCGCATGTGCGCAGGGTCGGCCAGGTGCCGGTCGCGATCGAGCGACGCGGCCCGGAACAGCAGGGCGAGCGCGCCGGCGTCCGGCCCGAGCGGGTCGGGATCGATCCCCAGGCGCTCGACCGCGGCGAGGATCTCGAGCAGGACGAACCCCTGGGATGAGGGCGGCGCGACCGAGACGTCCAGGTCCCGGTACCGCGCCCCGAGCGGCGACAGGACGTCGGCCCGGTGTTCGGCCAGATCGCGCACCGACATCGCCGACCCCCAGTGCGCGAGGCCCGCCGCGTACGCGAGTCCGAGCCGGCCGCCGTACAACGCGTGCGGCCCCTCGGCGGCGAGCACCTCGAGGCTCGAGGCGAGCGCGGGCTGGACGAGGCGGTCGCCCTCGGCCAGCGCCCGGCCGTCACGGAAGAAGATCTCGGCGAGGCCGGGATCGGCCCGGCGCGTGTCGGGATCCGACGCGAGCGACCCCGCGAGCGAGCGGGCCACCGCTACGCCGTCGCGCGCGTAGCCGATCGCGGGCTCGAGCGCTCGTGCCAGTCCGAGGTTCGACCAGCCGTCGGCGAGCGCGCTCCACCCGGAGACGGCGCCCGGAACCGTGACGGCGTGGGGCCCGTGCGCCGGCATCGTGGCGTGCTCGGCCCGGACGGCGGCGACGTCGAGACCGCGCGGGGACGCGCCGGTCGCGTTGACCGCGAGCGTGCGCCCCTGGGGCTCGTGCACCAGGGCGAACAGGTCGCCGCCGACCCCACACATATGGGGGTACACGACCGCGAGGGTCGTCGCCGCGGCGAGCGCGGCGTCCACGGCGTTCCCGCCGCCCTCGAGCGCCTCCCGCCCTGCCTCCGTGGCGGCGACGTGCGGCGTCGCGATCGCGAATCGCGTGCCCCTGCCCCCGAGCGCTCGGCCTGTCATCCCGACCCCTCCCGGGCGGCTCGCGCGTGACCCACCGCCGGCTGACAGTCCGGGCACCAGTACGTGGTGCGGGGCGGCTGCCCCTGCCGCGCCGAGCGGATCGTGGCACCGCACCGGCGGCACGGCCGTCGCGCTCGCCCGTACACCGCCAGGCCTCCCTCGTGCGTCACGCGCGGTCCGCCCTCCAGGTTGCGTCGCAACAGATCCGAGGCCTTCCTCAGCAGCGCGCGGTGCGTGGGCGTCTCGAGGTCCTCGACGCGTGCGAACGGATCGACCCGGCAGGCGAACAGCGTCTCGCTCTTGTACACGTTGCCCACTCCGCAGGCTACCCGCTGGTCCAGGAGCGCGACCGCGATCGGCGTCCGCGCCGGGAGACCCTCGAGCCGTGCGAGGGCCTCGTCGACGTCGGCCGCGGGCGAGCACAGGTCCGGTCCGAGCGCCGACAGCCGCGGGTGCGAGCGAACCGCTCGAGCGTCGAGGAGCTCGACGACGGGAGCCCGGAAGCACACCGCGACCGCGTCGCGTACCCCGATCACGGCGCGCGCGGAAGCGCGCGCTGCCCGCCAGCGCTCGCCGGGCCGGTAAAGGTGCCACGACCCGGACATCTGCATGTGCGTGTGGAGCGCCCGCCCGCCGTCGAACCAGACGAGCAGGTGCTTGCCGCGCGCCTCGACCGCGGTCACCGCGGTCCCGGGCGCGATCGACGCGGCCGGCAGCCGGGGAGCCTCGAACGACACGACCGCCTTCCCGACCAGGGATCCGCGCAGGGTCGTCGCCGTTCGGAAGATCGTGTCGCCCTCGGGCACCCTCGGCCTCCTCAGCCGCGGAGCGTGAGCCCGCGGTAGCCGTCGGCGAAGCCGGCGGCGCGCAGGCGCTCGGCGTGCGGGCTCTCGACCGCGGTTGCGCCGTCGATCCGTTGGAGCTCGATCTTGCGGAGCCGGCCGTCCTTCACGAGCGACGCGAGCGCGTCCGGCCACGCCACGTCCTCACCGCCCGCGAACGTGATCAGCGTTCTCGCCCCCCGCTCGAGGAACACCACCGGCTCGCCGTCCGCCAGGACGAGGTACGCGCCGGCCGCCCTCGAGGGCCGCCCTGCGCTCGGTGGCCACGCGAGCGCAGCCCCGTACGGCTGCGCCGGGTCCGCGGCGGCGAGCGCGATCGGCTCCGGGCGCTCGCGGGGCTCGCGCAGGTCTCGGAGCCGGTCGACCGCCCCGGGGAGCGCGAACTGTGCGGCGCCCAGTCCGTCGACGAAGTAGCCGCGGCGGACCTTGCCGGACTCCTCGAGCGCTCGGAGCACCGCGTACACACCGGCGAACCCGCCCGGCGCGCCCTCGGCGAGGACGGCCTCGCGGGTGAGGACACCATGGCGGTCGAGCAGCTGCATCGCGCGGGCGTGCGCCGCCTCGGTCGTCGAGACCCCCGGCTCGAGCAGCGGGGCGACGAGCGACCATCTGCCGGCCGCCGCAGGCGGGCCCACCCGGCGCACCTGCCCCGGCCGCGGCCTGCCCTTCGGCGCTCGAGGGCGGCGGCCGAGCACCGCCCGCAACGGCGCAAGCGTGTCGTTCGTGACCTCACCCGCCCAGACCAGGTCCCACAGCGCGCGAAGCACCTCGCGCTCGTCGGCGACGCCGCTCGCGACGAGCAGGTCGGGCCAGAACGAGGCGCCGTGGGTGGCCAGGTGCCCGCGCAGGGCGCGGTGGAGCTCGCCGTCCGGAGCCTCGTCGGCCGGCCCTGGCGCCAGTGCCCGGAGCGCACCGCGGAAGCCCAGCGCCACCCGTCCGTCGTCGGCTCCGATCCCGCCGGCGCCGACCCACACCACGTCGCCGCTCGCGCAGAGCGCGTCCAGGTCCGCCGGCCGGAACCCGCGGACGCGCGAGGGGAGCACGTCGGTCTCCATGATCGAGGCCGGGATCGCCGCCCCCTGGAGCTGCTCGATCGCGTCGGCGAGCGCGTCGGGGCCGGTCCGGGGGCGCGCGAGCCCCTGCCACTCGACGAGGAACCGTCCGAGCGCCGGTGCCGTCACCGGCTCGACCTCCCTGCGGAGGGCCGCGAGCGAGCGGCGTCGGAGCGTGCGCAGGACGTCGACGTCGCACCACTCGCGCTCGACGCCGCCGGGGCGGAACTCGCCGCGGACGACCTTCGTGGCCGCCTCGAGCGTCTCGAGGGCCAGGACCGCCCGCTCGGGGGGGATGTCCAGCCGGGCGGCGACGTCGGCCGCGTGGAACGGGCCGTGCGTACGCGCGTACCGCCAGATCAGGCCCTCGAGCGGCTCGGCGGCCGTCTCGGCGAAGGCGGCGGGGACGCCCTGCGGGATCGCCACACCGAGCCCGTCGCGCAGCCGTCCGGCGTCCTCGATCGCCGCGAGGCGGTCCTGGCCGCCGATACGGACCCGGATCGCACGGTGTTCGTCGACGATCCGGTCGATCCACGACGACGGATCGTCGGTGCTGCGGACGGCCGCCTCCTCGGCGGTGAGGTCGCCGAGCCGCCGGAGCAGGTCGTGCAGATCGTCGGCGTTGCGGGCGCGTCGACCCTCGCTCAGCCCCTGCAGCTCGAGCTCCAGGTCGGCGAGCGCGGCGGGGTCGATCAGCTCGCGCAGGTCCTCAGCGCCGAGGAGCTCGCGGAGCAGGTCGCGGTCGAGCGAGAGTGCCGCCGCCCTGCGCTCGGCCACGGGCGCGTCGGCCTCGTACATGTAGACCGCGATCCAGTTGAACAGCAGGGACTGCGCGAACGGCGAGGCGCGGTCCGTGTCCACAGCCACCATCCGCAGCCGGCGCGCCTGCAGGTCGCCGAGCACCTCCTTCAAGCCGGGCACGTCGAACACGTCGCGCAGGCATTCGCGCGTCGCCTCGAGCAGGATCGGGAACTCCGGGTACGCGAGCGCCACCTGTAGGAGGTCCGCGCCCCGTTGCCGTTGCTGCCAGAGCGGCGTCCGCTGCCCGGGCCGGCGGCGGGGGAGCAGGAGCGCCCGCGCTGCGGCCTGGCGGAAGACCGAGGTGAACAGCGCGGTCGAGGGCAGCCGGCGCACGATCATCTCCTCGATCGCGTCCGGGTCGAAGCGCAGATCCTCGAGCGGGATGCGGTCCTCGCTCTCGGGCAGACGGATCAGGATGCCGTCGTCGCTCCACAGGACCTGGACGTCGATGCCCAGGCGCTCGGTGAGGCGCTCCTCGATCGCCATGGCCCACGGCGCGTGGATCCGCGCGCCGAACGGCGAGAGCAGGCACACGCGCCAGTCGCCGACCTCGTCGCGGAAGCGCTCGACGACGATCGTCCGGTCGTCGGGCAGCGCGCCGACGGCGTCGCGCTCGTCCTCCAGGTAGCGCACGAGGTTCCGCGCGGCGAGCTCGTCGAGCCCGAACCCCTTGCGCAGCAGCGCCGTCGCTCGGCGCTCCGGGAGCGCGGCGACCTCGCGCGTGACGGCCCCGATCGCGCGACCGAGCTCGAGCGGCCGGCCCGGCTTGTCCCCCCGCCAGAACGGCATCTTGCCCGGTTCGCCCGGCGCCGGGTCCACGAGGACGCGGTCGAACGTGATGTCCTGGATCCGCCATGCCGAGGCGCCGAGCAGGAAGACCTCGCCGCGCCGGCTCTCGTACACCATCTCCTCGTCCAGCTCGCCGACGCGCCGACCGTCGGCGGTGAACACGCCGAACAGACCTCGGTCCGGGATCGTCCCGGCGTTCGCGATCGCCACGCGCCCGGCGCCCTCGCGAGCGCGCAAGGTGTCCGCGCGCCGGTCCCACACGATCCGCGGGCGGAACTCGGCGAACTCGTCGGACGGGTACCGGCCGGAGAGCAGGTCGAGCACCGCGCGCAGGACGTCCTCGGACAGCTCGGCGAAGTTCGCGGCTCGCCGGACCAGCGCGCCCAGCTCCGTGACCGTCCACTCGTCCATCGCGGCCACCGCGACGATCTGCTGCGCGAGGACGTCCAGCGGGTTCCGCGGGTAGCGGGTCTCCTCGATCTCTCCGTCCAGCATCCGCCTCACGACGACGGTCGTCTCGAGCAGGTCGCCGCGGTACTTCGGGAAGACCTTGCCGCGGCTGGGCTCGTCCACCCGGTGCCCGGCGCGGCCGATCCGCTGCAGCCCTCGAGAGACGGAGCCCGGCGACTCGACCTGGATCACCAGGTCAACCGAGCCCATGTCGATGCCGAGCTCCAGCGAGGAGGTGGCGACCAGGCCCCGCAGGGTCCCCTGCTTGAGCGCGTCCTCGATCTGCAGGCGCTGTTCGCGCGCGATGGAGCCGTGGTGCGCCGCTACGAGCTCCTCGCCGGCCAGCTCGTTCAGCCCCGAGGCCAGGCGCTCGGCCAGGCGGCGGGCGTTGACGAAGATCAGCGTCGAGCGGTGGGCGCGGACGAGCTCGAGCAGCTCCGGGTGGATCGAGGGCCAGATGCTCGCGCGCTCGGGTCCGGCGGCGGCCGGGCCGCTGCGGATCCGGTCCGTCGGCTGGCCGATCTCGGCCATGTCCTCGACGGGGACCACGACCTCGACCTCCATCGGCTTGCGGTGCCCGGCGTCGACGATCGTCACGGGCCGAGGACCCTCGGCCGTGAACCCGCCGAGGAACCGCGCCGTCTCCTCGAGCGGCCGCTGCGTGGCCGAGAGCCCGATCCGCTGCGGCGGCATCGTCGCGATCGCCTCCAGCCGCTCGAGCGAGAGCGCGAGGTGGGCGCCCCGCTTCGTGGCGGCGATCGCGTGGATCTCGTCCACGATGACCCAGCGGACGCTGCGCAGGATCTCGCGGGCCTGCGATGTGAGCATCAGGAACAGCGACTCGGGCGTAGTGATCAGGATGTCTGGCGGGCGCTTCGCGATCGCGCGCCGGTCGCGCGCGGGCGTGTCGCCGGTCCGCATCGCGACGCTCGGCTCGTGGAGCTCTAGGCCCATGCGCTCGGCCGCCAGGCGGATCCCCGCGAGCGGGGCGCGGAGGTTCTTCTCGACGTCGACCGCGAGCGCTCGCAGCGGCGAGATGTAGAGCACGCGGCAGCGCTCGGCCGCGGCTGGGACGGGCTCGGTCGCCAGCCGGTCGAGCGCCCACAGGAACGCCGCGAGCGTCTTGCCCGAGCCCGTCGGCGCCAGGATCAGGGCGTGGTCGCCCTGCAAGATCGCCGGCCATCCGCGCTCCTGCGCCGGCGTCGGCGCGGCGAACGACGAGGCGAACCACTCGCGGACGGCGGGGGAGAAGACGTCGAGCGTCACGGGGTCAAACCTACCGTGAACGGCGGACACGGTCGGAGGCGCCGGTAGGATGCTGCGCATGGCAACGCTCCGACGCGCCTCCGCGCTCGGCATGCTCGCGATCGCGGTGCTGGCGATCGGCGCCGCTGCGGCGCTCGCGCAGGATGCCGGGGACGGCGCGGCCCGCGAGACCGAGGCCCAGATCGTGCTCTCGGGGACGGTCACCGTTCCGCGGGGGCGGGAGGTGGACGAGGTCGTGGTCTTCCACGGGCGCGCCACGATCGGCGGCGTCGCGCTCGGCGACGTGCTCGTGCTCGACGGGCCGATCGTCGTGAACGGTCAGGTGAGCGGCAGCGTGATCGCCGTCAACGGCGACGTGACGCTCGGGCCGGGGGCGCAGGTCAGGGGCGACGTGATGGCCGGCGGGACCGTCACGGCGGACCCGGAGGCGCAGGTCTTCGGCGACGTGAGCGACGGGGTGTCGTTCACGCTCCGGGGCCCGCTCGAGGCGCTCGGACGGTTCCTGGTGTGGCTGGCGCTGTCGGTCTCGACGCTGCTCATCCTGGCCGCGCTGGTGCTGCTGGCGCCGCGTGGCGCCGACGCCGTGCACGCGGCGGCGACGACCGCGCCGTGGCCCTCGGCGGGGTGGGGGCTCGCCTCGCTCGTCGGCCTCCCGGTACTCGCGGTGCTGCTCGTGGTCTCCGTGCTCGGGATGCCGCTCGGCCTCACGTTGTTGCTGGCGCTCGCGTTCGTCCTGTTCGTCGGGTCCGCGCTGAGCGCGTGGGTCGTCGGCCGCCTGCTCTGGACGCCGCCGCGCAGCCGCTGGCTCGCGCTGCTGTTCGGTTGGCTTGCCCTGAGCGCCGCGACCGCCGTCCCGAGGCTGGGCGTGGTGGTGTGGGTCCTCGCGGCGGGGTTCGGGCTCGGCGCCGCGACCGTCGCGACGTGGCGAGCCCGAGGACACCGCGGAACGCACCGCGCCGGGTACGCGCGAGCCGTCGCACCACTGGCCCCCTCGCCCGAGGCGGGCCCCGAACCGATCCAGGAGGAGGTTGGGCTCTGATGTCGGAGGCCATCGAGAAGGTGCGGGCGATCCCGCTGTTCGCAGGTCTGGACGACGAGGCGCTCGGGCTCGTGGCGTCGCTGTTCAGCGAGGTCGAGGCGCCGGCGAACCAGGTGATCGTCGAGCACGGTCAGCCGGGCTCGGGGATGTTCCTGCTCGAGGAGGGGACGGTGTCGGTCGAGCTGCCCGGCCACCCGGTGGAGCTTGGACCGGGAGAGTTCTTCGGAGAGCTCTCGATCCTGGCCGACGACGTCCCGAGGACGGCGCGGGTGCGTTCGGCGACGCCGATCCGGGCGCTCGTGATCGGTCGTCCGGACTTCCGGCGGCTGCTCGAGGAGCAGCCGAGGATCGCCGTGTCGATGCTGCCGGTCCTGGCGCATCGCCTCGCCGAGGTGCTCGAGGGGTAGCGCCCCGCGCCTCAGCGGCGGAACAGCCGGACGAGGACGCCGATCGCGAGGCCGAGTGTCGCGCCGAACGCGAGCGCCTGCGGCGTGTTCATCAGGACCTTCGCGCCATCCTCGACGGTCACCTTCGGGCTGAGCACGAGCCCGACGAACGAGCGCTCGCCGAGCGTCGCCCCACCCGCGGCGATGATGCTCTGGCTCCCGCCCTGCTCGATCGAGACGTCGCCGTTCGCGATCAGCGGCCCGCATCCGCCCTGCCGGATCGTGACGGGTCCGTTCGCGATGACGGGTCCGCACCCGCCCTGCAGGATCGAGATCGAGCCACCGGCCGCGATCGGGCCCGCGGCAGCTTGGTGCAGGTGGACGTCGCGCGCGCGCATCACGCCGACGAGCGCACGCTCCACGCGCACGTCCTCCTCGAACTCGAGCGCGCTCGCCGCCTGGTCGCGGTACTCGTCCATGGCCGCCTCCTCCGTGGTCTCGGTCGTGGTCTCCCTCCCATCCTAGGTAGGCTTCGCCGGTGCCGCAGAACCGCCGGTTCCTGCTGCTCGGCTCGGGCGAGTTCGAGCCCTGGTCCGAGGAGCCCGAGCGCGTCGCGCTCGACGGTGCGGACCCACGTGTCGCGATCCTGCCCACCGCCAGCGCCCCCGAGGGCGATGCGGTGTTCGACCGCTGGGGCCGGATGGGGCTCGAGCATTACCGGGCGATGGGGTGGGAGGCCGATGTCCTGCCGGTGAAGACGCGGGCCGACGCCCAGCGCCCGGACCTGGCGGCCGCGGTCGAGCGCGCGGGGCTCGTGTACTTCTCGGGCGGGAACCCCAGGCACCTGGGCTCCACGATCGAGGGCTCGGCGGTCTGGCGGGCGCTGACCGCGGCGCTCGACCGCGGCGCGGTGTACGCGGGCTGCAGCGCCGGCGCGATGGTCGTCAGCCAGTCCAGGGCCCAAGCACGCGAGCGCAGGGTCGGCGCCTCGTGGACGTTCGGCCTCGGCCTGGTCCCGCACGTGTCGTTCGGCGTGCACTGGGACCGGATGGGCAAGATCCCGGGGATGCGGTGGTGGGTCACGTCCCGGATCCCCGAGTCGTCGTGGTTCGTCGGGATCGACGAGCGCACCGCGATCCTCGGCGACGGCGAGCGCTGGACCGTGTTCGGCCGGGGCGGCGCGATGGTGGTGCGCCGCGGGGTGCGCTCCGTGTATCAGGCGGGGGAGACCTTCGAGACGCCCGCCGACGGCGGCGCCTAGGCCATCCAGGCGTCGAGACGCTGCTCAACCTCCCGCAGGCGGGTCACGAGGAATCGCATCATCGGGAGCGCCACCCGAGGGTGCTCGAGCAGGAACGCCTGGAACGCGTCGGCCGGGATCCGGAGAGCGCGCACCGGTGTCGCGGCTCGGACCGTCGCCATCCGACGCCCCGGCACGATGACCGCCATCTCGCCGAAGACGTCGCCGTCCCTCAGACGATGGAAGCGACCCCCGACATCCACCTGCGCCTCGCCATCGAGGATCACGAACATGGCGTCCCCGCGGTCGCCCGCCTCGAAGATCGGCAGGTCGGCCTCGAACGTGACCACGTGCCCCACGCGGAGGAGGGCCTCCACGTCTTCGCCCTCGAGCTCGGCGAACACGCCCGTCCGTTGCACCTTCGACGGTTCGATCGGTACGTCGTTCATCTCCGCCCCCTCGGGATCGCGCGGCAAGTCTAGTCACGGTCTGGGTATGCTTTGACGTCGTGAGCTCGACCGAGTCGCCCGCCCCGCGCCCCGGCTGCCTGTTCTGCGGCCGACCCACCTTCGATCCCGACAAGCGGGAGCGCCCGTGGGTCCGCGCCACCGTCGATGGCCGTCAGGTGCTCGTGTGCCCCTCGTGTCAGGAGGAGCGCGCCGACTGGGCCGTCCAGCTCGACCGCTGCGAGGCGTGCGGCGCGACGCGGCTGTCGGTGATGCTCGGCGAGGTCGTCTGCCGAGCCTGCGGCCACGTCCGCGGCGTCTCGACCGAGCCCGCGTGGATCTTGGGCGCTTAGCTCAGCGGTAGAGCGCTTCCCTTACAAGGAAGAGGTCGGAGGTTCGAGCCCTCCAGCGCCCACCAACGGACTGGCCCGCACGAACGGGTCGGCCTGACGCGGCCAGTCCACACTCTTCGGCTCACCGGTTCGCCGGACTCCAGGGACTTCCCCGTCGCGCCAGCACGTGGTGGTGGGCGTAGCCGTCGTTCCAGGGACCCTCGGCATCGTCCTCGATGCGGAAGGGCACGTCCGCCAGCCAAGCGCGCACCCGCTCGATCCTCGGGTAGTGGTGGTAGCCCTCGTTGGGGTCATCCCAGATGAGTTCCCGGTCGACGACCGGGAAGCCCGCTGCGCGCGCCTCCTGGTTGGCCGTGCGGACCTGCTCCTCGGGGAGCAGCTCGACCGTCAGGTAGAGCCATCCGCCCGGACGCAGGGCCCGGCGGAAGCCCTCGAGGACGACCGGCCAGTCTTCGGGCGGGATGAACTCCATGGCGTCCACGCACATCACGCCGTCGAACTCGTCTCGGTACGGCAGCTCCTGAAGATCATGCTTCTCCGTCGGCACAGAGGGGAACTTCTCGCAGGCCCGGTCCAGGAACACTCGCGCCTGATCCACACCGAGGATCGAGCGACCGCTCCCCAGCACCAGCCCGAAGTACTTACCAGTGCCGCACGCTGCATCGAGGACCCGCCCGTCCGGCGGGAGCAACGAGCAGAAACGCCCGACGAACGCTCGGTGGGTGTCCTCGATCTCGCCCCAGTTGGTGTCGTAGGTCTGGGCGAGCGCGAACTCCTCGACCTCGTCGTGCCGCAGTTGTCGAAGCCACGCCGCCCGCTTCGCAGCCGTGTCCGACACGCGATTCCCCCGAGGTCAGGGTGCGTGGGTGCGCCTCCCAACGGGGGAGCGCCCTCCGGTGCAACGAACGGCTCGAACCTCACGCCGGATCCCGGGTGCTTCTAGGGCCGGAGGTCCCTTCGGACGATGGGACCACTCGAACCCGATCCCGGAGGCGTGTACCGAGGGGCCTTCGAGGAGATGTGGCAGCGCTGAGCGTGCCCTTGTGACCCGCCCGCCCCCGGCGCAGGATGGTC
>DASTHN010000105.1:0-8188 GCA_035718185.1 Actinomycetota bacterium
TGGTGCTGAAGCGTGGCGCCGAGGGTGCGGACGTGCTACGTCCCGCCGCCGCTCCGTGGCACCAGCCCGCGCTCTCCGTGGAGGTCGTGGACACGACCGGCGCGGGCGACGCGTTCAACGGCGCGCTGGCATGGAGCCTCGGCGAGGGCCGGGAGATCCGGGACGCGGTCCGCGTGGCCGCCGTCGCCGGAGCGCTGGCGTGCCGGGCGGTCGGCGCCCGGGCGAGCCTGGCCGATCGAGAGCAGCTCGACGCCGCCCTCGCCGGCTGGGAAGCAGCGCGCTAGCTCGACCTCGGACGGACGCCCCGCCAGTCGGGAGGGAGCGCCGGCACCGGCCAGTCGTCGTCGGGTCGGAGCCTCCGATCGCGTGCCTCGAGCCTGGACTCTCAAGGCAGGACGGCAGTCGCACCAGCTCGGATCGGTTAGGGGTGCGTCAACTCTCGATCGCCGAGACCGCCCGCCGCCAACGCGGCGTCAGCGACCGACCCGCACGACCGGGTTCTCGAGCGTGCCGAGGCCGTCGATCTCGATGCGCACGACGTCCCCGGGCAGCAGCGTGAAGCCCGCGTTCGGCACGATCCCCGTGCCGGTGAGCAGGAAGACCCCGTGCGGGAACGCGAGCGCACGGCCGAGGTGCCGGGCGAGCTCCTCGAACGAACGCCTCATCTCGCCCGTCGAGGTCTCGCCCGCGAACGCGGTGCGGCCAGCGCGCTCGACGACGAGCCGGACGCCGAATGGCGGCGAGATCTCGCTCGCGGGCACGAGGGCAGGCCCGATCGCGCAGGAGCGTTCGTAGGTCTTCGCCTGGGGCAGGTACAGCGTGTTCTCGCCCTCGATGCTGCGGGACGAAACGTCGTTCCCGATTGTGTAGGCGACGATCCGAAGGTCGGCGTCGAGGACGAGCGCGAGCTCGGGCTCCGGCACGTCCCAGGTCGAGTCGGCCCGGATGCCGATCGGTTCGCCGGGTCCGACGACGCGCCCGCCCGGAGACTTGAAGAAGAGCTCGGGGCGGTCCGCCTCGTACACCAGGTCGTACGGGCTCCGATCCGTCGCCTCCTCGCCTCGCGCCTCGCGCGAACGGAGGTAGGTGACGCCCGCCGCCCAGACCTCCTGCGACCCGATCGGCGCGATCACGCGAGCATCGGCAGGCACCGGTCGACGGCCGAGGCCGTCGCGGCCGCGAGGTCCGTGGCCGCACCGAGGAGCCGCCCGAGTGACGCGTCCGCCGCGAGCAGTCGCGCCGGCCCCGCGTCACCCGCCGCCCATCGGGCCGAGCCGTCCCCGAGCCGAACCCGGAAGAGCGTCCCGGTCACCCCTCGAGCGTCCCGTCGTACAAGAGCTTGTCCCGGACGGTCGCGGGGTTCTGCGGAGCCTCGCCGTTCAGGACGCGGACGGCGTCGCGGCACGCCTCGGCGAAGCACCGCTCGTGGGCGAACTGCACGTTCCCTGCGATGTGCGGTGTCGGAAGGACGTTCGGATCGCGGCGGAACCACGCGTCGGCCGGCGGCGGCTCGGGGTCGTATACGTCGACGGCGGCTCGGAGCTCCCCGGCCCGGACCCGACGCCACAGGGCATCCTGCTCGACGACGGCCATCCGGCTGAGTAGCACGAAGAGCGAACCCGGCGCGAGGGCATCGATCACGCCGGCGTCGATGACCCCGAGCGTGGCCGGCGTCGGCGGGATCGAGACGACCAGGATGTCGCTCGATCGTGCGAGCTCAACGAGCGAGCCCGCGGGGATCACGCCGTCGACCTCGGCGACGTCATGGCCGACGAAGGGGTCGTAGATCCGGACCTCGCACCCGTATGGGGCGATGAATCGGCGGTAGTGGCGGTTGATCGTGCCGTACCCCCCCAGCCCGACGCGGCAGTCCGCCAGGTCTCGGAAGACGTAGGGGCCGGCACCCTTCGGCGCATCGGGCCATCGTCCGTCACGCACCACGTCGATCGCGGCGGGGATGTCCCGGAGCAGCGCGAGCGTGATCGCCACGCCGAACTCGGCCACGGTCGGGGTCATCGTCCGTGAGGTGTCGACGACCGTGACGCCGCGGCGGGCCGCCCCGTCGAGGTCGATCCACCACAGCCGGTAGTCGAACGTCCCCGCGATCACCCGCAGGGCGGCCGCACGGCCGAGGCGCGCCTCGTCGAACATCGCGAGCTCGGGGTCGCCGAGCCCGAGCCACGGTGCGACGACGATCGCGTGCGCCTCGGGCAGCGCCGCATCCAGCGACGCGGCGCGTGCCTCGGGCGTGGCCTCCGGCGTCCAGTCGAGGTGGCGGATCTCGCCGTGAGGCCCGAGGATCTGGTCGGCGATGTCGCGGTAACGCCTGCCGCCGTGGAAGTAGCGCCGCGAGCCGTGGACGGTCTGCCACTCGTCCTGCGGCGGGGTGACGACGAGGAACGACGGTCGGTCGGTCACGGCCGCAGGTCCTTGAACCGTCGCACCGTCTCGGTGATCGCGGTCTCGGTCGGGAGCCGCTCCATGCTCGACGCTCCGAAGAACCCAGCCACCCCCGTCGTCCGCTCGAGCACGTAGGCGGCGTCCTCGGGCTCGGAGATCGGCCCCCCGTGGCACAGGACGATCACGTCCGGGTCGACCTCGACCGCCGCGTCGCGGATCGCCTGGATCAGCTCGACCGAGTCATCCAGCGTCCTGCCGGTCTCGGCGCCGATGCTGCCACCGGTGGTGAGGCCCATGTGCGCGACGAGCACGTCCGCGCCCGCCTCCGTCATGGCGCGAGCGTCGTCGGTCGAGAAGACGTACGGCGTGGTCAGCAGGTCGAGCTGGTGCGCCTGACGGATCGCCTCGACCTCGAGGCCGTAGCCCATCCCGGTCTCCTCGAGGTTCTGGCGGAACATGCCGTCGATCAGCCCGACGGTCGGGAAGTTCTGCACGCCGGCGAACCCGATGTCCTTGAGCTGCCGCAGGAAGAGCGGCATCAGGCGGAACGGATCCGTGCCACAGACCCCGGCGAGCACCGGGGTCTCCTTCACGATCGGGAGGACCTCGGAGGCCATCTCGACCACGATCGCGTTCGCGTCCCCGTACGGCATGAGCCCGGCGAGCGATCCTCGCCCCGCCATCCGGTAGCGCCCCGAGTTGTAGATGATGATGATGTCCGCGCCGCCGGCCTCGGCGCACTTGGCGCTCAGGCCGGTCCCTGCTCCGGCCCCGACGATCGGGTTCCCGGCCGCCATCTGCGCCCGCAGTCGCTCGAGTGCTCGCTCCCTCATGTCAGGTCTCCTCTCCCAGCATCTCGATGAGCCGGTCCGCCATCGCGAGCGCGAACGCCGGATCGTTGATGTCCGTGTCGAGCTCGTGCAGCTCGACGTTCGGCCCCAGGTGCTCGCGCACCGCCGAGAACAGGGCCTGGTCGGCGGCCGCGTCGTGGAACGGTTGGCCCTCGGTCGCGATCATGGAAACGCCCCGCAGCGGGACGAACAGCGCCGTCGGGCCGGTCGCGGCGCTGAGCTTGCGGGCGAGTCTCCGGCCGAGCTCGGCGCACTCCTCCGGCGTCGTGCGCATCAGCGTCACCGTCGGGTTGTGCACGTACAGCGTGCGGTCGCGGAACCTCTCGGGCACCGTGTCAGCCGGGCCGAAGTTCACCATGTCCAGGGCGCCGAGCGACACGACCTGCGGCACCCCCATTTCGCCAGCGACCTCGAGCCGCTTCGGGTGCGCCGGCAGGACCCCGCCGACGAGCTCGTCGCAGAGCTCGGTGGTCGTGACGTCGAGGACGCCACGGATGAAGCCCGCCCGCACGAGCTCCTCCATCGACTGTCCGCCGGTGCCCGTCTGGTGGAACACGAGCACCTCGTATCCGCGCTCCTCCAGCCGCTCGCGGGCCTTCGTGACGCACGGCGTCGTCACGCCGAACATCGACGCGCCGATCAGCGGCCGGCTCTCCACCTCCGGCACCGTCCCCTGCGCCATCCCGGCCACCGCTGCGGCCGCGTTCGCGATGATGCGCGCGGAGATCTGGTTGATCCCGGCGACGTCGACGACCGAGTACATCATCGTGATGTCCACCGCGCCGATGTACGGGCGGGTGTCGCCCGAGGCCACGGTGGACACCACGAGCTTCGGCACACCCACCGGGAGCCGTTGCATCGCATGCGTTACCAACGCGGTGCCGCCGGTCCCGCCCATCCCGACGACGGCGTCGAGACTAGCCTCCCGATGCAGGCGCTCCACGATCGCCGCGGCGCCGCGGCTCATCGTCTCGACCGCCGCGCCACGGTCTCCGGCCGCGACCAATCGCTCGACCTCGTCCCCCGCCGCCCGGGCGACCTCCTCCCGTGGGATGTCTGGCCTCGTGGTCGGCTCCCCGAGGACCCCGGCATCGACGAGGATCACGTCCACCCCGTGCCCCAGGAGACGCTCGCGCAGGAACCCGTACTCCGCCCCCTTCGTGTCCAGCGTTCCGATCGCCACGACGGTTGTCATGTCCGCCTCCCCTGGATCGCTCAGCTCGACCCTGCCTCGGACAGGGCCGGTACGTCGTGACCTCGGGCGTCTTCCTCGGTCCGATGCAGGTGTCCGATCCGGCCGCCGGGGGGTGTCGCCGCCTCGAACCAGAAGGCCTCGAGCGTCTCGGCGACGGCGACGACGTCGTGCTCGGTCCCCGTCGGCGTGCAGACGATGTCGCCCGGGCCCACCGTGTAGGTTCGATCCCCGACGAGCACACGCGCGCGTCCGGAGAACACGAGCCAGTACTCGTCGCAGTCGTGGTAGTGGCGGTCGAACCGCCCGTTCGGCTCCACCCGGAAGATCCCGGCGCTCGTCACATCCGACCACGAGGGCCGTGCCTCCGGGGATAGGCGCTGCACGATCGTGAAGTCCTCGACGGTGTCGGTCATCCTCCGTCCTCCTGTCCGTTCCTCATCGGGCCTGCCCTCCGGGGATGACGTCGAAGCCGGGCAGCGGGCGATGCAGGCTTCCGTCCGGGATGGGCACGTCTCGATACCTCTGGAGCAGCGCCAGGTCGGCGTCCCCCAGACGCTCGTCGTACTTGGCCTGCCACCAGTACGGGTACAACAGTGGCGGCGCGCTCACGTCGTCGAGCCGCCGCATCTCGTCAGCGTCGAGGGTCAGGTCCGCGGCCCGGGTGTTCTCGGCGAGCTGGCGGTCGGTCCGAGCGCCCACGATCAGCGACACGATCCCCGGCTTGTGCAGCAGGTAGGCGAGCGCGACCTGTGGAACCGGCACGTCCCGGGCCTCCGCGATCTGAACGAGGACGTCGATCGTCCTCCAGAGCTTCTCCTCGTCGTAGATCGGCGGGTCCGGCCACCCTTGCATGCGCCGCGTACCGGTGGGAGGAGCCTCGCCGCGCCGCCATCTCCCCGTGAGCAGCGCCCCGGCGAGCGGGCTCCACACGAGGATCCCGACACCTCGGTCGATCGCGATGGGAACGAGCTCGTATTCGGCCTCTCGAGCCTGGAGCGAGTAGTAGATCTGCTGGCTGACGAAGCGCGGCAACCCATCGCGCTCCGAGATCCCGAGGGCCTTCATCAGGTGCCAGGCCGACCAGTTCGACACGCCGACGTACCGCACCTTGCCGTCGCGGACGAGCGTGTCGAGCGCCGACAGGGTCTCCTCGAGCGGAACGATGCCGTCCCACCCGTGCATCTGGAGGAGGTCGATCCGATCGGTCCTCAGGCGACGCAGGCTCCCCTCGCACGAGTACAGGACGTTCCTAGCCGAGAGCCCGACGCCGTCGGGTTCGCCGCCGACGCCGAAGAACGTCTTCGTCGCGATGGCGGCCTCGTCGCGACGGCGACCGAGTGCCTCGCCGAGCACCTGCTCGCAGCGTCCGTCCCCGTAGGTCTCGGCCGTGTCGAACAGGTTGACGCCCGCGTCGAGCGCCACCCCGACCTGACGAGCCGCACCCTCGGGGTCCACGTCTCCGAACTCGCGGTGCGCCCCCCATCCGGTCGTGCCGAGCCCGAGCACCGACACCATCAGATCGGAGCTGCCCAGCCGTCGGTACTGCATGCTCTGGCTCCCGTGGGGGCGTGTGGCAACGTTATCAGGCTCGTTTCCGGAGCGAGCGGCGGGCCACTAGGCGCGGGCCACGAGCTCCGGGGAGATGTCCGAGATCGCCTGACAGCCGGCCAGGATCATCACGTTCTCGAGCTCGCCGCGCAGGATCTCGAGCACCCGGACGACCCCCTCCTCCCCGTCCGCGGCGAGCCCCCAAGCCGCCGCCTTCCCGATGAGCACGGCGGCGGCGCCGAGGGCGACCGCCTTCAGGACGTCCGTCCCACGGCGGACGCCGCCGTCCATCAGCACCGGGATGCGCCCGGCGGCGGCCCGGACGACCTCGGGCAGAGCGTCCACGCCGGCGGCCACGCCGTCGAGCTGCCGTCCGCCGTGGTTCGAGACGACGATGCCGTCGGCGCCGGCATCCAGCGCGAGCGTCACGTCCTCGGCGACCAGGATCCCCTTCACGAGGACCGGCAGACCCGTGTGCTCCTTGATCCACGCGACGTCGTCCCAGCGAAGGTCGGGGTCGTAGTCGCCGCCCCTGGCTCGCATCGACCGGGGGATCTCGAACCCGTTCCGGAAGTCCCGGTAGCGGAGTCCGCCGACCGGGAGATCGACCGTGTACACGATCGCGCCGTAGCCCGCCTCGACGGCGCGCTGGAGCATCAGCTCGGACGCGCGGCGGTTGCGGAGCACGTAGAGCTGGAACCATCTGGCCCCGTCCGACGCCTGCGCGATCGCCTCCAGGTGACGCTCGGCCGGGGTCGAAACGATCATGAGCGTTCCGGCCCGGGCCGCCGCCCTCGCGGTGGCGAGCTCACCGTCGGGATGGAGGAGCCGCTGATACGCCCACGGGGCGATCGCCACCGGCATCGAGAGCGGGATGCCGAGGACCTCGGTCGCCGTGTCCGGCTGGGTGACGCCGCGAAGGACACGAGGACGGATCACCCACCGGTCGAAGGCACCGATGTTCTCGCGCAGTGTCCATTCGTCGCCGGCGCCGCCCGCGACGAAGTCGTAGACCTCCTTCGGCAGGCGCTCCCGCGCGAGCGGCTCGAAGTCGTTGACCTTCATCGCCGGATCGGGATCCACGGGGCCCTCCGTCACGGCCATCGGCCGAGATCCTTCGTTCCGCGACGGGGACCCGCCGCCGGCCGGCCGATGTCCCTCATGCTCCGAACACCCCCGCACGACTTCCAGCCGGGAAGTCTGCCGGGAGCGCGACGAGCGGGATCGGGTGGCCCCGGCGATCCTCTTCGTCGACGTGGAGATGGCCCGCCCGCCCACCGGGCGGCAGCGGCTCCTCGAGGTAGAAGGCCTCGATCTCCTCGTAGAGCTCGAGGATGTCGTGTACCGCACCGGCCGGGCTGCACACCACATCGCCCGCTTGCGCGTAGAACGCGCTGTCGCCTACGGCGATTCTCGCCTTGCCCTCATAGATCAGCCAGTACTCGGTCGAATCGTGGAGGTGCGGGTCGAAGATCGCTCCGGGTCGTATCCGGAAGACCCCGATCCCCGCCGCGTCGCACCAGCTCGGGCGGTTGTCCGATGCGATCCGGTACGCCGCAACGTGGAGGGGGTTGGACTCGGTCATGATCCGCTCCCTCCCCGTCATCCCTTCAGGCCCACCGATGCGATGCCCCCGATCAGCTTCTCCTGGGCGAAGAAGTACAGGAGCACGGCGGGGATCATCATGATCAGGTTGGCGGCCATGAGCAGGTTCAGGTTCGGGTCTGCCCGGGTCACCATGTTGGCCATCCCGATGGCCACCGTGAACTTCTCGTTGCTGTCGAGGTAGATCAGTGGTCCGAGCAGGTCGTTCCAGCCGCCGAGGAAGACGAACACGACGCACACGGCGAGGACCGGCTTGCAGAGCGGCAGGACGATGTGCCAGAAGACCTGGAAGTGGTTGCAGCCGTCGACGCGGGCCGCCAGCTCGAGCTCGCGCGGGATCGTCCTCATGTACTGCCGGATCAGGAAGATGAAGAAGGCGTTGCCGAAGAAAGCAGGGACGATCAGCGGCAGGAACGTGCCGTACCAGCCGATCTTGAAGAACATCAGGAACTGGGGGATCATCAGCACCTGCCAGGGGATCAGCATCGTGATGATCAACAGGTTGAAGAGCAGGTCCCTGCCTCGCCAGCGCAGTCGCGCGAACGCGTAGGCGACGAGCGAGCAGGAGAACAGCGTCCCGGCGATCTCT
>DASTHN010000106.1:0-28163 GCA_035718185.1 Actinomycetota bacterium
CTCCGGCAGGTTCGGACCGAGCGCCGTCCGTACCGGTTCCGCTACACGCTCGACGAGTACGTCGAGGGCCTCGGCACGTGGGCGACGGGCCGGTTCGTGCGCTCGATGCTCGGCGACCGCGCGTTCGAGTCCTTCCTCGCGCGTGCCCGCGAGACCTTCGGCGAGCGCTTCGCCGACCCCGTGCTCGACTTCCGCGACGTTCTCGTCGCGGTCGGCACGAAGCCGTGACCCTCGGCTAGGAGAGCGCCAGGACGCGGAACTCCTCGGCGTGCTCGACGCCGATCCTCGCGCCGGCTTCGGTGGCTTCCCGCTCGAGCTCGTCGCGGAAGAAGCGGATACCCTCCTCGACCTGGCTGACGTGCGCGGCGAGCGCGTCCATCTTCGTCTGGAAGTGGCCCGTGACGTCCTCGACGTGATCCGACTCGTTCGTCCACCCCAGCCACACGTCGTGCACCTCGCGGACGTCGAGTCCCTCGGACAGCTGCTCGGCGAAGTAGTGGGGGTTCCCGGCGCCCGGGAACACCGCGTCGAGGGCGATCTCGCCGGCCCGCCGGTGATCCGAGTGGTTGTAGTAGCGCTCCTCGAAGAACCAGGCGGTCGGGTCGCACGAGAGCACGGTCTCGGCCCGGACCATCCGGATCCGGCGGATCACCGCCTCGCGGATCTCGGTGGTGTTCTCGAGCTCGCCGTCGTGCACATCCAAGACGTGAACGCTCGTGAGCCCGAGGATCCGGGCCGCGGCCTGCGTCTCGGCCGCGCGGGTGGCCGCGAGCTCGGCGCGGTCGCGCCACGGGTCGCTCGAGCCTCGGTCCCCGTTCGTGAGGACGAGCAGGTGGACCTCGCGCCCGGCGGCGACCCACTTCGCGAGCGTGCCACCCGCCGAGATCTCGGCGTCGTCGGGATGGGCGAAGACGGCGAGGACCGGGCCGGTGTGCTCCCGGATCTCCACGGCGCTCAGCGCTTCGCCGCCTGGCCGAGCACGTACGCGACCAGCGTGCGGACCGGGACGCCGGTCGCGCCCTTCGGGAACAGGTCGCCCGCCTTTTCGGCGAACGCCGGACCGGCGATGTCGACGTGCGCCCACGGCACGTCGCCGACGAAGTCGGCGAGGAACAGCGCGGCGGTGATCGCACCCCCGTACCGCTTGCCGATGTTCTTCACGTCGGCGACCGGCGAGTCGATCAGCCTGCGGTACGGGCGGTAGAGCGGCAGCTCCCACCCCGGCTCGCCGGCGGCGTCGCCGGCGGCGAGGAGGTCGCGGACCAGCCCGCGGTCGGTCCCGAACACGCCCCAGAGCTCCTCGCCGAGCGCGACCATGCACGCGCCCGTGAGGGTGGCCGTGTCGACGATCACGCGCGGCTCCTTCTCGGAGAGGTAGGCGAGCGCGTCCGCGAGCACGAGGCGGCCCTCAGCGTCGGTGTTCAGCACCTCGGACGTCTTGCCACCGCGGTGGTGGAGCACGTCGCCCGGCCGGGTCGCGGAGCCGCTCGGCATGTTCTCGGCCGAGGGGATCGCGGCGATGACGTTGATCTTGGGCTTCAGGAGCGCGATCGCGCGCATGGTCCCGAGGATCGAGGCGGCGCCGCCCATGTCGCCCTTCATGGTCTCCATGCCCTCGGCCGGCTTGATCGACAGGCCGCCCGAATCGAACGAGATCCCCTTGCCGCTCAGGGCGACCGGGGCCTTCGTGGCGGCGGCGCCCCGGTACGCGAGCTCGATCATCCGCGGCGGGTTCACGCTCCCCTGGCCCACGCCGAGGATCCCGCCGAACCCGCCCCGCTCCAGCTGCTTCTCGTCCCAGACCTTGACCTGGAGGCCGACATCCTTGGCCATCACCTCGGCCGCCTTCGCGAGCGCCGCCGGGGTCATGTCCCGCGCCGGCGTGTTCACCAGATCGCGCGCCCATGTCGCAGACTCGCTCACGATGCGGGCCTGCTCGATCGCGGCCTTCGCCGCCCTCGCGTCCCAGCGGGCGGGCCCGAGCACGGTCACGCGCTCGAGCGCCGGGGGGTCGTCCTTCGTGGACTTGTAGCGGTCGAACCGGTACGCGCCCAGGATCAGCCCCTCGACGACCGCCTGCACCGCGCCGGCCGCGTTCCGACCGCCGGCCTGGGCGAGCGTCGTCGCCACCGAGCCGCGCTTCGAGAGCTGGCGCGCCACCTTGCCCGCCGCGCGCCGTACCGCGTCCACGCCGGCCTCGGCCCGCTTCCCGACACCCACGAGCAGGATCGACCTGGCGGCCAGGCCGTCGATCCCCGTGTTCGGCACCAACAGCGTCTCGCCGCGCTCCCCCTTGAGGGCGGTGTCCCGATACAGGCCCATCAGGTCGATCCCCTTCACGTCGTTGACGCCGGGGCCGGGCTCGGGTCCCTCGAACACGGGCAGGACGAGCACGTCGACGCGGGCCGAGGCGGGCGCGTCGGCGGAGTAGGCGAACGTGGTCACGTGGGCTCCTTCGGTCGGGACTCGCGCGACGGAGTCTATCCGGGGACCGTGCCGATCCCCACGCCGGTAGGCTGTGGCCCGTGGAGTCCAAGGACCTGCGTGACCTCGTGCGGTTCGCCGAGGACGGCCCGCATCACGGGACGGTCTTCGAGTCGGACCACCTGTGGTCCGAGGTCGTGTGTCTGGAGCGCGCGCAGGAGCTCGGTCCGATCGCCGACCCGGACTCTGACGGCCTGTGCGTGCTGCTCGCCGGGCAGGTGGCGGTCCAGGTCGGGCGCGGCCGCATGCGCCTGGGTCAGTGGGGGACGGTCCTCGTCCCGGCCGGGTCCGAGCTCACGGTCCGCAACGCCTCGATCGAGCCCGCGGTGATCCTCCTGGTCGCGGCGCCACCCCCGACGCCGCGCGCCGTCACGCGGTAGGGACGCGGCGGGATCGCGCGGAAGGGACTCGGCGCGGCAGCAGCAACGCAAGGGCGAACGCGACCGCGAAGCTCGGCAGGCTACCGCCGAGCGCCGAGCCGAGCAACGGGAAGGGCAACCCCAGCCAGTCGGCGAACAGCGTGCGGACCGCGGTCACCCACGCCTGCGGACCGGTCGGCACGCTCCAGTGGTACACGACGAACCCCGCGAGCCACGGCAGCAGCGCGAGCCACCGCACGCCCGACTGGGCGAACAGGCGCTCGGGGCCGTACCGGCCGCGCGCCCGGACGAGCCAGTCCGCGGCGAACACCCCGAACAGCGGCACGAAGACCGAGCCGATCAGCAGCAGGAACAGCTCGTACCGCTCCATCGACAGCGCGAGCGCCAGCCCCAGCGCGAGCGCCCCGAGCGTCCCGACGAGCCAGCGCTGTGGGGCCTCGGGCGCCACGTTCTGGATCGAGACCGCCGCCGAATACAGGTCGGCGAACGCGTTGTCGCTCTCGCCGACCAGCAGCGCGAGGAGCAGGAGGCCCCCACCGGCGGCGCCCGCGATCGCCGTCCCGATGCCGAGCACGTCGGCCGCCGCCCCCGCCCCGAGCACCAGCAGCGCGCCGAGCGTGTAGAACCAGACGTTGCCCACCAGGTAGCCCACGTACGTCCCGGCGACCCCGCCGCTGCCCGGCCGCGCGAAGCGCGTGTAGTCGGCGACGAGCGGCAGCCACGAGACGGGCATCACGATGACCAGGTCCACGGCCAGCCAGAACGGCAGGCCGCCCTCGCCCGGCCCGCGCCAGATCGCCCCCGGGTCGCCCGCCCCGAGCGCTCGGACCGTGATCCACACCGCGGTCGCGAGGAGCACATAGATCCCGAAGCGCTCCAGCCAGCGCCGGACGACCAGCACCGGCCCGCCGAGCGCGAGGGCCGTGCACAAGACGGCGACGGCCGCTGTCCAGGCCCGCGGCGCATCGAACCCGAACAGCTCGCGTGCGGCGACGTTCGCCACCTGCCCCATCGCCCAGAACTCGACCGCGGTCCAGCCGACGAGCTGGAGCAGGTTCAGGGCCGACGGCAGGAACGAACCCCGGAGCCCGAGCATGGGACGGAACAGCACCATCGACGGCACGCCCTCGCGCTCCCCCGCCAGCCCGACGAGCGCGAGCGGCACGCAGCCGATCACGCTGCCGACCACGATCGCGAGCAGGGCCCGAGGGAAGCCGAGCGCCGGCACGAGCAGCGCCCCGGTGACCATCACGAGGAGCCCGACCGACAGGTCCCCCCACAGGACCGCGAGGTCCAGACCTGAGAGCAGCCGCCGCTCCGGGGGGACCGGGCGGATCCCCCAGGTGGACGCCTCGCGTTCGAGGACCGCCTCGACCCGATCGGTGACCCTCGCCATGCTCGCTCCCTCCGCCGGTACGAACCGGATCAGGTTCGAAGGGTCGGCGGGTGACACCCGCCCTCTCAGCCCGATGGCACCGGGCTCCCCCGCTTGCGGGACCATGCTAGCGCCGCCCGCGCGAGCGGGGAGCGCTCAGACGTCGGTCGAGCGATCGCGGAGCGCGGCGAGCGCCCCCGCCATCAGCCGCCGCATGAACGGCCGGTAGGCGCGCAGGGCGAGCTCGCCCAGGACCGGCACGGGGAGCCACAGGTCCTCGACCCACGAGAACCACGTGCCGCCCTCGATCGGCTGCAGGCGCCACGTGCCGACGCCGCGGACGAAGCTGCGGTGGGCCATCACCAGTCTGCGCGGCGGATCCCAGATCGTGACCTCGAGCCGCTCGGTGAACAGCGGGACGTTCAGCACACGCGTGCGCACGGCGATCGTCGTACCGACGCCCTCGCGCTGCGAGCCGACGACGCGCACCGAGTCCGCATCCCGCATCCATCGCGGCTGGTCCTCCCACCGCAGCAGCAGGTCCCACGCCCGTTCGACCGGGGCCGGCAGGACGACCTCCGAGGACACCTTCATCCCGGCACCTCAGAACCCCGGTGCCTCGCCCGTGCGTGGGAGGGCGCGCATCGTCTCGGGCACCGTGAGGACGAACAGCACGGTCAGGGCGAGCGGGATCGCCGAGATCGGGAAGGCCCCGCCGTACCCGAAGGCGTCCGCCGTCACCCCCGCGACGATGGGGCCGAGGACGAACCCGAGGTCCCCCGTGAACCGGAACACCGCCACGGCCGTCCCCCGCATCTCGTCGTCGGTGATGTCGGACAGCATCGGCGCCTGGGGGACGCCCGCGTACCCGGAGATCACCCCGAAGACGCCGCTCGCCAGGAAGAAGAGAGCCGGCGTCGTGGCGAAGGGCCACAGGATCAGGGCGATCGTCATGGCCACGTACCCGGGCACGAGCACCGCCTTGCGTCCGATCCGGTCGGTAGCCTTGCCCGCCGGGAAGAGCACAGCGAACTCGGTCAGCGAGGCCACCGCCAGCGCCAGCCCGATGCCGAACTCGCTCAGGCCGACCTCCTCGTGGCCGAAGAGCGGGATCAGCGTGCTGTAGACGCCGGCGATCATCCACGCGTACGCCCCGTTCGCCAGCAGCACGGCGACGAACGGTCGCCGCCACGGCAGTTGCCGGAGCCCCGTGGTGCGCTCGGGCCGCGGGCCCGTGTCGGGGCCGTGCATCGTCCGATGGAAGACCGCCGCGGCGGCGAAGCACGTTCCCGCGTAGATCCACAGGGTGCTCACGGGGCCGAACAGGCCCGCGAAGATGCCTCCGAGCGGCTGGCCGGCGATGATGCCGACGTTGAACGACGCGTACCACACGCTCATCACGCGTCCCACGCGGTCCCCGGGGATCGTCCGGAGCATGTACGAGAGCAGGCCGGTGAAGAACACGGCCGAGCCCCCGCCGCCGAGCCCCCGGAACACGACGAGCAGCGTGTAGCTCGGCGCGACCGCCGCGAGCGCCGTGCTGACGCCGACCACGACGGCTCCGAGCGTCACCGCCCGACGCTCGCCCAGCCAGGCGATGATCACGCCGGTGAAGGGGTCCACCGCGAGCCGCGTGATCGAGAAGGCGGCGATCAGGACGCCGACCGAGTCCAGACCGACCCCGAAGGTCCGGGCGTAGAGCGGCAGGATCGGCGACAGGATCCCGAAGCCGAGCATGATGATGAAGGTCCCCGCCATCGAGGTCCGGATCTCCGGGATCCGCAGGATGTCACGGATCCCCAGCCGCTCCGCCTCGCTCACGGCTGGCAGTCTACGGGCGGCGTGC
Source organism: Actinomycetota bacterium (assembly GCA_035718185.1). Classification (GTDB taxonomy): domain Bacteria; phylum Actinomycetota; class UBA4738; order UBA4738; family HRBIN12; genus HRBIN12. The sequence goes on from DASTHN010000106.1 coordinate 6,086, forward strand.
TTGCGGCCCGGCCCGGCCTCGGGTTCCATGGAGCCATGACGGACGGAGCGAGCGGTGCGATCGCCGCGACCACGCTCGTAACCCCTCGCGGCTCGGGGCCGCTCCGAGGCAGCGGCGCGGAGCGCGCGGTCCAGGTCCATGGCGGCGGGATCGCGTGGGAGGAGGGCGTCATCACCTACGTCGGGCCCGCCGAGGGCCTGCCCGGCGACCCCGAGTGGCTCGAGGGCCGCACGATCACGCCGGGGTTCGTCGACTGCCACACGCATCTGCCGTTCGTCGGCTGGCGCGCGGACGAGTTCGAGGCACGGCTGACCGGCGCGACGTACCGGGACCTGCACGGCGGGGGCGGCATCTACCGGAGCGCTCGGCTCCTGGCGAGCGCGTCCGACGACGAGGTGCTCGCGTTCTGCCGGCCGCTGCTCGCCGAGATGCTCTGGCACGGGACCACGGCCCTGGACCTGAAGACCGGCTACGGCCTGTCGGTCGAGCGCGAGCTCCGACAGGCGCGCCTGGCGCGGAGGCTCGCCGCCGAGGCCGTGCAGACGTGCAGGGTCACCCTCCTGCCGTGCCACGCGGTCCCGGAGGGTGTCGAGCGCGAGGCCTGGGTGCGTACCGTCTGCGAGGACCTGATCCCGGCCGCCGCGGCCCAGGGCCTGGTCGACGCCGTCGACATCTACGTCGAGGACATCGCGTTCACGCTGGATGACCTGCACGCGGTCGCGGACGCGGCGCGCGCGGTGGGGCTGCCGCTCCGGTGCCACGCCGACCAGCTGGGACCCTCGGGCGCCGCCGAGACCGCGGTCGCGCTCCATGCGCGGAGCGCCGACCACCTGAATCATGTCTCGGCGCTCGGGATCTCGGCGCTCGGCGGGGGTGGGACGGTCGCCGTGCTGCTGCCCACCTCGACGCTGATCCTGCGCTCGGCGCCGCCCGACGTGCCGGCCCTGCTCGGCGCGGGCGCCGTCGCCGCGATCGCGACCGACTTCAACCCCGGCACGTCGCCCGTCCTGTCGATGCCCGAGGCGATCGCGACCGCCTGCTCGCTGTACGGCCTCACGCCGCTCGAGGCCCTCACGGCGGCGACCGCGAACCCCGCACGGGTGCTCGGGCTGGAACCGGCGCACGGTACCCTCTCGGTCGGCGCCCGGGCCGATCTGCTCGTGCTCGACGGCGACGGGTTCCGTCAGGTCCCGTACCGGCCGGGGCACAACGCCGTCGTCCGGACGATCGTCGGCGGGAGGGTGGTGTGGGAACGGTGAGGAAGGGCGTCGTCGCGCTCGGCGCGGCCGTGCTGCTGGCGAGCGTCCTATCGAACGCCGCGGCGGCCCAGGAGACGCCGACCGTCACCCTCGAGGCCTCGGAGACCACGGTCGACTACGGGGAACCGGTGACGCTCTCGGGCGCGATCTCGCCCGCGGCCGGAGGCGAGACCGTCGAGCTCCGCGACGACGCTGACGCGGTCCTGGACACCGTCACCACTGATCCCGATGGGAGGTTCTCGACCAAGCTCGTCCTCGACGGGACCACGCGGATCCGCGCGGTGTGGGGTGACGCGGTGAGCGACCCCGTGATCGTGAAGGTTCGCGCGATCGTGACGGCCCGCATGAGCACGGTGCGACTCTTCGACGTCGTCCGGGTACGCGGGACGGTCGACCCCGTCGTGGTGGGCGAGACGGTGGACGTGACCCTGCTGCGCTCGGGCAGACGCGATCAGGCGAAGCAGGCGCGGATCGGGTCGGCTGGCGGGTTCTCGGTCGGGTTCCGCATCCTGCACCCGGGCACGTACCGCGCCCGGGCGTCGTTCGCGGACACCGACCACCTGCGCGGCGTGGCCACGACGGGCTCGGACACCACGCCGCTGCCACGGCTGCGCTCGGGCTCGAGGGGCGTCTTCGTCCGCCTCCTCGAGACCCGCCTGCGCGAGCTCCACTACCGGATCGTCGGCATCGACCAGACCTACGACCACCGCACCGGGGACGCCGTGGTCGCGTTCCGGAAGGTGCAGGGCATGGCGCGCGAGTTCACCATCACCGAGGGCGTCTGGCGCCGGCTCGCGGACCCCAGGATCCCGAGACCCCGGCTGGACATGCGGCGCTTCCACATCGAGGTCGACCAGACCCGGCAGGTCCTCTACACGGTCGTGGACCGCAAGGTCACGAACGTGATCCACGTCTCGACCGGAGCGGGGGGCGCGACACGCGACGGCCGGTTCCGGGTGTACCGCAAGGTCGCCGGGTATAGCCCGAACCGCCTGTACTACCCGAGCTACTTCGACGCGCTCCGCGCGATCCACGGTTGGCCCGATGTCCCCACGTATCCCGCCAGCCACGGGTGCGTCCGTGTGCCGTACTGGCATGCCAAGTGGATCTTCGGCCTCGCCGACATCGGCACCCGGGTCGCGGTGTACCACTCGTAGTGGCCGGTCAGACGATCGGCGCGCCCAGCGCGCGCTCGGCCGCGATGACGAGCCCGCCGGAGCGCACCAGCCCGGCGGCCGCGCGGATGTCCGGACCGAGCTCACGGTCGGCGCCAAGATAGACGGCGACCTCGCGCACGGCGTCGCGGGCGGCGGCGGTTGCCGGCGAGGGCCGGAGCGGCGCGCGCAGGTCGAGCGCCTGGGCGGCGGCGAGCGCCTCGAGCGCCAGGACGACCTCGGCGTTCGCGACGACGTCGCGCGCGTGCCGCGCCGACGTCATGCCCATGCTCACGTGATCCTCCTGGCCGGCGGACGACGCGATCGAGTCCACGGACGCAGGATGCGCGAGCGTCTTGCTCTCGGACACGAGGGACGCGGCGGTGTACTGGGCGAGCATGAAGCCGGAGTTCAGTCCGCTGCGCTCGACGAGGAACGCCGGCAGCCCGTGGTTCATCGTCGGGTCGAGCAGGCGGTACAACCGCCGCTCGGAGATGCTCGCGGTCGGCACCACGGCGAGCGCGAGCGCGTCGAGCGCCACCGCGACCGGCTGCCCGTGGAAGTTCCCGCCCGAGAGCACCTCGTGCGTCGCGGCCAGCACGATCGGGTTGTCCGAGATCGCGTTCGCCTCGACATCGAGCACGCCGCGCGCGAACCGGATCCCCTCGCGCGTCGCGCCGTGCACCTGCGGCGCGCACCGGAGGGAGTACGCGTCCTGCACCAGATGCGGGCTCTCGCGGTGCGAGGCGACGATCTCGCTCCCCGCCAGCAGGGCCCGGAGGTTCGCGGCCGAGTCCGTCGGACCCGCGTGCGGGCGGAGCGCCTGTAGGCGCTCGTCGAACACGCGGTCCGAGCCCATCGCGGCCTCGATCGACATCGCTGCCACGACGTCCGCGGTGCGGACCATGGTGGTGGCGCGCTCGGCCGCGAGGATGCCGACCGCGAGCATCCCCTGCGTTCCGTTCACGAGCGCGAGACCCTCTTTCGCCTCCAGCGCAAGCGCCGGCAGCCCCGCCGCCTCGAGCGCGGGACCCGCGGGCACCGGGCCGCCCGGGCCGAGCAGCTCCCCGCGGCCGAGCAGCGGGAGGGCCAGGTTCGCGAGCGGCGCAAGGTCACCCGAGGCCCCGAGCGATCCCTGCTCGGGCACGGCCGGGATCAGGTCCCGGTTCAGCATCTGGACCATCCGCTCGACGAGCTCGACCCGCACGCCCGAGTGCCCGAGCGCAAGCACGTGCGCGCGGAGCAGGAGCATCGCCCGCGCCTCCTCGCGCGACAGGGTCGGTCCGACCGCCGTCGCGTGGGACCGGACGATCGCCGTCTGCAGCTCGTCGGCATCGGCGGGGTCGATGCGGACGTTCGCGAGGCTCCCGAACCCCGTCGTCACGCCGTAGACGATCCGGCCGCTCGCGACCTCGTCCTCGACGACGATGCGGGCGGCGCGCATCCGTTCGGCCGCGGCGGCCGAGAGCTCGACGGGCGCTCCCCCGGCGACCTCCACCACGTCGCGCAGCGTGAGCCGCTCCCCGACCGTGACCACGGCGTCAGGCTACCCCGGCGCGCGAGCGCCCGGCTGCTACGGTGGCGGCCGTGTCCCGTACCACCGGTCCCTACGACGGCCTCGAGCCCGAGCTCCCGCGGCCCCCGGCCGCCCCGACCGACGAACCGGGCGCGCTGAGAGCCTTCCTGCGCGGACTCACGCGCCGGTGCCCGCGATGCGGGTCGGGCGGCCTGTTCGCCGCCTGGTTCACTATCCGCGGCCGGTGCCCGCGGTGCCGGCTCCGCCTGCAGCGCGAGGAGGGCGGGTTCCTCGGCGCGATGACGATCAACTACGTCGTCACCGCGGGGATCTGGCTCGTCGTGCTCGTGGCGTGGCTGATCGTCGACCTGCCGGACGTCCACGTGGCGGCGCTCACGATCGCGTCCCTCGCGATCGCCGCCCTGGTCCCGCTCCTGTTCTTCCCGTTCGCGAAGACGATCTGGGCGGCGGTCGACTACCTCGTGTACCGCTCGAGCCCGGAGTACGCGCGCGACGCCGCCGAGCGCGCCCAGGGCAACGGCGGCCGGTTCTGACCCGCTACTCCCGCCAGGGCAGGCGGATGTCCCGCTCCCTCGCCACCTCGAGCGCCCGTTCGTAGCCTGCGTCGGCGTGGCGGACGACGCCGGTCCCGGGGTCCGTCGTGAGGACGCGTTCCAGGCGCTCGGCGGCCTCCGCCGAGCCATCGGCGACGACCACCATGCCGGCGTGGATCGAGTACCCGATGCCGACGCCACCACCGTGGTGGACGCTCACCCAGTGCGCACCAGCGGCCGTGTTGACGAGCGCGTTGAGGATCGGCCAGTCCGCGATCGCATCCGAGCCGTCACGCATCGCCTCGGTCTCTCGATAGGGGCTCGCGACGCTCCCGCTGTCCAGGTGGTCGCGCCCGATCACGATCGGCGCCGAGAGCGCTCCGCTCGCGACCATGTCGTTGAACCGCAGCCCGGCCCTCGCGCGCTCGCCGTAGCCGAGCCAGCAGATCCTGGCCGGTAGCCCCTGGTACGCCACCCGCTCCTCGGCCATGTCCAGCCAGCGGCGCAGGCGCTCGTTCTCCGGGAACAGCTCGACGACGGCGCGGTCCGTCCGCTCGATGTCTTCGGGGTCACCCGAGAGCGCCGCCCAGCGGAACGGGCCCTTGCCCTCGCAGAACATCGGGCGGACGAACGCCGGCACGAACCCCGGGTACGCGAAGGCGCGCTCGCGGGACAGGCCCCCGATCTCCGCCCCTGCGCGCAGGTTGTTGCCGTAGTCGAACGTCAACGCGCCGGCCTCCAGGAAACCGACCATCGCCTCCACGTGCGCCGCCATCGACGCGTAGGCGCGGCGCTCGTACCCGGCCGGGTCGGCCGCGCGCAACTCGGGGGTCGCGTCGAGCGACAGCCCGGCGGGGACGTACCCGCCGAGCGGGTCGTGGGCGCTCGTCTGGTCCGTGACGATGTCGGGGCTGAAGCCGCGCCGGAGCAGGTCCGGGTGCGTCTCGGCGCAGTTGCCGAGCAGCCCGATCGAGACCGCCTCGCGCGCGACCCTGGCCTCCTCGGCCCATCGGACCGCCTCGTCCAGGTCCTCGGTCTCGCGATCGAGGTAGCGCGTCTTGATCCGCCGCTCGATCCGCGCCGCGTCGACCTCGACACACAGGGCAACGCCGCCGTTCATCGTCACGGCGAGCGGTTGCGCACCCCCCATGCCGCCGAGCCCGCCTGTCAGCGTGATCGTCCCCGCGAGCGAGCCGCCGAACCGTTGCGTGGCTGCCTCGGCGAGCGTCTCGTACGTGCCCTGGAGGATCCCCTGCGTGCCGATGTAGATCCACGAGCCGGCCGTCATCTGGCCGTACATCGTGAGGCCCTGGTGCTCGAGGTCACGGAACGTGTCCCAGTCCGCCCACTTGGGCACGAGCATCGCGTTGGAGATCAGGACCCGGGGAGCCATCGCGTGCGTGCGGAACACGCCGACGGGTTTCCCCGACTGCACGAGCAGCGTCTCGTCGTCACTGAGCTCACGGAGCGTCCGGACGATCGCGTCGAACGCCTCCCACGAGCGCGCCGCCCTGCCGGTCCCCCCGTAGACGACGAGGTCGGCCGGCCGCTCGGCGACCTCAGGGTCGAGGTTGTTCATCAGCATCCGCAGGGCGGCCTCCTGCGGCCACGACCGGCATGACAGCTCCGGGCCGCGGGGAGCTCGGATCTCGCGTGCGCTCATCGAGCTCACCTCCACGGCGATGATAGTTGGCCGGCGCGGCCCGCCGGAGGTGGCGTTCAGGAGGTGCGGCGGTCCACGGCCCACGAGGAGCCCTCGTGCGCCTTCTTCGCGTAGGACTTCATCTCGCTCGCGACGGCGACCGCCTCCGCGTAGTGCGCGTACGTCCGGCGCTCGGTCGTCGCCACGCCGATCGAGATCGTGATCACCGGGTACAGCTGGGGCTCGCCACGGCGGCTCATGACCTCGATGCCGCCGCGCTCGCGCTCGGCGTCGTCGTAGAGCTGTCCGATCTGCGCGTCGAACCGCTCGATCGCGCGCTCCGCGAGGACGGCGGCGATCGTCGCGTCGCAGACGATGACGAAGTCGTCCCCGCCCACGTGGCCGACGAAGGCGCCCTCGCCGGCGACGTCCATCGTGACATCCTGCAGGAGCCGAGCCGTCGCCTGGATCACCTCGTCGCCGCGCATGAAGCCGTAGTGGTCGTTGTAGGCCTTGAAGTGGTCCAGGTCCGCGTACAGGACGGCGAACGGCTCCTGCGACGCGCAGCGTTGCTCGATCTCGTCGGCGATCCGAACGTTCCCGGGCAACCCGGTGAGCGGCGACTGCGCCCGCATCTCGCGCGAGCGGCGGAGCGCTCCCCGGATCCGCGCGAGCAGCTCGGGCGTGTCGAACGGCTTCACGATGTAGTCGTCCGCGCCGACGGCGAAGCCCTCGAGCTTGTCCGCCGACAGCCCGCGGGCCGTCAGCATGATCACGCTGACCGAGGCCGTCCTCGAGTCCATCCGCAGGTGCCGCGTGAGCTCGAAGCCGTCCATGTTCGGCATCATCACGTCGGCCAGGACCAGCTCGGGGGAGCGCTCCCGCGCGAGCTCGAGCCCGCGCTCGCCGTCGTTCGCCACGCGGACGTCGTAGCCGGCCGCGCGCAGCTCGATCTCGAGCAGGCGCGCGATGAATGGGTCGTCGTCGACCACGAGGATCGACTCGCCCCCGGACGCCTCGAACAGGCCGTCGGGGTTCCGTCGCTCCGACCGCGCCTCGGCAAGCTCCTGTTCCATCCCCATGGGCATCGGCACGCATGGGGACCGGGTTGAAGGTCGGGTTCGAGGTTCGCCGGGCCGGACCGGGCGGCCCGGACGCTCGGGCGTCCGCGTGGCACGATATGGCGGCCGCTGGGCTGAGGGGGCATCCGTGGAGATCCTCGATTCGTTCCTGGACGCGGTCGGCGACACGCCGCTCGTGCGACTCCGCTCGGTCGCGCGCGGCGTCCGTCCGACCGTGCTGGCGAAGCTCGAGATGCTCAACCCCGGGGGCAGCGTGAAGGACCGCATCGCACCCCGGATGATCGAGACCGCCGAGCGGGCGGGACTCCTCGGGCCCGGCGGAACGATCGTCGAGCCGACCTCCGGGAACACGGGGCATGGGCTCGCGATCGCGGCGGCGATCAAGGGCTACAAGTGCATCTTCGTGATGCCCGACAAGATGAGCGCCGAGAAGATCGCGCTGCTGCGCGCGTACGGGGCCGAGGTGGTGATCACGCCGACGGCGGTCGCGCCCGACTCGCCCGAGTCCTATTACCGCGTCGCCGACCGGCTGACCGAGGAGATCCCCGGCGCGTTCCAGCCCAACCAGTACTTCAACCGAGAGAACCCCGCGGCCCACTTCGCGACCACCGGACCCGAGATCTGGCGCCAGACCGACGGCACGATCGACGTGTTCGTGTGCGGGGTCGGCACGGGCGGCACGATCACCGGCACGGCGCGGTACCTGAAGGAGCAGAAGCCCGACCTCCTCGTCGTCGGCGCCGACCCCGAGGGCTCGATCTACTCGGGCGACGTGCACACGTACCTCACCGAGGGCATCGGCGAGGACTTCTGGCCCGAGACCTTCGACCCCTCGCTCGTCGACCGATGGGTCCGGGTCTCGGACCGCGATGCGTTCCGGATGGCCCGGCGGATCACGCGGGAGGAGGGGATCCTCGTCGGAGGCTCGGCCGGCACCGCGGTCGTGGCGGCGCTCGAGGCCGCCGCGGAGCTCGACGAGACGAAGACCGTCGTCGTGATCCTGCCCGACACGGGCCGCAACTACCTGTCGAAGGTGTACTCGGACCCGTGGCTGCTGCAGTACGGGCTGCTCGACCGGCCCGAGGTCGTCCGGATCGAGGAGGTGCTGGCCGCCAAGCACGGCGAGGTCCCCACGCTCGTCACGGTGGTCGCCCGGGACAAGGTCCGCCAGGCGATCGACGTGCTGCAGGAGTACGGGATCTCGCAGGCGCCGGTGGTGCGCGAGCCGTCCTCGGACGTGGCGCAGGTCGTCGGCTCGATCCAGGAGCGGGCGCTCCTGGATCGGATCTTCCGGGACCCGGACGCGCTCCAGGCGGACGTGGCCGAGGTCATGGGGCCGCCGATCGCGATGGTGGAGGCGCACGACCCGGTCGAGGTCGCCTTCGGCGAGCTCCAGCGCGGGCCCGCCGTCCTCGTCTCGAGCGCCGGGCGCGCCCTCGGCGTGCTCACGCGCAGCGACCTCCTCGAGTTCCTCGCCCACCGCCCGAGGACCTCGTAGCCCCCGTGCGCGCGCTCGGGATCGACGTCGGGGTCCGCAAGGGGCTCGACCTCGTGATGCTCGACGCCGACCGCGCGATCGTCGACACGCATCGACGCTCCCGCCCCGAGGACCTGCCGGCGCTCGTCCGAACGCTCGAGCCCGATGTCGTCGCGATCGACGCGCCCCCCACGTGGGCGGCCTCGGGTCGCTCGCGCCTCACCGAGCGCGAGCTGCGGTGGTTCGGCATCCAGTGCTTCAACACGCCGAGCGATGAGCGGATGGCCGAGCACCCGTTCTTCGAGTGGATGACCGTAGGGTTCGCCGCGTTCGCGGCGATCGAGGATCGCTACCCACGCTACCGAGGGGGTCGCGTGGAGGGGTCGGCGATCGAGGTGTTCCCGCACGCGTCGGCCGTCGTGCTCGCGGGGTGCCTGCCACCCCGGGGGACCTCGCCGCACGCGTGGCGCCGGCGGGTGCTGCAGGAGCGGCACGTGGACGCGGACGCCCTGCGCTCGGCGGACCAGGTGGACGCGGCGCTGGCGGCCCTGACCGGCCTGTTCGCGCTCGAGCGCAGGTTCAGCGCGCCGGGCGACCCGCTCGAGGGGCAGATCGTGGTGCCCAGCGTCGCGTTGCCCGCCCACCCGTTCCGCCGCGGCGAACCGCCGAGGGCCCGCGACGAGCAGCCGTCCCTGCCCGGCATGGCGCGCTGCGCCTGCGGCGACCCCGCGTGCGTGTCGCTGACCGCGAGGGAGTTCGCGCCCGGGCACGACGCGAAGCGCAAGTCCGCACTCTGGCGGCAGGCGCGCGACGGGCAGGAGGCGCTCGACGAGCTGAAGGAGCGAGGATGGGCGATCCCCCCCGAGATGCGCTGAGGTTCGAGACCCGGGCGATCCACGCCGGCCAGGAGCCGGACGAGCCGTTCGGGGCCGTCAACGTCCCGATCTACCAGACCTCGACGTACGCACAGCCGTCGGTCGGCGCTCCGAAGCGCTACGACTACGCGCGGGGCGGGAACCCGACGCGCGAGGCCTTCCAGACCGCCCTCGCGTCGCTCGAGGGCGCGACGCACAGCGTCGCGTTCTCCTCCGGCATGGGGGCCGAGACCACGCTGTTGCTCACGCTCCGCCCCGGCGATCACGTCCTGCTCTCGAACGACGTGTACGGCGGTACGTACCGGCTGCTGGCGCGCGTCCTGCAGGACTGGGGGCTCGCGCACGACGTCGTCGAGATGACCGATCTCGAGGCGGTCCGCGCAGCCGTGCGCGCCGAGACCCGGATCGTGTGGGTCGAGACGCCGTCGAACCCGCTCCTCAAGGTCGTCGACATCGCCGAGACCGCCCAGGTGGCGCACGAGGTAGGGGCCCGGTGCGTGGTCGACAACACCTTCGCGACGCCCTACCTCCAGCGTCCGCTCGAGCTGGGCGCGGACGTCGTCGTGCACTCGGTCACGAAGTACCTCGGCGGCCACTCCGACCTCGTGATGGGCGCGATCGTCACGAGCGACGCCGGGCTGGCCGAGCGCCTCGCGTTCCTCCAGAACGCGGTCGGCGCGGTCCCGGGCCCGATGGACGCCTACCTCGCGCTCCGCGGCATGAAGACCCTCGCGGTCCGGATGCAGGCGCACTGCGCCGGCGCGGGGGCGATCGCCGGCTTCCTGGCCGACCACCCGAGGGTGGCGCACGTGTACTACCCGGGCGTCCCCGGCCACCCCGGGCACGAGCTCGCCGCTCGGCAGATGCGGGACTTCGGCGGGATGGTGAGCTTCGAGGTCGCGTCGCGGGAGGAGGCGATCCATGTCTCGGAGTCGACCGAGCTGTTCTTCCTGGCCGAGTCGCTCGGCGGCGTCGAGTCGCTGATCGAGGTCCCCGCGCCGATGACGCACGCCAGCGTCGCGGGCTCCCCGCTCGCGGTCCCCGACACGCTGATCCGGCTCTCGGTCGGGATCGAGCACCCCGACGACCTGATCGCCGACCTGGAGCGGGCGCTCGGGTGACCCGAGCGGATCCCCGGCGATCGCACCGCACACGTCGAACCTGAGCTGCCTACACTCGGGGTGATGGCCCGCTGTCACGCAGCGTTGTTCGTTACACCGATCGCCTTCGCGCTGACGACGCTCATCGCCGGCGCCGCGTGGGCGCAGACACCCACGGGGTCGCCGAGCCCCTCGCCGAGCCCGGCGCCCGGCTCCGAGGGCCTGTCCCCGGCGACGATCGTGATCGGGCTGATCCTGATCGCCGGGCTCCTGCTGTTCCGGACGCGGATGGGCCGCGCCGACCGTTAGGCCTTCAGACGCTTCAGGTACGCGACGAGCGATTGCCCGCCCATCGGCGTGGGCTGGGCGACGATCGAGACGAGCTCCCAGCCGTCCTCACCGAACGAGTTGAGGATCTCGGCCGGGTTGTGCTCGAGGACCGGCGCGACGAAGTACTCCCACTTCTGCATGCCTCATGCCTCCCGTTCCAGCCGGCGGTTCGTCGTTCGGATGCAGACGCCCATGATGACGGTCAGCCCGCCCTCCTCCGCGATCCGCCGGGCGTCGTCGTTCACGATCCCGTCCTGCAGCCACAGCACCTTCGCACCGACCTGGACGGCCTGCTCGGCCACGGGCGGCGTGTCGGCCGCGCGGCGGAAGACGTCGACGACGTCGATCCGGATGTCCTGCGGCACCTCCAGGAGCGACGGGTAGGCCGTCTCTCCGAGGACCTCGGTCTCGTTCGGGTTCACCGGGACGATCCGGTATCCCTTGCGCTGCAGGTACTCTGCGATCTCGAACGAGTCCTTGAACGGGTTCGAGGACAGCCCGACGACGGCGATCGTCTCCGCGTCGCCCAGGATCGAGCGGAGCTCGGCGTCGCTCGGCCCGTACGCGGTCTCGTTCACGGCATCTCCTTCCGCAGGATCTCGAGCAGGTCGTGCAGCATGCGTCCCGTGGCTCCCCAGACGGTGGTTCCGTCGACCTCGTACCGCCAACCGCGCCACCGACGGCCGTCGGGGCGCTCCAGCTCATGGACGGCCTCCGCCTCGAGCAGCCGGTCGACAGAGAAGGTCAGCACCTGTTCCGTCTCCCGCCCATCGATGGACAACACCGGCGGGTCGACGAGCGTGCCCACGAACGGCACGACGAGGATCCCGCTCACCGTCGTGTGGACGGCCGGAAGCGCGCCGAGGATCTCGGGCAGCGACGGGTCGAGGCCGATCTCCTCCCACGCCTCCCGCAGGGCGGTCGCCGGCAGGTCGGCGTCGCCTGGATCCACCAGGCCGCCGGGGAAGGAGATCTCGCCGGGGTGCCGCGGCAGGTCGTCGGAGCGCTTCATGAACACCAGCGCGAGCTCGGGGAGCTCGACGAGCGGCGCGAGGACCGCGGCCAGCCGGTCGCCGGGTCCCGGCACCGGCGCCGGTGCGGGGTCCAGGTGCGCGCGGAGGCGCTCGCGGAGGTCGGCGCGGTACATTGCGCCGATGGTAGACGAGGATGTCGTGGCCGCCGTCCTGCGGACGGTCGACGAGGATGAGGTGCTCGCGCTCGCCCGAGCGCTCGTCGCCGTCCCGAGCGAGAACCCCGGCGGGACCGAGGACGGGGTCGCCCGCCTCGTGGTCGACGTCCTCACCGAGCTGGGCGCATCGGTGGAGGTCGTCCGCGGCGAGGCCGGCCGGCCGAGCGTGATCGCTGCCCTCGGCTCGGGCGGTCGGCCCAAGCTGGCGTGGAACGGGCACCTCGACGTCGTGCCGGCGGGCGACCCGGACACCTGGGCGCATCCGCCGTTCGCCGGCACGGTCGAGGGCGGCCGGTTGGTCGGCCGGGGGGCGGTCGACATGAAGGGTGCGGTCGCGGCGGCGCTCGCCGCGACGAGCGCGATCGTGCGCTCGGGTGTCCGGCTCGGCGGCACGCTCGAGCTGCACCTGGTCGCCGACGAGGAGCAGACGGGCGTGCACGGCACGAAGGTGCTCTGGGAGGCTGGACTACTGGACCAGGACGCCTGCATCGTCGGCGAGCCCACCGGGCTGCAGCTGGCGCTCGCCGAGCGCGGCGGGGCGTGGATCACCGCCACCGCGTCGGGTAGGGCGGCCCACGGCTCCACGCCGCAGCTGGGCGTGAACGCCATCACGTCGATGGCGCGGTTCCTGCTGAGGATCGGCGAGGTGCTCCCCGACCGTGAGCACCCCCTCGTCGGCCGGCCGAGTGTGAACGCGGCGCTGATCTCGGGCGGGACCGCGCCGAACGTCGTCCCCGACCGATGCGAGGTCGACGTCGACCGCCGGACCGTCCCCGGCGAGGACGACCCCCACGAGGTGCTCGAGCCGTTCGAACGCCTCGCGGCCTCGATCCGCAAGGAACATCCCGCGGTCGATCTCTCGTTCGTCGTGCGCCAATGGCTCGAGGCCGCCGAGGCCCCGCACGACAGCGCGATCGCCGGGGCCGTGCGCGACGCCGTCGCCGCCGAGACCGGGCGGATGCCCGCGGACGTCGGGCTGACGGGCATCACCGACGCCCGCTTCTACATCAACGACGCGCGGATCCCCGCGGTGATCTGCGGACCGGGGTCTCTCGCCCAGGCACACACGGCGAACGAGTGGGTCTCGGTGGACGAGCTGACGGCCGCGGCGCGGATCTACGCGAGAGCGTTCGTCGGCTACCTCGGCGAGGGCTGAGCGAGCGCGGCGGTTCTGGAGGGATCGTGGAGCGCTACGACGTCTTCGTGATCGGCGGCGGGGGGACCGGGTCAGAGATCGCCTTCCAGCTCGGCGAGCGCAGCGGTCTCCGGATCGCGATCGCCGAGCGCGACAAACTCGGCGGCGAGTGCAACCACTACGGCTGCGTCCCGACGAAGGTCATGCTCCGGAGCGCGAAGATCGCCGCCCAGGCACGCGACGCCGCACGGTTCGGCGTCCGGATCGGGCGCGGCGTCGAGGTGGACCTGGAGGCCGTCCGCCAGCGGGCGCGGGACGTCGTGGACGCGCAGTCCGGCCAGGGGGCGGCGCCGTTCGAGCGGATCGGGATCCGCGTGCTGCTCGAGGAGGCGCGCCTGGCCGGCGAGCATCTGATCGAGACCGCGAGCGGCGAGCGGATCCACGCCGACCGCGTCGTGCTCGCGACCGGCACACAGGCCACCGCCCCACCGATCCCGGGCCTCGCCGAGGGTCCCTACTGGACGAACAAGGAGGCGATCTGGGGGCCGAAGCGCGTGCCAGGCTCGCTCCTCGTGATCGGCGCCGGGGCGATCGGCATCGAATTCGCCCAGATCTACGCACGGTTCGGCTCGCGGGTGACCGTGCTCGAAGCGCTCCCCCACGTCCTGCCGCTCGAGGACGAGGACGCCGCGGCCGCGTTCGCCCCCGCGTTCGAGGCCGAGGGCATCGCGCTGCGCGCAGGCGTGTCGATCGAGCGCGCCGAGCACCATCGGGCCGGGTGGACCCTCGCGCTCGAGGGCGGGGAGACCATCCGGTCCGAGGAGCTCCTCGTCGCGACCGGACGGCGGCCGGTCTTCGACGTGCACGACCTGGACGCGGCGGGGGTGGCGTTGGACGACCGCGGGAGACCCGTCCTGGGCCGGACGCTCCGGACGACCAACCCCGACGTCTGGGCGGCCGGCGATGCCACCGGAGAGCTGCTCTTCACACACGTCGGCTCGTACGAGGCCGAGCTGGTCGTCGACGACATCCTCGGCCGGCCGCGGGGCCGCGACTACCGGGTCGTCCCGCGCGTCACCTACTGCGACCCGGAGGTCGCGAGCGTCGGCCTCACCGAGGGCCAGGCGCGCGAGGCCGACGTCGAGGTCCGCACCGCCCTGCTCCGGTTCGAGGACAACGAGCGCGCACACATCGACGGGCGGACCGAGGGGCTCGTGAAGCTGATCGGGGACGCCCGCACCGGCGAGGTCCTCGGAGGGCACATCGTCGGCGACGATGCCGGCGCGATGATCCACGAGGTCGTCGCGATCATGGCCGGGCGGACCTCCGCCGCAACGGCCGGCGAGGCGATCCACGCCTACCCCACCCTGTCCGAGACCGTGAAGGGCGCCCTCGTCGCCCTAGCCGGAAGCTGAGTCTGCCGGTATGGTGGAGGAGCGATGGACACCGACACCGCCGTACTCACGGTGACCCCGAAGGCCGCCCACAAGGCCCGCGCGCTCGCCGAGAAGGAGGGTCGCCCCGACGCCGCGCTCCGCCTGCGGGTCGTGGCCGGCGGGTGCTCGGGATTCTCGTACGAGCTCTCCTTCGACCAGCCCGGGCCCGAGGACCACGTGGTCGAGGTCGAAGGCTTCCGGGTGCTGGTGGACCGCACGAGCGCGCCGATCGTCCGTGGCTCGACCCTGGAGTTCAACGACGCGCTCCTCGGCGGCGGGCTCAAGGTCCTCAACCCGCAGGCCACGCACGAGTGCGCCTGCGGCGAGTCGTTCTCGATCTAGCGCCCGTCCCGGCCGCGAGGACCGGGTAGACGGTCCGGCTAGACGGCCCCCGGCCGGTTGGGTCCTTCGGCCCGACCTCGCGTCGGAACCCGGGCGCTATCCTGCCTTCCATGGCGCCCAAAGAGAACACTCAGTGGTACGACCTCTACCACGAGGTCGTCGACACCGGTCTGTGCACCGGCTGCACCGCCTGCATCGTGGCCTGTCCGTTCCACGTCCTCGGCTACGAGAACTACAACCCGATCCAGCTGCAGGAGGACGGGATCGATCAGTGCGCGCACGGCGAGAAGGGATGCTCGCTGTGCACCCTGGCGTGCCCCCGCTTCCGCGACTGGGAGGGCGAGATCGACCAGCAGCTCTTCGGCGCGACCCGCACACCCGAGGAGGTCATCGGGAAGTACCAGGACATCGTGCTCGCCCGCGCCGCGAGCCCCGAGGTGCTCGCGCATGGCCAGGACGGCGGGGTGGTCTCCTCGCTCCTGATCTGGGGGCTCGAGAACGGCGAGATCGACGGCGTGTGCACGTCCCAGCTCTCGGACGAGCGGCAGTGGGACTGCGAGCCGGCGGTCGTGACCGACCGAGAGGGCGTGCTCGCGTCCGCGGGGTCGCGCTACACGTACTCGCCGAACCCGCTCGCCATGCTGAAGGCGGCCGAGATGGGTCTGTCGAACCTCGCCCTCGTCGGCATGGGGTGTCAGGCGAGCGCGCCGGGCTCGATGGCCGCCCGCCGGGTGAACAAGTGGGCGAAGAAGGTCAGCTGGACCTTCGGCCTCCTGTGCTCGAAGAGCTTCACGTACGAGGGGCTGATGGTCGAGATCGCGCAGAAGGAGCTCGGCCTGAGCCTGGACGACATCGTGCGCGTGAACATCAAGGGCAAGCTGCTCTTCTACACGAAGGATGGCGACGAGCTCACGTACGGGCTGAAGAAGTCCCACGTGTACACCCGCCCCGGCTGCCTGCACTGTCCGGACTTCGCGGCCGAGCATGCCGACATCTCGTTCGGCGGCCTCGGGCAGGGCGAGGGCTGGACGCTCACGATCATCCGGACCGACAAGGGCCGGGACGTCTGGGACCGCGCGGTCGCCGACGGCGTCGTGGAGTGGAAGCCCGGCTCCGAGGACCAGGGCGCGATCGACCTCATGTACAAGCTCGCGGTCAAGTCGCGCGAGCGCTGGCTGCCCGACACCGCGTGGGGCACCCCCGCGGTGGTCCCGGCCCCCGAGCCGGCGGCCGCCGACGCCTGAGGGCGAGCCCGAGGCACCCCAAGACGAACGCCCCGGCTCGACGCCGGGGCGTTCGTGCGTTCCGGGATCCGGCAGACCGCGCTAGCCGATCGCTGCCCAGCCGGCGACGGTCGGGTGATCCGCGGTGCTCGGGCCGACCTGCGCGGCGCCACCGGGAGAGCCGAGCCCGCTCACCGAGTCGGCGAAGTACTCCGCGTTGATGGGGGTGAACTGCTTCCACTCCGCCGGAACGTCGTCCTCGTAGAAGATCGCCGTCACGGGACAGACCGGCTCGCAGGCGCCGCAGTCCACGCACTCGTCGGGCTGGATGTACAGCATCCGGCCGCCCTCGTAGATGCAGTCGACCGGGCACTCGTCGACGCAGGCCTTGTCCTTCACGTCGATGCAGGGCTCCGTGATCGTGTAGGTCATGCCGTTTTCCCCTTTTCTACGGTGCGGACCGTGCAAACCTCATCTTAGCCGCGTGGGACGTCCTGGCAACCCTCATCCTGGCCCCGGCGCCAGCGCCCGCACGGTCCCCAGGATCGAGGAGGCCGGCTCCCCCACCGCCACCGGATAGACGAAGACGAGATCCGCGCCCGCCGCCGCATACTCGGCCAGCCGGGTCGGCGCGTGCCCGCCGAACGCCGTGAACGCGTGGACCAGGTGGTCCGGCACGTCCTGCGGCCGGCCCGCCGCAACGGCGGCGGCCGCGGTCTCGGCCTCGGTGCCCGCCCCGAGCTGCGCGAACTGCCGGGCGTAGGCCGGGTACCGAGCGTACTCGCCGGCGGCGGCCTTCACGATGGGCATCGCGACCTCCGGGTCGTCGCCCACCCAGGACCGGACGTACACGGCCACGCCGACGTCGTCCGGGTCCCGGCCGGCCGATCGGGCGCCCTCGGCGACCGCGGCGCGCGCGAACGCCAGGCGTTCGGGCGTGCACCAGTTCAGCAGCACCCCGTCGGCGATCCGGCCGGCGAGCTCGAACGCCCTCGGTCCCAGCGCCGAGATCCAGATCGGGACCTCGCGTCCCGGGGGGAGCGCCAGTCGGAGCTCCCGACCGTCGCGGGACACGGTCCGCCCGAGCAGGAGCGCGCGCACATCGGCCACCGTGCGCTCGAGCTCCCGGAGCGCTCCCTTCCCGACCGACCCGGTCCCGATCCCCAGCACCAGGCGCCCGCCCGAGCGCTCATGCACCGTCGCGGCGGCCATCGCGGTGATCAGCGGCGTGCGCGAGCGCATCGGCACGACGCCGGTCCCGAGGAGCATGCCGGTCGTCTCACCCGCCAGTCCCGTGAGCGCGGCGAACGCGTCCCGGGCGGCGATCTCGGGCAGGAACACGGCGGCGTAGCCGAGGCGCTCCCCCTCGCGCACGATCCCGGCGAGCCCGTCCCAAGCCAGGGGGTCCCGGAGCGCGAGCCCGAGCCCGCGCGGTTGTCGTGCGGCCGTCACGCCTGCCATCGTCGCACGCGGTGGACGCGCTGCGCTTCTCGACGGAGGACGGTGTCTCGCTCGAGGGCGAACTCCGCCTGCCCGAGGGGGCCTCCCGCGGCTCGGCCGTCGTCTGCCATCCCCATCCGCGCCACGGCGGCAGCCGGGACCATCCGCTGCTGTGGGCGATCCGGAGCGAGCTGGTGGGACGCGGGCTCGCCGTCCTGTCGTTCAACTTCCGGGGCGTCGGCGGCTCCGCCGGCACGTTCGGCGGCGGACGGACCGAGATCCGAGACGTCGCCGCCGCGGTCGGCCGCGTGCGCGCGGAGGCCGATGGACCGACGATCGCGTGCGGGTGGTCGTTCGGCGCGCTCATCGCGCTGCTCGAGGCGATCGCCGACCCGCTGGTCGCGGGTCTCGCGCTCGTCGGGCTGCCGCTCGGGGACACGGGCCTGCAGCTCCCGCCGCTGCCCGGCGACGCCGAGCTGCGGGCCTTCCGACGACCCGTTCTGTTGCTCTCCGGGCAGGGCGACCAGTTCTCGCAGCGGCCGGACCTGGAGGCCGTGGCCCGGCGACTGCCGAACGCCCAGCTGGAGATCGTGCCCGGGACCGACCACTTCTTCTGGCGGCGCGAGCCCGAGGTTGCGGCCGCGGTCGCCGGGCTCGCCGAGCGCGTCCTGCCCTAACGGCTCCCGCGCAGCCCCCGCTGCGTGAGCACCGCGACGGCGAAGATGCCTCCGGCCACGAGCACGAACGCCGTCCAGCCGGGACCGCCGATCAGGCCCGCGACGACAGCCGCGCCCGCCCACAGCGGGATGGATGTCCACCACGCCCAACGGCCCCAGCGGACGCCCCACGTGTGCTCGACCGCGGAGATCGCCCGCCGGTAACCGAGCGCGACGAGGACGAGCAGGAGGACGCCGATCGCGGTTTCCACCGCTAGCGGTCCTCGTCGAAGGGGTCGCGATCCGTCTCGCGGGTGGTGCCGCTCGGACCGCCGGGGCCGCGTGGCCCCCGAGGTCGGCGGCGCGACCAGATCAGCGGCAGGAGCAGGAACGTGAACCCGAGCAGCCTGGGCACCAGGACGATGCCGACGATCAGCAGCAGGGCACCGACGACGATCCAGGGAGCGGAGATGGGCAGGGGTCGCCCGCCCGCTCGGAGCGGACCGCCCTCGGTCAGCGCGACGATCGCGCCGCCGACGGCGAGCACGACGATCGTGACGCCGATGGCGATGAACGCGGGGCTCACGGCTCCAGCGTACTCCCCGGTTCGGCTACGGGGAGAGCTCGGCCCGGACCTCGATGCCCTCGCGCTCGAGCTCCGCGATGAGATCTGCCGCGTCGAACGCCGTCTCGGGCGGGTGGACGCCCGGCGGTACCCGACCCTCGGCCATGCGGCGCGCCGTGACGGCGATCGGGATCGCGGTGCCGAACGCGCCGGCGGAGAGGCCCTCGGGGCTCGGGTCGAAGCGGGCGAGCGCCCGGTGCTCGGCGGGCCGTCCGTCCTTCGTTCCCACGACCCGCACGTCGATGAACTCGACGTCGTTCGGCTCGCCCTCGGGCATCGGCAGGCGGTCCAGGACGGCCGCGAGGACCTCGCGCGGGACGACCTTGCCGGAGGGCGTCCGGACCGGCTCGGCGCTCGCGAGCCCGACCGCAGTGAGGAACGCGAAGCCCTCGTGCACGGCCCGGGGCAGCGCCAGGCGCCACCGGACGTCACGGACGCCGGGGATGGTGTCCGGCAGCGTCGCGGGCTCCGAGTGGAGCGTGTACATCGCCGGCTGCGTGCCGACCGGCTCGGGGAAGTCCCAGTCGACCACGCCGGAGCCGGCCGGGACCTCCCGCAGCTCGCCGTCCTCGAACACCATCGCGGGCAACGTGAACTCGTCGAGCACGGTCTCGACCGAGTACGGGACGCCGAACGCACCGCCGTCGGCCGACAGGTCGACAGCGCCGTCGACCATGTCGATCGAGGTCACGGTGTCGAGCGCGTCGGCGCCGAGCCGCGCGAGCACGTTCGTGAGCCCCGGCGCCGATCCGATCCCGAGCACGGCGGTCAGACCGGCGGCCGCGAACCGCTCGGCCAGCTCGAGCTGCCTCCGCGTCGTGTGGAACAACCCGCCCAGGTCCGCGTAGTGGCACCCGGCCTCGAGCGCGGCCTCCATCGTCGGCAGGTTCGCGCGGTACGGGATGCACGCCGCCACGGCGCGCACCTCGCGCAGGAGCTCGACGAGCTCGCCGCTCGAGGGGTCGAACCCGCGGCCCTCGGCGCCTGCCAGCTCGGCCACGCGGAGCGCCCGCTCCGCGTCCACGTCGAGCACCAGCAGGTCGACGTCGTCGTGCCGCGCCAGCAGCATGGCCGCCGCGCCGCCCATCGCGCCGGCGCCGAGGACCGCGATCGGCGTGCCCACTACAGCGGGACGTGCGACAGGACCATGATCCGCGGCTCGGTCATCTCCTCCATCGCGAACCGCAGGCCCTCGCGGCCGAAGCCCGAGTCCTTCGAGCCGCCGTACGGCATCTGGTCCGCCCGGAACGCCGAGATGTCGTTCACGATCACGCCGCCGACCTCGATGTCGCGGTGCGCTTGGAAGGCCAGGTTCAGGCTGCTCGTGAACACGCCGGCCTGCAGGCCGAAGCGCGAGTCGTTCACGAGCGCGATCGCCTCGTCGAACGTCTGGTACGGGCTGATCGTGACGACCGGTCCGAAGATCTCCTCGCGGCAGACGTTCATCTGCGGCTCGACCTCCGCGAGCAGCGTCGGGTAGTAGAACGGCGCCTCGGCGCGCCCGCCGGTCAGGATCCGGGCGCCCTGGGAGACCGCCTCCTTCACCACGGCGTCGATCCGGTCGACGTCGCCGCGCGTGATCACCGGCCCGACGTCCACGGTGGGATCCATCGGGTCGCCGGTCTTGAGGTTCTCGACCTCCTTGACGAGCCGCGCCGCGAAGTCGTCGTAGACCTCGGACTGCACCAGGACGCGCTGGACGCTGATGCACGACTGTCCGGCCTGGTAGTAGCCGCCGAACGCGATCCGCGCCGCGGCCATGTCCAGGTCGGCGTCCGAGTGCACGATGACGCCCGCGTTGCCGCCCAGCTCGAGCGTGACGCGCTTCTTCGGGTCCAGCCCCTTCAGGTACCAGCCTGTCTCCGCGGACCCCGTGAACGAGATCTTCCGGAACCGCTCGTCGCGCGCCAGCTTGTCGGCAACGCTCGAGCGCACCGGGAGGACCTGGTACATGCCCTGCGGCAGCTCGGTCTCCGCGAAGAGCTCCGCGAGCCGGAGCGCCCCGAGCGGCGTCGCCGAGGCCGGCTTCACGACGATCGGGGCGCCGACGGCCAGGGCCGGGGCCACCTTGTGGGCGACCAGGTTCACCGGGAAGTTGAACGGCGTGATGCCGAACACCGGGCCGAACGGGAACCGGCGCAGCAGCCCGACGCGGGAGCCGAACGCAGCCTCCGTGTCCAGGCGCATCATCTCGTCGTCGCCGTGCCGCAGGACCTCGGACGCCCAGCGGAACGTGCTGACGGCCCGCGCCGCCTCGACCCTGGCCCACTTGAGCGGCTTGCCGCCCTCGTAGGCGATCAGCTCGGCGGTCTCGTCCGCGGTCTCGGCCAGGCGCCTCGAGATGTGGTCGAGCGCGGTCGAGCGGGCGGCGACCGACAGGTGCCGGGACTCCTCGAACGTGCTGGCCGCCGTCGCGACGGCCTCCTCGACGTCGGCCTCCGTCGGCACGCCGATCTCGGCGACGACGCTCTCGTCGTAGGGGCTCTTGACCTCGAACACGCCCTCGCCGGTGCGCCACTCGCCGTTCACGTAGAACGGTTTCACTGCCATGGAGCGATCACCACCCTTCCGACGGCGATGGCCCGAGCCCGACGTCCGGGCCGGGCCATCGCCGGTACGACCTTCGGATCGCTCAGTCGAGCGACCACATCACGTGCTTGATCTGCGTGTAGTCCTCGAGCGAGTACATCGACATGTCCTTGCCGTACCCGCTCTCCTTGTACCCGCCGTGCGGCATCTCGGCCGTGATCATGAAGTGGGTGTTGACCCACACCGCGCCGAACTGCAGCCGCCGGGCCACGCGCATCGCGCGGGCCGCGTCCCTCGTCCAGACCGAGGACGCGAGGCCGTACACGACGTCGTTGGCCCACTCGACGGCCTGGTCCTCGTCGCTGAACCGCTGAACCGAGACGACCGGCCCGAAGACCTCGTTCTGCACGATCTCGGACTTCTGGTCGACGTCCGCGACGACGGTCGGCTTGTAGTAGAAGCCCGGGCCGTCGATCCGCTCGCCGCCCGTGAGGACCTTGCCGCCGGCCTCGGC